>JBOGLD010000269.1:0-47939 GCA_050745885.1 Terriglobales bacterium
GCATGCCTCGGATTGCTGCCGGCGGCCCTTTCTACCGGCATCGGCTCGGACACGCAGAAGCCCTTCGCCATCGTGATCGTCGCTGGGCTGATTTCCCGCCTTTTCATCGGCTTCTTCGTGAACCCCGTGCTGTACGAGATCGTCGCCCGCGACGGCGACGTCCTCCAGGTATAGGCATCCCGCATTCGGGCAGAAAGTGAGTGGGGCGGACAACAGTGTCCGCCCCGCACCATACCTCTCCCCCTGGTTACCCCCTGTTACTTTTGTGCCATAGGGATAGCACCAGTGGTTCATTGACCGACCGGTGCCTGGTTGTTAATTTGAGCTGGTATGGTGCGGCTTATCGCACTCCCCCAAAAGGCGAAAGAGCATCTAACAATTTGGGGTGAGCCATGAAGCTAGTCTATGTTTGCTATGCGGCCCTGGGCTATGCAGTGGCCCGCTGGATCTTTCAGCGGCAGCCGGTTCCGGTGATGGATCCAGTTACGCGCTTTCGTTCTTCTGGCCTGTTGTAACGAGAGCGAACCTCGGGCGTGCGGCGCCTCGTTGCGTGCCCTTCGTCCCGCACGCCTGAGATTTTTTGCGGCGTCCCCTCGTTTCCGAGGGCAGTCGTTCTAAAGTTCTACGACCAACGTTCGCGCCTGCCTTGTGGTTCCTTCTGACCTCCTGAGTACAATTTCCTGAGGACAAGTTCCCGCTAGTTATCAATCGAATGCCGGCCGCAGGCGATGACCGGCAGGGCCGTGCCGCTTACGGCACAATGGTATGGGAATTTTCTCTGTGATGACTTTCATGACTCGGAAATTATGCCTGCCGCTCGCCCTCATCCTGCTGGGAGTCTTCCTTCCGGCGTACGGAGTGGCACAGTCCGATAGCGGGGAACCGTCCCTGGGGGACTTGGCACGCCTGTTCCGAAGAGGCAAGACGGCCCCGGAGCACACCGTAATCGACAACGACAATCTGCACCAGATTATGGATGAAGTGCAGAACCGCAAGCTCGATGGCAGCCTGTTATTCAGTATCGATGGCGCCACAAAAAAGTTCCAGGTCTCTTCACCCGACGTGACCTGCGATCTTTCGTTCAGCGCGGCGGCCACTTCCTTGCTGTCGAATGCTTACGCGCCGCAGGACCTGCCAGAAGAAGAGTTGGCCAAGCTGGATGGTCCGGCCACCATCGATGGAGACACGCTGGAGGTATCCGTGCACAACGGCACCAGCTGGAACATAAGGGAAATTACGGTCGGCCTGACCGTCCTGCGCAGTCCCGAGCCGGGCACGGCGCGCCAAGGTTCACCGCGGCTGGTTCCCGCTGCCGAAACCACGTCGCTTCTGCCGGAAAAACATCCCGATTCAACCGTTCTCTACCACATCAAAGGCTCGGCCGCGCCGACCAGTACAACGGTATTCCGCGAGACTCTGGGCACGGCCCCGGCCCAGGGGCAGGAATGGCATTGGGCGATCGTGCAGGCGAAGGGAGTTCCTTCGCCAAAGCCGCAGACATCGCAGCCGCAGCAGGCACCGCAGCGGCCCCAGCCGCCGACGCCATGAAGCATCGGCCGGGGGCCACGCTATACCCGGCCTGACTCCTGCCTGACTTGGGGCACGTCTTCGGTCTTTCCGCTTTTCATGCTTCTATACGCCGCGTCCAGAATTTCCTGGTTTTGCCAGCCTTCCTCGCCCGGCACCGGAAATGCCGCCGTGCCCTTGACCGCGGCTGCGAAAGCGTCTACCTGTTGGGCATATGCCAGACGGTTTGACACGTTCTCGGTCTCTACCAGGGAACCGGCGCGACGCAACTCCAGCGTGATTGGCCGTTCCACGTTCAACACGTCGTCAGCCCGGAGAACCCCGGTCTCACCCACCAGTTCGAAAGGCGTGCGGTATTCGGCGCGGAAGGAAACCGCCACCGTGGCCAGAGTGCCGCGGGAGAACTCCAGCGTAAGCACGGCCGCCGACTCCATGCCGGGTCCTGCGTCGCTCCGTCCGCGTGCGCTCACCCGCACCACTTCATCCTGCAGGATGTAGCGCAAGGAATCCACGCAGTGAACGCCGACGTCGAAAATGGGTCCGCCGCCGGCCAGGGCGGGATCATGGAGCCAGGCGCGCGGGTGTCCCGTCCCGCCGGGAAAGGAGAATTCGGACCGCGCAAAAATAACCTTGCCGATCTGTCCTGACGCCACTCGCTGCCGCAAATGTCCGGTACTTTCCTCGAAGCGGAAAACCTGGGCGACGCCCAGCAGTAAGCCGGCATCGTGGGCCGCTTCCACCATTTTCCGGCATTCGCCGGCGTGAATGCCCATGGGCTTCTCGCACAAAACCGGCTTGCCGCATCGGATGGCCAGCAGCACGTCAGCCAGGTGGCAGGCATTGGGAGTGGCGACCAGCACGGCATCGACTTCGGGCGACCGGCACATGCCCTCCGCCGAGTCGAAGGCCAGAGGGATGTTGTGATTCCGGGCAGACTCTTGCGCTTTCTCCATGGTTCGGCGCGACAACGCTGTGACCCGGCAGTTCTGCGCCAGCGCGAACCCCGGCATCAGCCGCTTAACAGCGTGCAATCCGAAGCCGAGAATGCCGAAGCGTACCAAAAGAAAACTATGTGGCGCGGGCGCCCTCGCCCGCGGCCTTTGCAGTTGTTTTTGACGTTGCTTCGATCCAACCTGGAAACTGGCGCCAGGACAGGTCCGCGCCACACCGGCTACTTCGCGAATACCAGGGACGCTGGCGCCACATTAACGGTTGTGGCGATCGTGCTGCTGGGAAGTCCTCCCGTGTCCGGGTTGATCTGGAATTTAGTGATGTTCTTGGAAGTCTGATTACAAACATAGAGAAACTTGCCCGCGGGATCGACGGTCGCAGACACAGACCCGGTTCCCGCGCTGTAAGGCGACTTCTCGAGCGCGGTGGTCGCGCCTGTGCTGGAATCAATCGAATAGACGGAGACGTTATTCGACCCCAAATTGGTTACGTACAAGACTTTTCCGGAAGGGTGGACCGTGACTGAGATGGGACCGGTGCCGGCGACGAATGGAGAATCCAGCGCCGGAGCCAGGGCGCCACTCGTGGAGTTGATGGTGAGGCCTGACACGGTGTTGGAAATGTAGTTTGCCACGTAGAGGAAATGCTCCGAGGGATCCACCACCAGGGAACTCGGCCCGCTGTCGACCGCAAACGGCGACCCCGGAACCGGGAGCAGGCTGCCCGTCCCCGAAGTCACGGAATAGCCGAACACCAGCGGCAGGTTCGCGCCGGCTGCGTACAGGAATTTTCCCGAGGGAGACAAGGCCAGCGCCACCGGCCGGGCAGCGGTCGGGAACGGCGATCCGCTGATCTCGGTCAAACTGCCGTCGCTCGCGCTGATGGAATAAACGGAAATGGTATTCGAGGTTTCGTTGGTCACAAAGAGCAGATCACCGCCCGAGTCCATCACTAACGCCGACGGATTGAGACCCGCCGGAGTGCGCGGCGTGACCTCGGAAAGCTCTCCCGTGTTGCTGTCGATGGTGAACAACGAAACGTCATTCCCGCCCTGGTTTGCGGCATAGGCAAACTTGCCGGAAGGATGGACCGCAACCGCAACCGGTGAAGTTCCTCCGCCAAACGGGGAACCCAGCACGCGCTTGAAATCGCCGGAGTCGGGGTTTACGCGGAATGCGGCGATGGCGTTGGCTTCTGGTATGGCCACATAAGCGTTGCGCCCCGTGACACCACCGCTCCCGCCATTGCTGCCACCACAGCCTGCGAACCAGGCCAGCGCCAGGATTATGCCCAGCCAGCCCGCTCGTTTGTTCAGTGTCATCAAGCCCCTTCCGACAACTTTCCAGATCATGCCGCGGCCTTACGGAGACGGTGCAGGCGCGCCGTGCCTCTTCTTCTTGAGCGTGCCCCAGTGAAATACCAGACCGGTCGAAACCCGCAGGTTGTTTTGCTTCTCCCGAAACAAAGCACTGTGCAGGTAGTCCAGCTGAAATACCCGTATAGCAAAGCGGGAAGAGATATCGAAGTCCATGCCTCCCCCCAGGGCCACGGCCCGGGCCGTGTCTTCTTCACTGTTCCCCACCCGCACCAGCGAGCGGGCATCGCCAATGAGAAGATGTCCGAAGAACAGGGCCTTTCCTTTGGGGTAAAGAAACTGCGGTCCGACCGCGATATCGCGCAGGTTCAAGTTCGACCCGTATTGCCCGCTCACTTCCGCCACCACCCCGAACCCACCAAAAAAGTTGTAGGCAGGCGAGAAATTGTACCCGTTCAGGCCGGTCGGAGTGGAGAAACCAAAGGAAGGGGTGTCAAAGCGGGTGTAGGAGTAGCCTCCGAAAACCTGTACCCGGGGCGTGTCTTGCGCCACGGCGGGCCGGGCAGCACCGAAGGTCAGCAGCAACAGAAGGACGCTCGCCGCCATCCCGGGAATGTTTCCCAATTGGACATCATGCTTCAGTTGAACCAGAGGTGTGGCCGCAGGTTGGGGGGCTCTCATGGGATATTTCTGGAGTCTTCTACCCAAACACCTGTGCAAGCGAAAGTTGTGGGCAAGTATGAATCTCTCCCTGGATTGGATGCAGACAAAGCTTAAAAACAACCCGCTACAGACGGCTTATTTCACCGCCATGGCTCCGACCATGGACTCGAAAATCTTGAATCCCTCCGTTCCGCCCAGCTCGGGCTCGCTGGAACGCTCCGGATGCGGCATCATTCCCAGCACGTTCCTGCCCGGACTGCAGATTCCTGCGATGTTATCCAGCGACCCGTTAGGATTGGCCTCAGACGTGATCTCGCCCGCAGGCGAGCAATAACGAAACACAATCTGTTGGTTGCGCTTCAACTCGGCGAGAGTTGCTTGGTCGCAGAAATAGTTGCCTTCCATGTGGCCGATGGGAATGGTCAGCACTTCACCCTGGCGGCAAGCGCCGGTGAAAGGAGTCTCCGCGTTCTCCACCCGCACCTGCACCGGCTTGCAGACATACTTCAGCCTTACGTTCCGCATCAAGGCGCCCGGCAGCAGGCCCGACTCGCACAAAATCTGGAAACCGTTGCAAATCCCGATGACTAAACCGCCGCCCGCCGCGAAATTCCGCACCGACTCCATCACGGGAGAGAATTTAGCGATCGCTCCGGTGCGCAGATAGTCGCCATAGGCGAATCCGCCGGGCACGATGATCGCGTCGCAGTTCTCCAGCTCATGGGACTCGTGCCAGAGGAACGTGACCGGCTGGCGCGCCACCTGCTGGATCGTCCAATACGCATCATGGTCGCAGTTGGAGCCTGGGAAAATGATGACGCCAAATTTCATCCTGATTTCCTTGGAGATCAGAGTAGTTTCAAAGTTTAACACGAAGAAAACGCCGCCCGCATGGCTGAAAAGCATGAACGGGCGGCGGGTGACGTAAATTCGCGGGTTCAGTACATATCGTCGGGAGGCTGGGGAGGATCAGGGAAAGCACGCGCATCCGGTGGGACAGGCATGGTCGAAGGCGCCGCACCGGGAGGGAGCATTTTCCGGAAAAAGATCCTTTCGCCGCCGGCTCCATTTTGTCCGCGAATCGATTTCAGTTGCCGCCACTGGTCGAGCGAAAGCACTTTACGCAGATCCAGATTCATCATGGTGAATTCGCGTTCCAGTTTGCCTCGGGCCGCCAGCACCTGGTCTACCTGGGCCTCGACCTGGCCTTCGTTGGGGACATCGGCATCGAGCAACACCTGAAGTTTCAGGTCCTGCTTCTCCATGTCCGCGCCGTAGTCGATCAGCTTCAGCTTGTGATCGTAAAAGGTTTGATCAAGCTGGCTGATCTGGCCGTCGCCGAGTTGCAGCTTCTTGGCAATCTCCGAGTTCTGCCACCACTTCCCCAGTTCGCTGTGGTACACGAAAGTGGCGTTGGGTCCACGGGTTACGACGGTCGTGGACGGCGAGGCCGGGCGGCCCTGCGCCAGCGTGGACAGAGGGAAGAGTAGCAGTGCGAATACGCCTGAATATCTAATTTTCATGAGTTGGCTCCTTCCTGCGAATCGGGGGATGTGCTGCCGGCAGGTCCTGCACCATTTCGTCGGCCAGAAGCGCGGCGGGATCGAGCGCCGCCGGTCCATCGTTGTGCACCGCGTGCTCCACCGCCATTAACAGTTCATGGTCGGGATCCACCTGGGCTTTACGGGGCGGCGGGACAGAGGAAGGACGACCCAGCATTAGTGCCGCTAGTATGAGCATTGCCGCCACGGCCGACCATGCCAGCAGGAGCGACCGGCGAACCGCGAAATTCTCCGGATGGCGGTCCAGAGCAGAAATACGGGACCAAACGATGTCGCGCTGCTGCTGCCAGAATTCCTCGGGTCGTTCCGTTGCAGCGCCGGCACAGTCGGGCAGGGCCGCGAGCGTTTGCCGCAGGGCTTGCTGGTCGCTCTGGATCACCAGGTCGGTCAATTCCTCATTGCTCAGATGTCGAATTATCTCCATTGTTTCTCCTTCATCTCCCGCAACTTCCCGGTCGCGCGCGACAGTTGCGTTTTCACCGTGCCCACCTTCACTTCCAGCAGGTCCGCGATCTGCGCCAGCGACATTTCCTCCTCGTAGCGCAGGAAGAAAATCGTGCGCTGCTGGGGCGAAAGAGAAGACAGGGCGTTCCACACGGCTTCCAATTCTTCGCGCGCCAGCAAGGCGCGTTCCGCCGAGGCTTCCCGCGCGGGAAACTGCCGGGGCTCGGTGTCAGGGCTTGCGCTGTCATCCAGGCCCACCAACCTCTTCCAGAACGAAGCCCGGCGGCTCTTGCCATGGTCGCGCACTAGGTTGACCGCGATGCGCAGGATCCAGGTCTCGATCCGGCACTCGCCCCGAAAGCTGGCGCGCTTCTGATAGGCGCGCAAGAAGCATTCCTGCGTGAGGGTGTCGGCCGCGTCCGCATCCCTCACCAGCAGAAAGATGACCCGGTACACGCGCCGCTGGTGCAGGCGCATGATGTCGTCGAACCTCTCGGCCGAGATCGCTTCGGCTTCTTCGGTTGCGGGCGAACTCAAGGCTGTCGTCAGGACCGTGTCCACGCGCCTTCTCTCTGAATATTCCGTGCTATGGATATGGACGAATGCCACGTCATAAGGTTGACACCCGGGCTGAATTCGCTTCGGGTCTGGTGCCGGGCTATCATCGTTGCCGACGGGAGCATCTTACACAGGTGGATTTTGGGGAACACTTTCGAGTTACCGGCGGCGCGCTGAAGAACTGGCTGTTTGCACAGCTGCAGGATTCTCTAGCGGTCGGCCTGCTGTGGCTGATCGGATTGCTCATTATCGGTGTGCCCTGGGCCCCGTTGTGGGCATTGCTGGGGGCTGCCTTCCAGTTCGTGCCCCAGATCGGCGCCGTGCTCGGCCTCATCGGTCCCGCCCTGACTGCCACGTTCAAATGGGGAGATTGGGAACACCCACTTTATGTTCTGATGCTGTACGCGGTGATCGCCATCCTGGATGGTTTTGTGCTGCAGCCTTACCTCATGAAGCGCACTTCCAAAGTGCCAGTGTGGGCCTCCATCCTGTCGCCGATCGTGCTGGGGTTGATCATTCCATTCTGGGGCGTGCTGCTGGCGCCACCGTTGCTGGCCATACTGTACGCGTACAAAGCCCGGCAGGCCCGGGTTCAGGGTCCCATGCTATAATTTTTCGTACGCCAGCATTGATTGAGGCAATCCGTTGATCTCCTCGACGGGCCAGTTCCGCGCCATTAAAGACTCTTGAATACGAGGTATTCCCATGTCCGGCCATTCAAAATGGGCCACCATCAAGCACAAGAAGGGCGCACTGGACGCCAAGCGGGGCAAGATTTTTACCCGCCTGATCAAGGAAATTTCCATTGCCGCCAAGAATGGCGGAGATCCCGATGCGAACCCGCGCCTGCGCGGCGCGATCGTGGCGGCCAAGGCCGAGAATATGCCCGCCGATAATATCAAGCGAGCCATCCAGCGCGGCACGGGCGAACTTCCGGGTGCGACCTACGAGGAATTCTCTTTGGAAGGCTATGGTCCGGGTGGCGTGGCGGTCCTGCTCGATATCAATACCGACAATCGTAATCGCACAGTCAGCGAAATCCGTCACGCCTTTGGTAAAAACGGCGGCAACATGGCGGAAGCGGGCGCCGTTTCCTGGATGTTTCACAAGAAGGGCGACATCGTCATCCCCAAGGCGGCAGCCAAGGAAGACGATTTGATGGCCATTATTCTCGAAGCCGGAGCCGAAGATTTGCGCGACGATGGCGAAAATTGGGAAGTGCTCTCCGAGCCCTCTGCCTATGAAGCCGTTCTCGAAGCGGTGAAGAAAGCCGGGATTGAGCCGCTGTCTTCCAGCGTGGCAATGATTCCGCAAAACTACATCAAGTTGGAAGGACCGGCCGCAAGCCAGATGATCCGGCTGATGGAAGCCCTCGAAGAGCACGACGACGTGCAGAATCTCCATTCCAATTTCGATATCGACCAGAAGCTCCTGGAAGAAGTCGCCGGCTAGCGGTTTCGAGAGAAGAGGCGACCTGCGCCTTCGCGGAAGCGCCGCTCTACCTGAGCACCGAACTGCTCCCATCATACTTTCTGTACTTTTCAACAGCGGCTGTGCAAAATTCTGTGGGAAATCAGGAAAGTACGCTGATAACTTGTTTGGTACGAATACTTTCTGCACCTTGCACCTGCGCGGGTGCTCACCCGGTTGAGATGCAGGGAAGCCGTGGGTTCTGGGGTCCATTTTGTGAGGTCCAATTTGTGGGGTCCAATTTGAAGGTTCGGCTCGACAAATTATTACTCGAACGTGGCGTGGTTGCTTCGCGGGAGCGCGCCCAGGCCCTGATCCTTGCCGGCAAGGTGCTGGTGAACGGACAGAAAATCGAGAAGGCAGGAGCCGGCGTTGAGGGTTCGGCGGACATACGCCTCCTCGGAGAAGACCTCAAGTACGTCAGTCGCGGCGGCCTCAAACTGGAGCACGCCCTCAAACACTGGCGGATCGACGTCGTGGGGAAGATTTGTCTGGATGTGGGAACCTCAACCGGAGGCTTTACCGATTGTCTCTTGCAGCGCGGGGCCGGACGCGTGATTGCCGTCGATACTGGCCACGGCCAGATCGATTTCCGCCTTCGTCAGGACGCTCGCGTCGGATTGCTGGAAAAAACCAATGCCCGCTACCTGCAGCCGCAACAGCTCGGCGAAATTGTAGACCTGGTGGTGATGGACGTCTCTTTCATCTCCGCGACCCTGGTCCTGCCCGCTGTGATTGCAGCCGCTTTTCCCCCGCCGGAGGAGCGTCGCGGCCGGCAAGTCATAGTTCTGGTCAAGCCGCAGTTCGAAGCAGGCCGCGAGCAAGTGGGTAAAGGAGGCATCGTGCGCGACCCGGTGGTGCAAAAAGCCGCGGTCGAAAAAGTTCGCCACTCGCTGCTGGCGCTGGGATGTACGCAGACGGACGTGATCGAATCTCCCATATTGGGGGGCGAAGGAAATCGTGAGTATCTGTTGTACGGACAATTCTAAGTTTTACTTTGCGTCCTGCGCGGTTAAGGCTTTTGCCTGGAACTTCTGTACAATTCGACTTTCACCATGGCAACCGGGAATGTGGTCTCAACCAGTAAGTTCGCCGGCGTTATCTCCAAGCCCGGCAAAGCGGAGTTGGCCGATATCGTCCCGCCCCTGCTGGCCTGGTTTCGCGAGCACCGCTACCAGGTTGTGGTCGATCCCGAGACCGCGCCTTTCGCTGCGGGCGTGGAGGTCGTCGCGCGCGCGGAAATGGCTTCCCGCCCCTTGGCCTTTGTGGTGGTGCTGGGAGGAGATGGCACGCTGCTTTCGGCGGCGCGGGCAGTATCCAAGGCGGGGATTCCGGTGCTTGGCGTCAACCTGGGCTCGCTCGGGTTCCTGACCGAAGTGCCGCTGGAAAACCTGTACACAACTTTGCAAGGCATTGAGCAGAGCTGCTGCGTGCTGGATACGCGCTCCATGGTGCACTGTGAGGTCTTCCGGAAGGATGCTTGCGTAGGCAGCTTCGACGCGCTCAACGATGTGGTCGTCGGAAAAGGCACCATCGCCCGCTTGAATCATTGCGATGTGTACATTGACCGGGTGTTCGTCTCCCGCTACCTGGCGGACAGTTTGATCGTGTCCACGGCCACCGGTTCGACCGCGTACTCGTTGGCGGCCGGCGGTCCGATCCTGATGCCTTCCGTCGAGGCCTTTGTGGTCACACCGGTTTCGGCCCACTCCCTGACCCATCGACCGCTGGTGGTGCGCGACACCTCGGAAATCGAGATCGTAATCAAGACCGGAGAAGATGAGGCCTACCTCAGCATCGATGGCCAGATCGGCATGCCCATGGTGGACGGGGACCGCGTGCTTTGCCGCAAGTCGCAGCACCAGGTCAAACTGCTGCACACGCAAGGGACTTTTTTTGATGTGCTGCGCGCCAAGCTGAAATGGGGCCAGCGCTAGCTTGGATGTTGCGAACCACCGCCCTCATGATGGTCATAAGGACGGTGGCGCGAGCGCAGGGACTGGCATTGAAACCTAACCTAGAGCAGACGCCGTCTCCGTGAAGCCCAACGACCTACGCGATGTCGGGTGTTGGCAGGCAGACGCGGTGCTGGTATCGTCCGCTTCTTGCGTCGCAACCGTTGCCGCGTTCTTGCCGGGCGCGGCCAGAAATTCCCGGATCCGCAATTTAGCCTTGTGTAGCTGCGATTTGGAATTTCCGACCGAACAATCCAATATTTTCGCGATCTCCTGGTGCTCATAGCCTTCCACTTCGTGCAAAAGGAAGATAGTCCTGTATCCGGTAGGCAGATCGTTGATCAGCCGGGTCAGGGTAATGCGGTCGACCGATCCCGACAGCCGGCCATCGCGGCTGCCATACTCACGGCGCATCATCTTTGCGTCACGGCTTAAAGGTTCGTCCAGCGAGACTTGCTTCAGGGCCTTCTTGCGAAAATGCATCAGCACGGTATTGACCGCGATGCGATAAAGCCAGGTGGATAACGCTGAGTTGCCCTTGAAGGTGGACAGTTTCCGGAACACCTGCAGGAATGCATCCTGGGTCAGGTCCTCGGCTTGCGCCGTGTTGTTGGTCATGCGCATGCAGATGGAATAGATCCTCCCCTTGTGGGCGTGAAACAGATCCGCGAAAGCTTCGGAGTCGCCCTGCTGAGCACGCTTCACCAGTTCCAGGTCGCTATTGGATCCCCTGGTATTGCTCAACTCATGGCTCACTGCGTCGGTGGAAACGTTCTGATTTTGATTCATCATGGCTCTTCCTCCCGGAACTGAGATTGACCCTTGCAAATCCTTCTGCATCATGACGACAAGACTAGGAGCGAAATCGACCACCGTCTATCCGGTGCAATCTGTAGTCCTTTTAATGAGTTCCTGTACGCGCCGACCTTGCATGTGCGTAGGCACATGGAGAGTTGACGAAAGGACGAAGCGACTTCTCAGCCAGAGAAAGATTCGGAGAGATCTCAGAGGTGCGCCGGCAATCCTCGATCGCGTTTGGCGAGGGGCGGGTGGCGTCGCCCGGCGGTCTTGCGTCCACTCCGCACCAAACCGGCGAAATTACAGGTAGTGTCCTGAGTTGAGCTTTTCTTTGCGGTCTTTGCGTCCTTTGCGGTTCAAGACCTTGCCGCCATTCTCAACCGCAAAGGGCGCAAAGATCGTAACAGGGCCGAACAGACCTGCGCGGAAAAATTAGGAAACTGCCAAATTGCCTACTCGATTGCCGGTTGGACGACGTGGATGATATTGTTGCGGACCGCGTAAAGGACGAGGTCGCTCACCGAGTGGAGTTGCAGTTTACGCATAATGTTTGAGCGATGAGTTTCCGCCGTCTTCACGCTTAGCCCCAGCGCAACCGCCACTTCTTTCGTGCTCTTGCCTTCGGCGAGCAATTGCACAACTTCGCGCTCGCGGGGAGTGAGACGGTCGCGTCCCAGGGCGACTGCTGGCGCGTGGGTGCCACCCTTCAAGTATCCCTCCAGCACCATGGCCGCGACCTTCGAAGTGAAATATGTCTTGTCCCGTCGCAACGCCTCCATCGCGACCACCAGGTCCCGCGCGGCGTCGGACTTCAGCAGAAAGCCTCGCGCTCCAGCGTTCAAAACGTCCCGCACTACCTGATCGGAATCATGGAACGTCAGGATGAGCACTTTGGCCCGGGGGTCGTCCTTCATGATCTGGCGGGTTGCTTCCAGGCCGTTCAGACCGGGCATGCCAATATCGAGAACTATCGCGTCCGGCTTCAATTCACGAACTTTCTCCACCGCATCGCGTCCGTCTGCCGCCTCGCCACAGATTTCCCAGCTGGGGTCCGCCTGCAAAAGAGCGCATAAACCCTTGCGTACCACCTCGTGGTCATCGGCGATGAATATTCGGAATGCAGCCATAAACTACCTCCGCAGAATGTCCTTCTCCGCAAGCACATCGATTGTGGTTCTGCAATATCCGTTAAACTGAATCCTCTGTTCCCGTCTACTGAAGCATCACGATTGCCAAACTAGAGTGCGCCCATGTTTCCAGCGCTTTAGTTGCCTGTGGGAAACTTTATGCATGTAATTCTTACTGATGTTGCGTTTCCTTCGCGAACTTTTTCCGATCCCGCGTCGAGTTAAGGCCGGTACGACTGGCTCATGTTGCTTTCTCGTCGCCCACAGCGCGTCCCTCTACAGTTGACTGCCTAAGGGCCGGAACGTTGCTCGGCAATCGATCTATATAACTCTATCTATATACAGCGACAGGCGCGAGCCAATACAGTTTCTCCTGTATTTTAGGTTGCGTCCCCTCCCTCACCTGGTTCATTGCGAAGAGACCTGAGATCGATTCCCAACTGCTCCGCTTTCTTGTAGAGATGGCTGCGTTCGAGGCCCAGCGCCTTCGCCGCGTTGGTGACGTGAAAACGGTTACGCTTCAGTTCGGCCAGAATCACCTCGCGTTCGAAGGCCTGCGCCCTCTGCGCCAGGGTGCCCGTGCCAGGCAGCGTGATTGGCGGCGACACAGCCTGGGGCAAGGCCATCTCGACGGTGTTCACGGTGACGTCGCCTTCCGTAGCAAGCAGAATCAGGCGTTCCACCACATTGCGCAGTTCGCGAACGTTACCCGGCCAGGAATGCGCTTCGAGCGCCTGAATCGCTTCCGGCGTGAAAGGGATCGCCTTCCAATTATTCTGGGCACAGACTTGTTGGGCGAAGGTTTGCACGAGCACGGGAATGTCCTCTTTGCGCTCGCGCAGCGGCGGCAGGAGAATGGGGAAAACGTAGACCCGGTGAAACAGATCCTGCCGGAATTTACCCTCGCGCACCAGAGAATCCAGATTGCGATGCGTAGCCACGACGACTCGCACATCGACCTGGGTTGGCTTGTCGGCGCCGATGCGCTCGACTTCGCCTTCCTCCAGCACGCGCAGCAGCTTGGCCTGCATGGCTAGGGGCATGTCTCCGATTTCATCGAGGAAAATTGTCCCCCGCTCCGCCTGTTCGAATTTGCCCAGATGGCGCCCGGCGGCTCCGGTAAATGAGCCTTTCTCATGACCGAAGAGCTCGGACTCGATCAGTTCAGCCGGAACCGCGGCGCAGTTCAAGGTCACGAATGGACCTGAAGCCCGCGGGCTGCGTTCATGCAGCGTGCGCGCCACCAATTCCTTCCCCGTGCCGGTCTCTCCCAGGATGCAGACCCGGGTCTCGCTCGCGGCCACTCGTTCGATCTGGGCCATCAGCTTCTTCATGGTTTCGCCGGTCCACACCATCTCGTGTTTTCCCAGCCGTTGCCGCAGCTGACGGTTTTCGGATTCCAGCCGTTGCAGTTTGAGCGCGTTCTCTACCGTGAGTAGCAGCTTTTCCGTGGAAATGGGTTTTTCCAGAAAGTCCAGCGCGCCCAGGCGCGTAGCTCGCACCGCCATATCGATGTGCGCCTGCCCTGACATCATCACCACCGGAGTTGTGACTCCTTGCGATTTCAACTCTTCGAGCAGAGAGAGTCCATCCTTACCCGGCATGACTACATCCGAGATAATCAGGTCGAAGGGCTGAGATCGGGCCAGCTCGAGGGCTTTGAGAGCGTTGTCACAAACGGTCGCCTCGTGGCCGGCGAGACGAAAGGCACGCGCCAGCGAGGCCAGGGTGTTGGCTTCGTCGTCAACGATCAGCAGATGTGCTTTCTGGGACACCCATAACTCCTTAGCGCGCGGCCTGCAGCTTGTCCAGATTGCCCGGCAGCTCGATCATAAACGTTGTTCCTCGCCCTGGCGCGCTGCGTACCCCGATCCTGCCTCCATGGTCGCTGATGATCGATTGCACGATGGCCAGTCCAAGTCCCGTGCCCTGCGCCTTGCTGGTGTAATAGGGCGTGAACAGGCGTTCGCACTCTTCCGCGGTCAGGCCGGCGCCGGTATCGGCAATTTCGACCGCGACCCGGTCGCCGCTCGGGCGCGTGCGCAGCGTAAGTGTGCCGCCCTGCGGCATGGCGTCCAGCCCGTTCAGCGCCAGATTGGAAAAGGCGCGATGAAGCAGTTCCGGGTCGGCCGCAATCGGCTCCAGAGTTCCCGCCAGCTCGAGCCTGCATTCGATGGGAGCGCGCTCCGGTGAGCGCAGTTGCGCCTGCAGCAGGCGCGCCACATTTTGCACAATCTCGTTGATTTGCACTCGCTGAAATTGGGGCTGCGGCATTCGGGAAAACTCGCTGAAGCGCGAGATGATGGCTTTCAGATTGGCGATCTCCGCCAGCAGAGTAGACGAGCTCTCGCGAAAAACTTCATCGAACTGTTCCGGACTCTGCTCTCGCGCCCGCACCAGGTTCTCCACCGTCAGTTGCAGTGGGAACAACGGATTCTTGAGCTCATGCGCCAGGCGGCGGGCCAGCTCCCGCCAGGCCGCGACCCGTTCAGTTTGGACCAGGCGCTCCCTCTGTTCCAAAAGCTCCCCCGTCATGCGGTTGAAAGACTCGGCTAAAGCCCCCAGTTCGTCGGACGAATCCACCGCAACCCGCGTGTTCCAATTTCCCGCCGCCACTTCTCGCGCCGCCTCCGCAAGCTGTTCGACCGGCCTCGTGACCCGGGACGAGGCCCATCCGCTGAACAGGATGGCCAGAATAATGCCGACGCTTCCGGCCAGCAGGGCGGCCGAACGAATGCGATTGCGCAGTTCAACATAAGGCCGGCGCGTGTTGCCCACCAGCAGAATGCCAAGCAACTGGTTGTCCTGGCCGTTCAATGGGATGGCGTGGATGCTCTCATCGTCCGCCCCATTGTCCGTCCAATGAACCAGCGCAGTGGCCTCCCGCCGCTGCTGCTGGACGTGTTCGATGAGCGGCGCCAGCAGGCCCGGTTGTTGCACGCTGCCCGGTGGCGCGATCAGGAGTTGGGACGAGAAGCCTTTTGCCAAGTTGCTGTAGAGAAGTGCCCGCATTCCAGCGGGAAGGTCGAGGCTTCTCATGAAGTCATTGTCCAGGCGACGGCCGCCGATCACGTAAAGCGGCCGGTCGCCAACCTGCACTTGCCGGATGGCGGAGAGGCTGAGGGCCGCGCCGTCAGGCAGCTCCTCCTGCCGGAGAAAGGCATCTTTGGGCGGCGCTCCCGCCGGCAGGGAGCTTTCCGTATAACCGAATTTCGCGGGCCACTGTGCCGACGAGAGAATGGTGCCGCGATTGTCCACGAACTCCAGAAAGTCCAACTGCTGATTGTCGGCGAGAGATTTGGCCTCGTTCACGTACGCGCCATAGTCCGTGGAACCACGGCTCACCGCAAGCGCCATGCGGATCGCGGCGTCACTGCCCGCGACGGTTTCCACTCGGCGCACTACCTCTTCACCCCGCCGGCTGAACTCGCGGCGAAATTGCGCGATCAGGGCCGTGGTCTGGTCCTCATTCGCCCGCTCAAATACTCTCCGGGTAACGCTGGACACGATCCACGTGACCGCGCCCACGGAAAGAAAGACCGTCAGCGCGAACACCAGCAAGAGTTTGCGGCGAAAGCTCACGGCTTCCCCGTTTCCAGCCAGACATTCTGCAAACGCCAGCTACCGTCCGGATCTTCGTGCCAGCCCATCACATTCGCGCCTAAAGCCGTGGCGGCCCGCAAGTGCAGCAGGGGAATCACGCGCTGCGATTGCAATAGAGAGCTTTCGGCCGCGTAGACGCCGTTGGCCGGGTCACCATCGAACTTGGGCTCGGGCAGTCCCACGATGCCGGCGAACACACGGAGCGCCACCCGCGCATCGAGCGTGGGCAGCAGTGCGCGAACCAGCCGTACGTCGGGGACCGTCGAGCTCGCGGACTCGAGCGGCAGCGGCTGCAGGGTGAGCCCGGCATCGCGTCCGTTCAATGCGATTCGCTCCGCGACCACTCGGGCCAGTGGATCGGACGCATCGTAGCCCAGCCTCCACACCGGCGCCAGGCGAACTTCGCTACGGAGCTGGCGGGCGCGCGGCAGATCGACCATCGTAGGAAAAAGGAAAGCATAGCCGGTCAGCCAGTTGGGCAGGAATGTGCCAGCGGGCTCGCCTGCGCCTTGCAGCAGAACGTTGTTGAGCGACGCTCGATCGATGCTCAGCGACAAAGCCTCATGCAATTTCCGTTCGTCCGCGGACTGGCTGTCGCGGGCGAAGACCAGCGCCATCCATTCCGCGGGAGCTGAGTTCTCGACTCGGCGGCCCTCCACAACCGCACGACGGGCCTGGTCCGGCGCGACCTCCACGATGTCGGCCTTGCCCAAATCGAGCGCGATCATCTGCTCGCGGAAAGTCTTACCCATTTCGATTTCGATGGAATCGACAAATGCGCGGCCGCCCCAGTAGTCGTCACGAGCAGTGAGCGTGAGTCTCCGGGCAGCCTCCCAGCGGTTGATGGCAAATGGCCCGCTGCCAACCAGTTTTCCGCCGGCGCGTCTGGCGACGCCGTAGCGGGGCAGCGCCAGTTCGGCGGGGAGGTCTGCGGTCGGGCTGCTGCACTCCACCGCGACCGCTTCTCCGGTGGCGAAAACCTTCCAGTCCGGATTTGCGGCGCGCAGCGAAGCCGCAACCGCATCGGAACTGACCGCCGCTCCATCATGAAATGTGACGCCGCGGCGGATGCTGAACTGCCAGCGCTGATTGCCCGGATCGGCTTGCCATGAAGTGGCTAATGCCGGTTGGGCCTGTCCGCGGGCGTCCAGCGTGACCAGGGTGTCGAAGATCAAGCCAGAAAGGCTGCGCCATGCCATCGTGTCCGACCGGCCCGGGTCAGTGGGATCAAGCGATGCAGGCGCCTCTCGTATTGCCAGGCGGAGGGTGCCGCCATAGTGCGGACGTGTGCTGGCGGGCGCATGGGCTGCCAGCGCCACACTAGCTGCCGCAAGTAACAATAAGCCGGAAGGCCTCATAGCTCCCCGTTTCCGAGTTGTGCGCCACCGCCACCGCGCCAGTTCCGCCAGCCTCTGTCCACAGGGCGGTGATGGCGCCACTCACCTCGAGGGGTGCGCTGGCGGCGACCGGCTGGCGACCCGTGACTTCGAAAGCTCGCACCGCGTCATTCGCGCCCTCGCCGTTTCCGGTTGCAAGAACTTGCCAGCCCGACCCGCAGCCGCTGCGTACGCTGGCAATGTCGCTGCCCCAGCCCAGCTTCTCCAAAACTTGATCGGTGTTGCCTTCAAGAAGATGCACTCGGCCGTCCACGGTGGCCAGGAACCACCACGTAGTCTGGTCCCGGGGAACCGCGGCGGCGGAGTAAAACGCAGGCGCGGTTGCAACTTTGCCCACCCCGGGCGACAATCCGCCGCTGAAGAAATTGCGCGAGGATGTAAATGATGCGCTCTGACTAAACAGATCGGCACCAATCGGCCAGGGATCGGCACTGTCATAGCAAGTCATGCCAGGGGGCGCGGCCGCCGAGCTTCGACAATGAACGCCGGGCAGATAGACCTCGAAAAGATGATCCTTGTCTTTGCGCAGCATCAGCCTTCCCCGCAGATCGCGCGGCCACGGTCCTGCATGAACGATGGGCAGCGATTGCTCCGCCTGCCAGCGGCTGTCCTGGAGCCGGTAGATGATCACGCCATCCGCATCCAGAACCAGCATGCGCGCCGGACTACCGTCGCTGACCGCAACGTCCAAAATGCGCTTGGGCTGCGACCACAATGGAATTCTGCGCAGCACCATCATCGCCGCTGCCGGTTCGACGGGTAAGGGCGCCGATCGCGGCAGGGAAACCATGACCACCGAAGGTGCATTCGCGCCCTGGCGAATTTCCGCGACCCATACATAGTTCTGCAGGTTTTCGGAGAGCGAGACCCGCAGGTTTGCGGCAGCCTGTTCAGCGGGAACGAAACGGACGCCAAGCACGGCAAGCTGGGTCAGAAGATTGCGCCGGATGTCGTCGGCCATGGACGCGCTCAGCGAGGAACGATTCACCACTTCCACCGCCATCGCCTTGGGTCCCGTGGCCGACAAGATTCGTGCCGCCAGTTGCTCTTCCGCGTCGGCCCAGTTCTGCGCCTGGGCTGAGACGGCAAACAGCAAAGTCAGAACGGACAAGAAGCACCTGACAAACCGCGAAGGGTGTGGCGTCAACATGCCGGGGATGCGCGAATTATAAGCTGGACGGCGCATGGCTCTGGACTTCACTCTCGGTACTGTCTGGATTCGTCCGGCGCAAGCGTTAGCTGTCAGCATTCCGCCATTTTTCGAACGCCCGACCCGCGACTGCCTCGGACCACTTCCGCAGCCTCTGTGAATATTGACCTGCAGGGACGCTCAAAAGTTCCGGGCCGGCGCCAGCATCCTTGCGCCTTAGCGTCCAGCAACGGCCTTGGCTTGTGATGCTTTAGGGGCAAAAAGCAGGCAAAGTACCTTGCCGAAAATCAGTTCTTCCACCAGAAGGGCTACCGCAAGAGAAAAAGCCATGCCGCCGATGACTGCGATGGTCGTGAATACGAGTTCCATTTGTGGCCTCCCTAAATCCGTTCACACCGGATGTAGCGGGCGAACGACCACTTTGTATATGATTGATTAACAAGTAGTTAGTGAAGGCGTGGATTGCGGATTTTGTGTGCCTTCGAAGACGGCGTGTCAGGGCTGACACGGCCAGGTTCAGCGGCTTCCCCGGTACGGTTGGTCCCGCTCAGGTCCAGCTACGAGTGTGAGGTGCAGGTGACGACGTCGGGCCGAAAATCGAGGCCATTGCGGGACTGCGGACCACGCGATCTATATCTATAGTCTATGACCGAGCCATTAGAATTCCGGCTCCGTAGAAACCGCGCACAACTCTTTTTCTTCCTTCCGTACAGATTCCTGCAGGGGAACCGGTGCAGCCTCGACGGGGATCTCCTGCCGCAGAGCATCGAGCAGCGCATCCAGAATGACGGTCAGGGACTGCGGGTTCTCGGCCAGAATTCGTTCCAGGCTTTCGCGGTGTACGGCCAGTTCTCCGATTGGGTGCGCACCGCTGATATCAACTCGGGCGGTTGGCATCGCGATGCGTCGCCAGCCTGCCGCCCCCAAGGCGGTGCGCGCGAAGGGATAATCAAGACTTCCCGTCGTCACCCAGTGAATCACCAGTTCCTCGACATGGTTGATGCTGCAGGCAACCTGAATCCCCGGCCGCGAAGCCATCTGCTCGTTCCATTGCAGGATCGTCAGCTTGTCTTCCCAGGTATTTTCCGCCACCAGGAAACGTGGATGGTTCCCGGAACGCTCTTCTCCACAGATCGCACACAAATGGATTCTAGGATGATTCATGAGACACCTTTCAAGTCCGCCCGATACTCCGGCATGGACGGCTGCTTCTGGGTCAGATGCGCGCCGGGCGAAACAACACGCCGGTCAGGAAGCGGAACCGTAACCATGCCCCGTCCGCGTTGAAAGGTCAGGGTGAGTATCGAAGAACAGCCGTCGCACAACCAATAGCGCTCCATCCGGCGCGCCGCCCGCTCTCTGCGACCCAAGGGTGCGATCGCCGAGATCACTGCCGAAGAATAGTCAGTCTCGACCAGAAACAGTTTGCCGTGGCTGAGGCTGCGGAACAGACTGGGACAGGTTGGATTTGCGCACTTATGCAGCACCGAGGGTCTCCTGACATCGTGAGCCGTTAAGCGGAAGCGGCTGGATGGCTGACGTCATGCACGCCGGTTGCCGCAGGCAGGAGACGAAAGAATTGCCTAAACTGACTAAGGTTTTGAAGATCTTGTGCTTCAATCAGGTCGCTGTATGCCGACCTGAGGTCACTTATGCCGACCCTCCGTCATCCTCTCGGCGCGCCGCCCTCCCCTGTTCCCCGCCAAAAGCCCAGCCATGATTGCCCACCCTTTGGCCCAGGAGTAAGATTGGCCCACGGCAGGCGGTCCAGCAGAGCTCTCCCTGAAGCCTCGGGATAATGCTTCAATTCTGAATTGCAGCAAGGTTCTCTATGGCGGAATTTCAGCCAATTTTGGCGGGTCCGACCCAACCCCAGGATTCCCTCTGTGGCACGGTGGTGGGACGTTTCCGCATCGGAGAACGCCTCGGAAAAGGCGGAATGGGAGAGGTGTACCGCGCCGAGGATACCAAACTCAAACGCACCGTCGCGCTCAAGCGTCTCGCGCCTTCCTTGCGTGCCGACTCTCTCTACCGTCACCGCTTTCTGGAAGAGGCGGAACGTGCGTCCCGCTTCGGCGATGCTCATGTAGCCGCGGTCTACGATGTTCTGGAGGAGCAGGGCGAAATATTCCTGATTCTCGAGTACGTCGAAGGACAGAACTTACGCCAGCGGCTGCGCCAGCCCCTCTCGCTGGATGAATTCTTCACCATCGCAATTCAGTGCGCGCAAGCCCTGGTGTCTGCGCACCGGCATGGCATCGTCCACTGTGACATCAAGCCGGAAAACATCATGCTCACCAGCATCGGCCAGGTCAAAATCCTGGACTTCGGCGTGGCCAAGCACCTGCCGCGGTCCGACCAGAGCTCGACCGTGGATCGCTCGGGCACTTTTGCCGGCACTCCTGCCTATATGTCTCCGGAAGTTCTGCTGGAACAGCCTCCGGACGGCCGAGCCGATATTTTTTCCCTGGGCGTGGTGTTCTACGAAGTCTTGACCGGGCAGCACCCTTTTCTCGCGGGTAGCTTCGTGGCCACCACGGACCGCATTCGCGCCGAGACTCCGGCTTCCATACGCATTTTCAATCGCACGGTCTCCCGAGATCTCGAAGCCCTGGTCTCCAAGGCGATGGCGAAAGATGCGGGGCAGCGGTACGCCAGTGCCCAGGAGCTGTTGGAAGCGCTGCGCGTGGTGCACCAGGGATTGTCCTCGAGTGGACTGGCGCGTCCCGTGCCGCCGCCGCAACCCCATCCGCAGCGCAAAAAATGGCTCTGGGCCGCGGGGCTCGCCGCTGCTCTCCTGCTTTCAGTTCCCGTCTATCGCCATTTCAGGGCCCGTCCCGGGTTGATCCTGACGAAGTCTTCTGTGCCGGTGCAGTTGGCCGTGCTGCCTTTCGCGCCCACCACCAACGATCCCAGCAGCAAGGCTTTCGGTGACGGTCTGACCGAAACCCTGACCGCCAAGCTGGCCCGGCTTAGCGGCAGCTATCCCCTTCAAGTGGTGGCGACCAGCGAGATACGCGCCGAGGGCGTCACCAGCGTCGAACAGGCCCGCAAGAGTTTCGGAGTGGGATTGGTCCTGGAGGGAAACCTTCACAGCTCAGGCAACCAGGTTCGCGTGAACTATTCACTGGTCGATGCCGAGACCAACCGTCAGTTAAGTGCCGATACCGTCGACGCCGATGTCAGCGACGCCTTCGCGGTTGAAGACCAGGTGGTCGATGGCGTTCTTCACATGCTGGGCTTAACCGTCCAGGGCAACGACCGAGTGGTGCTGGCCGCGCACGGAACCGGCGATCCCACCGCCTATGATCAGTACCTGCGCGGCCGCGGATATCTGCTGGACTATCACAAACACGAAAACATCGAGCATGCGATTTCCGCCTTCAACCGCGCTCTTACGCTCGATCCAAAATACGGCCAGGCCTACGCCGGCCTCGGAAAAGCCTACTGGCTGGGGTATGGGGAGGGTTTGGGAAGCAGCGAGTGGCTGGAGAAGGCGCGAGCGGCTTGCGATCAGGCGGTGGCAGACGCGCCCAATCTGGCGGACGGTTATGACTGCCTGGGCAGCGTGTACCGGGATCGAGGCGAGTACGAGAAGGCCATTGCCCAGTTCGAGAAGGCCACCGCGCTTGACCCGCTCAACGATGACACCTACCGCGGCCTCGCCGAAGTCTATCGCAAGCTCAACCGCTCCGCCGAGGCGGAAGCCACCTACCAGAAAGCCATCGCGCTGAGGCCGCAATATTGGGCCGGATACAGCTGGCTGGGGCTGTTCTACCGGGAAGAAGGCCGCTATGAAGATGCCGCCAGGATGTTCCAGGAAGTGGTGACTCTGGCCCCGGACAATTTTCGCGGTTACTCCAACCTGGGAGCGATGTACGTTGCCCTGGGAAAGTATCCGCAGGCCATCGCATTGCTGGAGAAGTCTATCGCCATTCGCCCGACCGTGGAAGTGTATGACAACCTGGGCACCGCATATTTTTACATGCGCAAATTCGACCAGGCAGCGGCCAACTATGAGGAAGGCCTGAAATTCGATAAGACCAGTTGGCTCAGTTGGGGCAATCTGGGAGACGCATACTATCAAGTCCCGGGAAAGCGGGAGAAAGCGCTTGCGGCGTATCGGGAAGCCATTCGCCTGGCCGACGACGAGTTGCGCGTGAACCCGCGGGACGGGCGCATTTGGTCATTCAAGGCTGCGTATCTCGCCATGACTGACGATAAGCAGGAAGCCCTGGCGGCCCTGCAGAAAGCAGTGGCATTCACTCCCTCGAATCCGGGTGTGCTGTTTCGCGCCGCCCTGGTGCACAACCACTTCGGGGAGGCCAGTCTCGCCCTCAAATGGCTTCAAAAAGCCCTGGTTGCGGGACTTCCGGTCAATATCGTGAATAGTACGCCCGACTTTGATCACTTGCACTCCAACCCGGCTTTTCAGGCTATACTACGCGGCACTAAGGCGTAAGAGGGGCCCTTAGACAATTCAAGAATTAAGGAGGGGCCATGAAGAGAGATTCAGCGACGGTTAAAGTCCACATCTACGACGATTGCAATGTGGATTGCGAGGCAGTCAATATAAGCAAGGACTCCAGAGACGAGATTGAGTGGCATTCCACCGGTCAAGCTTTTACGGTCCGATTCGAGAATTCACCCTTTAAGTACGCTGAGTTTGCCATTCCGGCCCGCGGGTGCCAGGCGTCGGGGCCGGTCGTGGATACTGCCCTGTTCGTGACCTATCACTATGAGATTCGAAGAGTAGACAGCGGACAGATGGCGGCCGATCCTGACATTAACGTGAAGCACTAGAGAATCTCGGCCGATCCAGGTGACTACTTCTGTGGGTGCGATGGTCATTCCTCCGGCCTCGCACCCTCAATCGAACCTCTTCTTTATCCCTCCGTAACCCCAACCATCCGAGAAGCGCCAAGGGTCATGCTCGTCCTGCCTGTTTCGTTCTGCCACTTGGGACCCAGGGAGAATATTTCGTTGGGCCGTTGCTCGGCCTTCTGGCGAGTTACGTAAGTCCACTGCCCGTTCCTTAGGTTACTTGCCGGGTCTTCCGCCACAGATTTCAATACCTGGGTGCTCGGGGCCGGAGGTTTCCACCTAACCTGCGTCTGGTTGAAACCGTGACCCGCAAGCTACGAAATCAATACATAGATCAAGGCATAGAGGAGTGCTATCCATGCGTAAATTCTTAACTCTAACAGTCCTAGTTCTGCTGGGGTCGCTGTCGGTCATTGCCCAGGATTTTCCCAAGGCGGAAGTCTTCGGCGGTTATCAGTACAGCCGTCAGAACAGCACCAACCTCAACGGCTGGAACGGCTCACTGACGGGAAACTTTAACCCTTGGTTTGGTCTGACCGCCGACTTGAGCGGCGCCTACCACTCCGAAGGCGGGGTAGGCTTCAGGAGCTACACCTACACGTTCGGGCCAACGATTGCCAGCCGCAACTTTGAAAGGTTTACTCCCTTTGCGCACGCCCTGTTTGGTGGATTTCATCAATCCGCTGACGCCGGCAGTATGTCCTTAGGGACCGCAAACGGCTTCGCCCTGATTCTCGGAGGCGGAGTGGACGCGGACCTCTCGCCGCGCGTGGCGGTGCGTGTAGGGCAGCTCGACTACATGCGATTTCACGCCAACGGAGGATCGTCCAATATCTTCCGCTATTCCGCCGGAATTGTCTTCCGTCCCTAGCCAGCCGAAAGGGTTGGCGGATTATCGGCATCGCCCCTTTGATGATTTCCTCGAAGGGGCGTTGCGCCCCAACGGGAAGAACAAAGTCAGTGAGCACAAGGCGGAACACGATTCGCTCCATCGCCGTCCCGCCCATTCACGACAGCGAAACTCACCGCACCACGCCCTCCAGCGGTGAACTCGCGGTTGCGTAAAGCTTTCGCGGCATCCGTCCTGCGAGATAAGCCTCGCGCCCGGCCAGCACGGCATGCTTCATGGCTTCCGCCATCAGCACCGGGTCCTGCGCATTCGCGATTCCCGTATTCATCAGCACCGCATCCGCTCCCAGTTCCATCGCCAGGGCGGCATCGGATGCCGTGCCTACGCCCGCATCCAGGACCAGGGGCACACCGGTAATCATCTCCCGCAGGATGCGAATGTTGGCCGCATTTTGGATCCCGAGTCCACTGCCAATGGGCGCGCCCAGCGGCATGATGGTCGCCGCCCCCGCATCGAGCAGACGTTTGGCAAACACAATGTCATCAGAAGTGTAGGGCAGGACTGTAAAACCTTCCTTCACCAATACGCGAGTCGCCTCGAGCGTAGCCTGCACATCGGGATAGAGCGTCGCCTGATCGCCAATCACTTCCAGCTTGACCCAGTCGGAAAGCCCCACTTCGCGCCCCAGGCGCGCCGCCCGGATGGCTTCGTCCGCGGTGTAACAGCCGGCGGTATTCGGCAGCAGAAAATATTTCTTGGGATCCAGGTAATCGAGCAGCGACTCCTTGCTGCGATCCAGGTTCACCCGCCGTACCGCGACGGTCACCATGTCGGCGCCGCTGGCCTCCAGCGCGCGTGCTGTTTCCTGAAACGACTTGTACTTTCCCGTGCCCACAATGAGCCGCGAACGAAACTCGCGTCCGGCGATGATCAATGGATCGGTCATAGGCCATATTGTAATGAAAAGTCAGCCCATGTGGCGCGGACCCGTCCGTTAAATCCTCGGCACAGCATCAGAAATTGTTTCAGGAACCCCTCGCAGCGATACATGCTGTCATCGCGCCGAAAGAAGGCGAAATCGTCATCACCAACCGTTTGGCGGGCAGAAATGATGTTTTGCGTTTTGCGATGGCAAGTGTAATCCTCGCAAAGGAGAAAACCAGCCATGTGCTTTTCAGCGACCGCCAACTTTGTGGGCAGTGGAGCTCTGGGCGCCGTTGGCGTCGTCACTTTGACGAAGGTAAAGCATAGACGCGAACTCCTTTTCGCGGCGCTGCCCCTGCTTTTCGCGGTTCATCAGTTCACTGAGGGATTCGTATGGCTGGGGTTGGACGGGATCCTATCGCCCGCGGTGGCGCACGACATGGGTGCGGCCTTCATGCTGTATGCGCAAGGATTGCTCCCGTTCTTGCTGCCGCTGAGCGTGCTGCTGTTCGAGCCTGGCCGGAAGAACCGCAGGCGCATGCTGCCGTTCCTCGTGCTCGGCGGAGCAACGGCACTCTATATTCTGTGGGCGCTGACCGCATTCCCATTGCAGGTGTACACCAGGGAAAACAGCATCGTCTACATCAATCAGGCGACAAACAATACTGCGGTTGCGTTGCTTTACGTGATTGCAACTTGCGGCTCGCTGTTTTTCTCGCAGATCAGGATGATGGTAATGTTCGGCGCGGCAAACCTGGTGATTCTTCTGGTTGTCATGGAAGTCAAGCGGTACGCCTTCACCTCTCTGTGGTGTGCCTATGCGGCGATTGCAAGTGTGATCATCCTCGCCTATTTCTGGAAAAGCATGGCAGAGCGCCCGTTCCACTACGCCTAGCTAACATCCTTGTAGATCGGTTTGCTGCAGGGCCAGCGGGCCGGTTCCAATGAGGCTGCCCAATGGCTTTTCCCTGGGAAGCGGACGGCTAGCGCGAAGTCTTTACTGATCAATGAGTGCCCTCGGCCGCCGGCCATCCCCACGGGCGCTTACATTGACTTGCCCCGGATGTCCGCCTAAGATGGGCGCAGATTTATCGCTCCGTCGACCATCGTTCCAGCGATACAAGCCCAGGAACGATTGCCCAAAGAATGATCGGTCAAACTATCTCCCACTACCGCATTGTTGAAAAGCTGGGCGGCGGCGGCATGGGTGTCGTTTATAAGGCCGAAGACACCCGGCTCGATCGTTTCGTCGCGCTCAAATTCCTTCCGGAAGACGTGGCTCAGGATCGGCAGGCCTTGGAACGCTTCCGGCGTGAGGCCAAAGCGGCGTCTGCCCTGAACCACCCCAACATCTGCACCATCTACGACATTGGCGAAGAAAATGGCCAAGCCTTTATCGCCATGGAGTATCTGGACGGCTTGACCCTCAAGCATCGCATCGCGGGCCGCCCCCTGGAAATGGATGTGCTGCTGGGCCTGGCCATCGAGATCGCCGACGCCCTCGATGCCGCCCATAGCGAAGGCATCGTCCATCGCGATATCAAGCCCGCCAACATCTTCGTCACCAAGCGCGGACACGCCAAGATTCTCGACTTCGGCCTGGCCAAAGTTACCTCACCCGCGGCCCATCCCGCTGCGCCCGCAGGCTCGCTGACCGAAGCCACCACCGGCATCAACCTGGAGTATCTGACCAGTCCCGGTACCGCCATCGGCACCGTGGCCTACATGTCCCCGGAGCAGGCCAAGGGCAAGGAACTCGATGCCCGCAGCGACCTGTTTTCCTTTGGAGCTGTTCTGTACGAGATGGGTACGGGCATCGTGCCTTTCCGTGGCGATACCTCGGCCGTTATCTTCGATGCCATCCTGAATCGCGAGCCCACTCCGGCGGTGCGCGTCAACACCGATCTCTCTCCCAAGCTGGAAGAGGTGATCAACAAAGCCTTGGAGAAAGACCGTGACCTGCGCTACCAAAGCGCGGCTGAAGTCGGCGCCGACCTGAAGCGCCTCAAGCGCGACACCACTTCAGGACGTGCCTTTGCAGCCCATGACTCCACCCCGAGCGTGGCCGCCACAGAATCAGCCAGCGCTTCATCCTCGAGGTCCGTGCCTCTGCCAGTTCCGGTAGCGCCCGCAAAAAAAGGTCTGCCCCGGCTGGCCATCGCCGCGGCAGTCGCGGTCGTACTCGCGGCGGCCGGATTTGGCGCTTACAAGCTGCTGACCCGGCCGCGTGGCTTCAATCTGCAAAACATGCGGATCACGAAGTTGACGGAAAACGGCAAAGCCAACCAGGTCGCGATTTCCCCCGATGGCCGCTACATCGTCTACGCCATGCGGGACGGAGAGAAGCAGAGTCTGTGGGTGCGCAACGTCGCCACCAAGAGCGACGTGCAGGTACTCGCCCCCGATGTGGTCGAAATCCCGGGACTCAGTTTCTCTCCCGACGGCAACTACATTTATTTCGTACGTTCGGACAAGAGCACGGAGAACTACCGCTATCTCTATCAAATGCCAGTGCTCGGAGGTTCGCCGCGGCAGCTGATTCGCGACATCGATTCCTCCGTCGACTTTTCACCTGATGGCAGCCACTTCGTCTTCGAGCGGGGCGTTCCCGACCGCAGCGTGATTGAAGTCTGGACCGCGCAGGCAGATGGCAGCGGGCCACGGCTGGTGACCTCGCTCCCGGCGTATGCGGGATTCATATTCGGCGCCACCTGGTCCCCGGACGGCAAGACCCTCGCCGCACCCACACTGGGCGTGGGCAGCACCGCCGTTTGGCAATTGAATGCTATCAACCTGGCTGACGGCCGCGTGCGCACATTGTTCTCTGGTGGCGGAAGAGCTGTTGGGCGTTCGGTCTGGATGCCTGACGGCAACTCTCTCATCGCCGCGGTCGGGGAATCGACCCTGGGCCGGGGCCAACTGCAAAGCATCGACTATCCTGGCGGCGAGCTGCATCGCTTCACCAACGATCTTTCGGACTACACCGCGGCCCTGGATGCCACGCATGATGGCAAAACCCTGGCCGCGATTCAGCGTACCCGTGTGTTCAACATCTGGAGTGCACCCGCAGGGGATTCATCGCAAGCGCGCCAACTGACCTCGGGAGAGCGGGCCTACACCGTGATCGCGCCCGGCCCCTCCGGCAAAGTTCTGGGAACCAGCACAAATGGGGATATCTGGTTGATGAATTCGGATGGCAGCCAGCCGACAGTTCTTGTTCCAGATGCTCATAACACCGGTTCCATCTCGTCCTGTGGCGACCGCTACGTGCTGTTCGACTCCTACCGCGATGGCAAGTTGGAACTCTGGCGCGCCGACGCCGATGGTTCGAATGGCAGGCAGGTCGCCGAGGAAGACCCCGAGGCCGGGGATTCCCAGTGCTCGCCCGATGGCAAGTGGATCTTCTATGCCGGCAAGGACCGGATCTTTCGCATGCCGGTCGAAGGTGGCGAGCCGGTCCCACTCGTGACCGTTGCCGGGGGAGGCAATTCCCTGAGAGTCTCGCCCGACGGGAGCCAGCTTGCCTTTGCCTACCAGGAAGGTAGCCCGGTCCCGACACCTAAGATTGCGGTGATTGCAACCACTGGCGGCCCCAGGCTGTTCGTCAACCAACTCCCGCTCGGGACGCGCGGCCTGGCCTGGTCGCCTTCTGGAAAGGCGTTGCAGTACGCACTCGTTAAAAACGGAGCCTCCAACGTCTGGGAACAACCCTTGTCCGGCGGGCCAGCTCGCCAGGTGACCAACTTCGCCTCCGACCGGATCGCTACCTTCGCCTGGTCGCGCGACGGAAAACAGATGCTCCTGGTCCGAGGCGATATCACCAGTGACGTAATCCTGATCAGCAACTTCCAGTAGGTTCTGGTGGCGCCCAAACAATCACGTTCGTCCCCGGGTCAGCGCAGGACAAGGTCTGAGTATTCCGGATGTTTCCCGAGATAGTCCAGCACCGACGGACAAATCACGTCGACCTTCAGATTGTTTTCCCGGGCATACTGAAGCGCAGTCTCCGCCAACGAAGACGCCAGACCCAGACCGCGCAATTTGTCGGGCACTTCCGTATGAATCAGCCCGAGCACTTTTCCAGTCATGCTGTATTCAAGGTAGGCCACCTGTCCGTCGCGCTCGATCTCGAAGCGGCCCGTGGTGACCTTCTGCGGCGTTTGTGCCTTACGGCTAAGAATTCCCCATGCCACGATTAGCTGTCCCCCCGGTCGGTCCTGCTTTCCAAATACTACAATCAACCCGTTGGCGGGGTGCGCCGTCCCAGCTCTGCCGGGCGGAGTTTTCTTCCCGGTTCATCTGTGCCCTGGTCACTCGCTGCGCTTGTTCGATCGCAACATGAGCGGGACGCTCGCGCCTGCATCTACTCCATCTCAAACGCCAAATACTGCAATCCCTCATCCCGCTCAATCTGCAAAACCACTGCAGCCCCCGGCTTGAGCTCACTCACAAGAGCGCGCAGCGTTTCCACGGAATCAATCGGCTTGGTGTTAAGCGCGTGGATGATATCCCCGGTCTGTAGCCCGCTGTCCGTCACAATAAGGTTGGCGGCGCGACCCACCACCACGACTCCGCCGGCAACGCGGGTCGCGCCGATCGCAGTACGAAGCTGATCGGTGAGGTCCACGACCAGCACTCCCAGCTGCGCCACCAGGCTCTTGGCGGGATCGGTGGCATCCATGAGCAAGTCCATCTGGTCGTGCTTTTCAACCGCCGCGACGTAAAGGGTCATCTTGTCTGTGCCGCGCAGAATATCCAGCTTCAGCGGGCGGGTGGTGCTATGAAGATAGGTGGCGGCGGTGAGTGCCGACATGGTTTCAATCGGCCGATCGTCGGCGCTGACCACGATGTCCTGCACCTGCAGGCCGGCCGAAGCGGCGGGACCGCCAGGCGTAACGTCATCAACGATCACGCCCCAGGATTGCGGCAGCCCCAGGCCATCCGCCAGAGTCGGAGTGATCTCCTGCGCCCCCGCCCCGATCTCGATGTGATGTACGTGCCCATACTTGCGCAGGCTGTGATACACGAAGTTGACCACGCGCGCCGGAATGGCAAAGCCCAGACCTTCGCTCCCTCCGCTCTGACTCAGAATGAACGTGTTGAGACCCACCACATAGCCATTCATATCCACCAGCGGGCCGCCGCTATTGCCGGGATTGATCGGCGCGTCGGTCTGAACGTAATTCAGAGATTTTGTGGGATCGGCCTGGCGCGCCACCGCGCTGATCACGCCCATCGTGACCGAATTCTGCAGACCTTCAGGACTACCCACCGCCAGCACCATCTGCCCCACCCGCAGCGCTTGCGGTCCTTCCAGCGAGAGCGTGGGCAGATTGGTCCCGTCAATCTTGAGCAACGCCAGGTCACTCTCCTTGTGAACTCCAATGAGCTTGGCGTCCATGATCTGACGTTTGCCCGCGGGCGTGTTGCCCGGCGACGCGGTCGTGGACATCGGTAAGGCCACGCGAATACGCTGCGCCCCTTCCACCACATGGGCGTTGGTCATGATGTAACCACTCGCGTCCACGATGACTCCCGAACCCACCGCGTGCTGGCGGACGATCAACGCGGTGCGCCCCCGGTCGTTGTCCCCTTCGGTCAGCGGTCCGTAACCCGTCGTCTGGATCTGCACCACCGCGGGAGAGACTTTCGCGGCCAGCGCTTCCAGCGCACTGTTCATCTGTCGCAGGATGTCCGGGTTGTCGGGAGACTGCAGGTTGTCGGGCGTCTTACCGCCCTGAGCCGTATTCGCGGGCAGTTGGGCAAGGCTTAAACTGCTTGCCAAGAACAGCAAAAGAATTACGGCCCGAACCTGGAAAGCTTGGCCAGACAGAAACGCACTAGACATGCGAATTTGCTCCGTGACGCAGGTGTCCTATTGGATGAAAGGCCGGGCCGCAGGGATGTAGGAGATTAGCAGGCGCCCCGTCCAGCCTCCATGGGCTTTCCAGGGAAAGATGTATCGAACCTCGCTGAACCCACGTAGGGGTAGACGCCCTCGTCCGCCCAGCCGAGGAAAGCTCGGCAACCAGAAAACGCGTTCGTCCCCATGGCATGAGGACAATCTGGTTTGTTCGTCGGCCCAAGTCTGTGACGTGTGAACCCCTCCCCACTCAAGCCAAAACCAGGCTTGAGCGGGCCACCCGTCCAGCCGCGTGTCAACCTCCCCACTGGCGCCGCCACGGGCGTGGACGCTCTCGCCCACAATTCTCGTTCAGTACTGACCATAGCGTCCCCGCACTGATTCCAAAAGCTTCCGCGAGTCATACCCCACGCCATCCTTGAACACGATCTCGACATTCTCGACGTCCGAAATCTGTTTCGACGGATCTCCCTTGATCACGACCAGGTCCGCGTTCTTGCCGGCAGCGATCGAGCCGATCTGCTTGTCTTTCCCCATGTAAACAGCGCCGTTTAGAGTCGCAATCCTGATGGCCTCGACCGGAGAGAATCCGGCTTCGACCAGCAGTTCAATTTCGCGTTGATCTCCAAATCCTGGCAGCACGTCGCCCCGGCCGGTGGGATCCGGGCCGGCTAGAAGCAGTCCTCCGGCGGCCACAAACGCCCGCTCCAGTTCCAGGTCATGCTTCCACAGCAGCGCGGGATCGATTTTTGGAGTCGAACTGGGAGCCACAGGCGGCACCCGCGGCTGCCGCAGCAGGAAAAAATCCTCCCTCGCCTGCGGAGTCATCGCGTCCAGGGCCTGCTGCCGCACTGGCGGAAACCCCGCACCCCGAAAGCTTTCAAAGACCGGCAGGGTTGAAGTGACGGCCACATGGTCTTTGATCAGGGTCTCGATCAGGTCCTTGGCCTCGGCGCTGCCTGGGTCCATGCGGGCCAGAGTTGCATCGCCCTCGCTCTGGCTGCAAACGTCGGGTTTCTTGTCGGGATCGAGCTGGGTGTTTACGAAAAAGCCGTGCTCCAGATTGTCAATGCCCAGCTCGGCGGCTTCCTTGTAGGTCACCGAGCAGAGATGGCCGGTGACCTTGATTCCGCGCTTGTGGGCGGCATCGATCGCGGCCTTCAGTTCGGCGCGCGTGATGTTCATGTACGCCTTGAACGACGTTACTCCGCGATCGGCCCAATACTCTACCGTCTGGCGCGCGTCGTCGGGCCCGGTCAGGTGCGGCATCTGGATAAAGTAACTCTGGCTGCCCTCGAGATAGGGTCCGGTGACATCGAGATGCGGTCCGGGAAGCTTGCCCGCATCGATGTCGCTCTTCAGGTTCAGGTCGGCATATGGTTCGACGCTGCCCGTGGTGCGCAGGGTCGTGACCCCGCCGGCCAGGTACAGGCGCGGAGCGGAGAACGTCATCTGCGTGACCAGGACAGGATTGTCAAAATGCCTCTGGCTGTCGAGATTGGGCCGCACGATGTAAAAAAGGTGGTCGTGCATCCCCACGATGCCCGGCATCACCGTGTAGCCGTGAAGATCGAGAACGGTCGTGCCCTCGACTGCCGCCACGTCGGCGCCCTTCTCGACTGCTGTGATCTTTCCGTTTTCGATCACAACATTCTGATCTTCGACCGCCGGTGCCCCGGTGCCGTCGATGACTCGCACATGAGCCAAGACAACCTTGGCGGTGTGGACTCGCACCAATTCCTGAACCTCCTTCGCAAGTTCAGGAGTTTGGGCAAAAACCGGGAAACAAACCAGCAGTAGCACGATGACCCGCGAAAAAAAGCGCCCTGGCATGAAAATTCTCCGCTGAACGTGCAACATTGTACTTGAGGAAGACCGCGCTGGCGTCGGCCACCTTCGGCAGTGCAGCTAGATACACAGCTTGCAACTCGCGCAAGGACGGGGCAGGCGGCGCGCTCTAAGAAGAGGCCTTCGCCGTTTACGCCTGCTTATATTTTACGCAGCCTGGCGACCTGATCAGGGCCTCGAGCCTTCCTTCTCCCCCGCCGCTTTCCACTCAGCTGCCAACGCCTGAAATTCCGCCAAGCCTTGAAAGGATTGAAACTCCCCGGCACTCAGCGCCGACGTATCATGAAATCCCCCGGCCAGCGCCAGCCGCAACTCGGCCAGCATGCCTTTCTTGTCGGACAGCATCGCGTAGGCCCTTGCCCTCTGATAGTGCGCCCAGGAGGGATTCGCCGATCCCGCCGCAGCCAGATCAAAGTAGGCCAGCGCCGCCCGATAATTCTTTTCTTCCATGCTGTGCTGGCCCGATTCATACGCTTCTATCACCAGTCCTCCCAGCGCCCGGCGCGCGACCAGTGCCTTCAGACCGTTCGACCGCGAATCGGCCACGCGTTTCTTGAGATCGGCAAAGCCGTACCTGATGGCGGTGACGTCGAGGTTGTCGCCCCCGCCTTCGATGGCCTGCATTTGGTCGGAAAGGGGATCGCTGATGCGCGCCTGCTGCTCCAGGGCCGATGCCTCCTGCTTTTCCTCGGCTCTCACGGCCTTGTCCTTACTAAGTTCGGCCAGCGAATGTTCCGCGGAACTGACATCCGTAAGAGCCTTGAAATCGCGCACCAGGGACTGGTATTGCCGCACTGCGGCCAGCAGGTTGTTTCGGAGTTGCGAGGCGCGGGCTTGGGCCAGTTCCTCATCCGCGGTGTGCTGGATGCGTACGGGATCGCGCGGCAAGCTCCCCGCCGCCATGGCCCGGATATCCATCCAGTTCAGTGCCTCGAGCCACACTTCCGGCGGCGCCCATCCATGCCCGCCTTCGAATGTACGAATCCGGTACTGCGCCCCGGCGGCGTCCAATTGTTTTCGCAGCTCCACGAATTCGCCATAGTTGAAGTCGGCATCGCCGACCGCGCCAAAGTAAGCGAATTTCAAGCCGCGCTGTGGGGCCTTGCCGATCGGAAAGCCCGCTGCGTTTGCGATCACTCCCGCGATGCAGCCGTCGCAGGACAGCGCAATGGCCGTGACCAGCCGCGCCCCTCCCGACATCCCCGCCAGGTAGCGCCTCCGTTCCTCGACCGGAAAGCGCTCCTGTGTGTCGTGCCACACCGCATTCGCCGCGGCGACGGAATCCGCCATCGGGCCATTGCGGGAGTTGTTCGAGGCCACGACGATGTACCCGAATTTCTCCGCCGCCGTCCGCACCGCTTCAACCGCAACTTCACCCCGGGCGCCCGGATCAAACGCATAGAGAATCGGCCACCTTCGCGCGGCGGAAAATCCGGATGGCAGATAGAGCGCATAACTCTGTTTACTGTCAGCCCTGCACACGACTTTGGGGATCACTTCTCCGGCTGGAAATGAGGAAGGAACAACCTGGGCCGGTCCTGACCCGCAGAACGCAGTCAGGAAAACCATGGTCAGGGAAACGAAGGTCAGCAATTGACGATGCACGGCAACGAACACTGGATCGCTATTCCCTTCGGATCCTACACTCGCGCCGGCACGGCCGCGCGCTTGGGCAGAATCTCTCCGATGCGGCGAATCTGCGCGCCCACGCCCTTGAGTTTTTCCTCGATGTTCTCGTAGCCGCGGTCGATGTGGTACACGCGGTCGATAATAGACTCGCCTTCGGCCACCAGCGCGGCCAGCACCAGCGAAGCCGAAGCCCGTAAGTCAGAAGCCAGCACCGCCGCCGCGCTCAGGGGAGAAGGGCCGCGAACCACCGCGCGCCGTCCTTCAATCTTGATGTTGGCGCCCATGCGCACCATTTCGAGCGCGTGCATGAAACGGTTCTCGAAAATGTTTTCTGTGATCACCGACGTGCCCTCGGCTTGGGTGGCCAGCGCCATGTACTGGGCCTGCATGTCGGTGGGGAAGCCGGGATACTCTTCGGTCACGATGTCCGCCGCTTTGATCGGATTGTCGCCCATCACCCGCACCGAATCGGCGGTGTGCCGGGTCTTGACTCCGACTTCAGTCAGCTTTTCGAGCAGCGCGCCCAGGTGCCCGGGATCGCAGCCCGCGATGTTCAGGTCCCCGCCGGTGAGCGCCCCGGCAACGATGAAGGTAGCGGCTTCGATTCGGTCAGGAATGATTCGGTGTTTCGCGCCGTGCAGCTGGCTGACGCCCTTTACCCGAATGGTCGACGTGCCCGCGCCCTCAATTTGCGCTCCCATCTTGTTGAGCAAGTCGGCCAGATCGGCGACTTCGGGCTCGCGAGCGCAATTCTGCATGACGGTCTCGCCCTCGGCCAAAGTAGCGGCCATGAGCAAATCTTCGGTGCCGGTCACGGTGATCCTGTCGAACACAATTTCGCCGCCCTTGAGCCGGTCGGCGATGGCCTCGACGTATCCATGCTCTTGCTTGATGGTGGCGCCCAGGCGTTCCAGTCCCTTGATGTGGAGGTCGATGGGGCGCGCGCCGATGGCACAGCCTCCGGGAAGAGAAACGCGGGCCCGGCCGCAGCGCGCAACCAGCGGTCCCAGAACCAGCGATGAGGCCCGCATCTGCTTGACCAGTTCATACGAGGCTTCCGGGCTGCTCAGGTTGCGGGCGCAGATGGTGGTGCGATGCTGCGCCCGTCCGTATCCCAGCTCGACTTCCGCCCCCATGGCGGCCAGGAGTTTGCGGGTGGTTTCAATGTCGCGTACCTGGGGGATATTTTCCAGAATGACCGGTTCTTCGGTAAGCAGGGCGGCGGCCATGGCGGGCAGCGCCGCATTCTTGGCTCCGCTGACCCGAATTGTCCCCAGCAGCGGATTGCCGCCGCGGATCACAAACTTGTCCATAGCCAGATAATTCCTGTCCGTAGTGAAACGTTAAATAAGCCCCAAGTCAACATCCCGTCCGTACCAGACCACAAGAAATGTGGGCGCGGGCGTCCCGCCCGTGCAGGCGGGCGCAAGCCCGCCAGAAAAAGTATCTATAAGCTCCTCGCGCCAGCGATGGCCCGGCGCACATGCCCGGCGGCTAATTTCAGCGCTCGCTCCGCTTCCCGGCGGTCCACCTGCGCCTGCAACATGACCAGAGCCACCGGAACGCTGTTTCCCGCCACCCGTAAAGCCTTGCGTGCAACTCCCCGGTTCACCCCTGCTGCCCGCTCGAGGACACTCACGCTGCGCGCCGCCAGTTTCGAATTTCTGGGAGCGACGTTTATCATGAGGTTTCCATAAACGCACCCCAGCCGCGTCATGGCCCCGCTGGAGAGCATGTTCAGCACCATTTTCTGCGCCGTGCCAGCTTTCATGCGAGTCGACCCGGAAATCACCTCCGGCCCCACCTCCGTCACGATGGCCAGGCGCGCCGCCCGTTGCATTGGCGTGTTGCGATTGCAGGTCACCGAAATGGTATGGGCGCCTTTGCTTCGTGCATATTCGATTGCCGCGAGGGTGAACGGGGTCCGTCCGCTGGCCGCGATTCCCACCACAACATCGTCCCGGCCTGGTTTCCTTTTAGCCATCTCTCGCCGGCCGAGTTCGCGGGAATCTTCGTCCGCTTCCCCCGCCGATGCCAGGGCCGCGGGCCCGCCGGCCATGACGAACTGCACCGTTCTGGGATCGACGTTGAAGGTGGGCGGACACTCCGCCGCGTCGAGCGCCGCGATCCGTCCACTGGTGCCCGCGCCAACGTAAATCAGCCGGCCGCCGCGCTGCAGGGCGTTCGCAATCAGATCTACGGCGCGCGCAATCTGCGGCAGTGCCCGCCGCACCGCGTCGACCACTTTGGCATCCTCCGCGTTGATGACCCGCACCATTTCCAGCGCCGATTTCAGGTCCAGGTCAGCCGACGCACGATTTGGCTGCTCGGTGGTAAGCCGGCCCAGATTCTCCCGTGGGATGCTCGCTCCTCCTCGTTTCAATGCTTCTTCTCCAGGGCTTCCACGATGGCATCATGAAATGCGGGGCGTACCTCTTTGATCGCCCTATTGCTGCAATCGGGCCAGGTTCGGTTGGTAAGCAGGGTGACGGAAAGCTGGCGCTCGGGATCGATCCACAGCGAAGTCCCCGTATACCCCAAATGCCCGAAGGAACGGGCAGAGAAATACTTTCCCGACTGCGAGGGCGGGGAAGGCGTGTCCCAGCCTAATGTGCGGGAAGTGCCTTGCGGTGTGGCTTCCCTGCGACTGAAGAGCGCCAAAGATTCCGGACGAACCAGCGGAGGCCCACCTTGCAGAAGAACGTGGGCAAACCTTGCCACGTCTTCCGCGCTCGCGAACAACCCCGCGTGTCCCGCCACCCCGCCCAGCACGCTGGCATTTTCATCCTGCACTTCGCCCTGGAGGATCCGTTTTCGCAAAATGCGGTCATCCGCAGTGGGCGGAATCGAACCCCGCCATGCCGCCGGCGGATTATAGGCGGTATGCAGCATCCCAAGGGGACTGAACACTTCCCGCTGGCAGAAGCGGTCAAGAGCCTCATCCGCGATACGTTCCAGCGCGGCCGCCAGAATGATGAAGCCGATGTCGCTGTATTCCGCTCTCGCGCCGGGATCAGCCGCAAGTGCAGTGGTGAAGGCAGCCGCCAGCAGTTCCTCTGTGGTCCTTGCCTTGAGAAAGAGCTTCTCGTACGCCGGCAGCCCGGAGGAGTGCGCCAGCAACATGTGCACAGTAACGTCGCGCCGTCGCTGGTCCTCTCCGGCAAACTCGGGCACAATGCTGACCACCTGCATTTCCAGATCGAGGAGTCCGCGCTCATAAAGAATCATGGCCATGCTGGTGGTACCCACGGCTTTCGAAACCGAAGCCAGATCGAAGACGCTGCCCACGTTCGCCTCAGGCGAACCCGGTTCGTAGGTGAACCGGCCGAAGGCTTTCAGCGCAACCAGTTTTCCGTGCGAGGTAACCGCAATGGAAGCGGCAGGAAAAACGGATTGTGCGATGCCGGTTCGGATGACCTCAAAAGCAGTGGCGAAAGCCGCATCCTGCTGCTCGTAGGCAGGAGGAGGAAAGCGAGCGGCGGCTTGGCTGCCGGTCTTCAGCGAGGCAGAGCTTTCTGACAAAGGAATGATGTGCTCAATGTTCGGGTTATAACAAAGTTCCGGGGAAGGGTAAAGGGTGCCGGTTGCCGGCTTTCGCTCCGGCCACATATCTGAAACTCCTCTCCCGATAGGCAACTGGCGGCTGTCGGTGAAATGGCGACACTACGACAGCTATCTGGGAGAACCCAGTTGGTAGGTCAGGAGGCGCAAGACGAATGCTGCTGCCGCGACCACGAGCATGAAGGCCGGCGGGCCGATGCCTTTGACATCCCCCACCCGCAAATGCGACACCGTAGCGCCCACAAAGTAGAGGACGAGGCCGAGACCCGCCGCCGCACCCAGCAGAGGCCACCAGATGCCAAGCACCAGGCCCAACGCCCCGGCAAACTCACCAGCGGCTAGAAGTGGAAAGTAGTTCAACGGTACGCCTACGATTTCGTGGATCACTCGCACTTGATGCGGATCGCGGCGTATCTTCCCCAGACCCGAAAACGCCGCCATCGCGGCCAGGAGGATGGTAATCACCAGATACGCAATATTCATTGAGCCTCCCTCATCGCGAACATGATACGGCAGGGATTAGTGACGAAATCATGCGATTGCGAATCGATGAGCGAAATCGCGATGTTTCAACAGTTGCGAGCAGGATGGTCCGCTTGTTGTATTTCGCGGCCAGTCGCATCGATGCCGCTGCCGTTTGGATAGGACAAAACCGCGGCGTCGCTAACGACAATAAAATCAGCGACTGACCAGATTTCTTGAATTGCGTCACTCAGTTTCGCCTGCTCCCGCGTTAGCGGCGTACCGCCCTTCTCCCAAGGATAAAAGTTCGATTCCTTGGGGTCACGAATGCCCATGTGCGTTCCGTCGTTTCCAGACCAGACATCGAGATGTACCCAAGAACGCTGCGACGGCTCGGAGCCGTCCCACCACGGCCCGACGCTGAGCGTTAGTCCGACCCGCGGGGGTTCCTCTTCTACGTTCAGCAAAGCGTAGTAAATGGCGTGCGCGTCGCCGTTCTTGGAGATAAAACCCCAGACGCGGTTCTTCTGTTTCCCGCAACAATCACAGGTAAGCCGCCAGAGGTATTCGCCGGTTTCTAGGCCGTAGTCGCTCATCTCGTCCGATTTTACCTGGTCGATTGACGCAATCAGGCGTTGGCACAAGCTTGCGCCGTTTCTTCGCCAAAAACCAAGGTCAATGAGCGAAATGGGGATTTTTCGACAACGATATTCCGTACAATAATTGCGTGGTTGGTCGTAAACGATTAACGCCTCTATTTTTGCTGGTCTGCTCCGGGATTCTACAGGCCCAAGAAGCTAAATTCATCGATCTGTCGAAGGTTCAGCAGCGGACTGCACTGCGATCCCCGCCAGCACAGCAACCAGACTGTGCGCCTAATAAGGGCTGCGTGGGAGGAGGTTACGGAGGTGGAAGCGTTGCTGACGGCGCACCTGACATACGAGATCCTCGTGCACTCGGCGTGGCCCTCGACTCCGTCGTGCCGACAGATATCACTCTTGATCCGTTTGAAGCGGAATTTCGGATCATAAATACCGGCCTTGTTCCGATTGACCTGCCGGTTTCGCCGCACCTCAGTGACCTTCAACCGGCAGACGCATGGCAAACATTCCAATACCTTAGCCTTGCTTTGGAGGTCAGACTGCATGCGACTGCGCCAGTCCAGGCATTAGGTCTCGGCTACGTCGAATTGTACGGATCAGTTGAACATGAGGACACAATGTTGACGTTGAAGCCAGGACAATGGATTCGAGTCAAAGCGAAACTGAAGCTGCATACTTGGCCTTCTCAGCCGGTTGAAGCGCAATTGCGGGGTGACTTCTGGCTTCACAAAAATGTGTACAAACCACACGAGGGTGGCGCATTTACTGAGGCAGTGAACGACTATCCAAATCACTCGATGCTTGCATCGGCTGTTGCTGTACATTTCTCACCCAGGCACTCTGCCTCGAAACAGGCTCAGCCGTCTAAGCCCTGACTGTTTGCGAACCGCGTTTACACTCAATGAGCGTTATCGGGATTTATCGCCAACAATCGGCGTCACTTCACTTCGACCTTGATGATGCCCTTGCCTAGGTAGGTGATTCGGGCTTCGACACCGTTGTGAATGAAACCCTTGTTCCACTCGGAGTTGAATGTGGTAGAACCCCAACCGCTGCCGTACTCGAAACGGACACCGTTCACCACAAAGCTTTCGGTGGAGTGGCCACCCGGGGGCATCGGTATGAAGTCGCTGACCACACCTTCACTGACTGAATAGGGGTGAATTTCAAAAGCCTTTCGGGCACTGCGATACTCCCAGTACATTGAGATGAAGAACACAACCGCCCCCAAAAAACCCACAGTGCCGACGACTTGAAACAGTGTGCCCTTCCTCACCGAATCCTTGTCACCGGACGTCCTGACAGCCCAGCCGACAACTACAAAGAAGGCTCCGAAAATAAACATGAGCAGTGGAATCCACCATTGAAAACCGACTCGGGTGACATCAAAGACGGTGCGATATCCCATGCTGGACAATCATAGCTGCTGATAACAGGCGTTAGCGCTCATTGACCCCGGCCTGCCGGAAAGGGGTTTTGAGCGCTATCGCGATTTAACAATAACAATCGGTCAGTTTGTGACTGTTGTGGTGCCAATGCACTCGTCGTCCCCGAGTTGCACAGAGTAGAAAAGCGTTTGTCCGTTGGATAATTTGTTCAAATCTGGGCTGGTGCGGATCGTCGTGCTTCCCCATCCTCGTACGTCGAGACGATAGTTGTCGGGCCGAAGATCTCTGATGTGGAATCCGCCATCCTTGTCTGTGGTCCCGATCCAAGCGGTCTTCCCATTTGAAAAAAAGAGCCGCAATTGGGCGAACTTTAGGGGCTTATGGTGTAGGCGAACACTGCCGTCGATTGTGTCCCCGCCGATGACCGCCTGCTGTAACCTAGGGTCCGGGCAAGGCTTTGCTTAGCACACAGAGGAGAGCACAATTCCGATTGCTGCCAGAGCTGGGAGTCCCTTCATAGCGCGGTATTATGCTACGGGGCGTAACTGTTGTGAACAGGCGTGGGTGTGGAAAAATCCGGGTTTCATAAAATCAAGGAAAATGTGAGGGATAGAAAATGTCTAGGCGACCGGAGAAAATCGTTTGTAGGGGATCCTGACGCATCGAGGTTTTCGCGAATCTCTCGGGAGCGAGTTTTTCAACAGCCACGGCCGGTTACACTCACAATGCGGCTGATGGCGAGAGGCCCCATGTGACGGCCGGCGGGACGGCGGCGTTACCAGAAGCGGCCCTGAGCGGCACGCCTGCCTCCGCCGCGATACCATAAACGGTACCCCCCTTACTTCAGTTCCTTGAGCAATCCCGCGCCGCTTGTGTAAATTCAAGGCATCCACTCAATTTGGCCAACTCGGCGCCGGCGTACGTATGGCTGTGCCGTAGTGGTGTTTCTTGTCAGTCTGTTTCCTTCGCTGGCCGCGGCCGCCACCGCCGGCAAAAGCTCCCCAACACCTAAACTCGCTGTCCTCGACGCCATTGTCCGCGACGCCATTCACGACCACCAGATTCCCGGCGCCGTGCTGCTGGTAGGACACAATGGACAGGTGATCTACCGCAAAGCCTTCGGCAATCGTGCGCTCGAGCCCCGCCGCGAGCCCATGACGGCAGACACCATTTTCGACATTGCATCGCTCACCAAAGTTGTGGCCACCACCACTGCGGTCATGCAACTGGTGCAAAATGGTGAAGTCCGGCTGAACGATCCGGTGGCGAAATACATTCCCGAATTCGCCGCGCATGGCAAGGAAGACATTACAGTCCGAAACCTGCTGACCCACTTTTCCGGCCTGCGCCCGGACTTCGACCTGGATCCGCCCTGGCAGGGCCGGGATGCCGGCCTCCGTCTGGCCTTCGCCGAAACTCCCGTGTACCCGCCGGGTTCGCGTTTTCTCTACAGTGACACCAATTTCATTACTCTGGGCGCGCTGGTGGAACGCGTCACCGGAACCACCCTCGACGAATACTGCGCCCGAAAAATCTTCCGCCCTTTGCAGATGGCGCACACTCGCTTTCTGCCGCCCGCGGCCTGGCGGCCGAAGATCGCTCCCACGGAATACGACGAGCAAGGCAAGATGTTGCGCGGCGTGGTGCACGATCCGCGGGCCCGCCGCATGGGCGGGGTGGCCGGACATGCCGGTGTTTTCTCCACCGCTGACGATCTCGCGAAGTTTGCCCGCGCCCTGCTGCGCGGCAGCCCGGTCCTGGCCACGGAAATGGTAGAGAAGATGACCACGCCGCAGCAGCCACCCACCGCGCAAGTTCTCCGCGGCTTCGGCTGGGACATCGATTCGCCCTTCTCCAGCAATCGCGGCAGTCTGTTGCCCGTGGGATCGTTCGGCCACACCGGCTTCACCGGCACCTCCATTTGGATTGATCCTACGACCCGGACGTACATTATCCTTTTGTCCAATTCCGTTCACCCTCGCGGGCAGGGAAGCGCGGTCGCTCTGCGCTCGAAAGTCGCCACCGCGGTAGCCGCGGCCCTTTCACTCACGGTCACGGAGAAGGACGAACTGCGCTGGAAGAACATCACCGGCTACAACGAGGCCCAGACCGCGGCCCGCCGCATCGCCACGCGCAACGGGATGGTGCAAACCGGCATTGACGTGCTCGAGGCCCACAACTTCGATCCCATCCGCGCCGCCACGGGTAAAAAGAGAATCGGACTGCTGACCAATCAGACCGGCCTGGACTCGCAGGGACGCCGCACCATCGACGTCCTGGCCCAGGCGCCCGGCATCTCGCTCGATGCCATCTTCAGCCCCGAACACGGAGTCACCGGCGCCCTGGACACCACCGACATCGCCAACTCGAAAGATGCGGCCACGGGCGTTCCCGTCTACAGCGTCTACGGCGCTACGGACGCTGCCCGCCGTCCGCCGTCCGACGTTTTGAAAAATCTCGACGCCGTGGTCTTCGACATTCAGGATGCGGGCGCCCGTTTCTATACCTACGAAACCACACTGGGATATTTCCTCGAGGCGACGGCCAAGGCGGGAATCGAAATGATCGTTCTCGACCGCCCCGACCCAATCACAGGCTCTTTTGTGCAGGGAGCTATCCCCGATCCCGGCCGCGAAAGCTTCGTAAATTATTTTCCTGTTCCGGTTCGTCACGGCATGACCCTGGGCGAGCTGGCGAAAATGTTCAACAGTGAGCGCAACCTCAATGCCCGGCTCACGGTTGTCCCCATGGAAGGCTGGATGCGCGGCGACTGGTACGATTCCACCGGTTTGCCCTGGATCAATCCATCGCCCAATCTGCGCAGCCTGACCGAAAATGCGCTGTACCCGGGGGTAGGATTGGTCGAAGGCACCAACGTTTCAGTGGGCCGGGGCACCGACACGCCTTTCGAATTGCTGGGTGCGCCCTGGATCAAGGCCACGGAACTGGCGCAGTATCTGAACGCCCGCGGCATTTCCGGTGTGCGCTTTGTGCCCGTCACCTTCACACCCACCGAGAGCGCCCATGCCGGGCAGAAATGTGAAGGCGTCAACATTTTCCTGATTGAACGCAACGCTTTCGACGCGGCTGAGCTGGGCATCGAGCTGGCTTCCGCGTTGCACAAGCTGTATCCCGAGCAGTTTCACATGCAACGGATGATCGAGTTGCTGGACAACCAGTCCGTGTATGACGCCATCGCCGCCGGCCAGGACCCGCGCCGTATCGCCGAGGAATGGCGGGAGTCGCTGGAAAAATTCATCCAGCTTCGCCAGAAGTACCTGATTTACAAGTAGCTGTTATACCGCCGCTGCGCCACACTTCCGCTAGAATGTCAGTTGCACCGATTTGTTTACCCTGGGAGTTAAGGATGAAAGCTGCCAAACCACCTGCGCCTGCCGCCAACTTGATGTACCGTTGTGCTGGTCCCAATTGCGGGACCCTCAAGGGCGTCACCGATCACTGGTGGCTGATGTGGACTTCCTTCGTCGAATTCAACCGGCCGGTGCTCTACCTCTGTCCCTGGAACGACGAGATTGCCCTGCGCGAAGGCACTCTCCACGTCTGCGGCGAGCTCTGCGCCCAGCGCCTGCAGTCCCAGTTCATGGGAAACGTCCGGGAAAACCAGCGTTCCGCCAGTCTGTAGAATGGCGCTGAGGCAGGAATTCCGACTAACTTTCGGTCTTTAACTTGCATCGTACTGGGATATCGGGACGTGTTACGGGCTCTGATATGGATATGGGGCCAGGCTGACCTTGCCGCGTCCGGCCTGGGCCCCGGGGAGTTTATTGATGCGCACAATCATTGTAGTTTTCCTGGCCTGCGGTTTGGCGGCGGCTCAAGGCAACTCCGCGACTCGGTCTGATCCGCCTGCTGCGTCAACCGCTGATGCCGGCCAGCTTACGATTCCCTCCGGAACCAAGGTCCCGCTGGCGCTCAAGCAGTCCATTTCGACCAAGAACGCCCGCGATGGCGATGCCGTCTATGCCGTCACCACCTTTCCGGTCGTCATCAACGATCGCATCGTGATTCCTGCCGGCACTTATGTGCAGGGCAGGATCAGCAACGTTAAGCGCGGCGGCCACATCAAGGGCCGCGCCGAAGTTCTGATGCACTTCAGCACTCTTATCTATCCCAGCGGCTACACCGTGGTGCTGCCCGGTGCAATTGAGAATGTCCCCGGCGCAGAGAAAACCTCGATGAAAGATGAGGAAGGCACGATTCGCCAGGACAGCCAAACTGGCGAAAAGGCCAAGACCGTAGCCACCGCCGCCGGCACCGGGGCCGTGGTCGGTGGTCTCAGCAACGGCGTGAAGGGTGGTTTGATCGGAGCCGGCATCGGCGGCGGAATTGGCACCGCCATCGGACTCCTGTCCCGCGGCAACGACGTAAGAATGGACGCTGGCACCACCCTCGAAATGGTGATCCAGCGCGCAGTCCCGTTGGATGCGAGCCGCATCCCAAAATAATCATGTGGACGCGAGCGTCCCGCTCGACTTGGCTCAGGGCAGGCCCGCTCGTGCCGTGCCGGCGCTTACTTCAATGTGAATAGTGCATTCACGTGCGCGGTCACCGAAATCGATTGCGGCGCGAACTCTTCCGTGGGTGCCGGAGCGGCCCCGGCTACATTCATTCTCATCATGGCCCCAGCCATGGGCATGGGTCGTACATTCTCAAACGTGTCCACCGACGCGTAGGACAATTCCCCCAGCGTGCGCCCCGCGCTCCGCGCCAAGACCGCAGCTGATTCGCGGGCCCGCCGGTAGGCATCTTCCACAGCTTTTGCCTTGGCTGCGTCCATGTCCTCCAGCGTGTAGTTCAGCGACTGGGTTTCCGTGACGTCGGCATCCGCCAGTTGCTGAACAATCGGCGCCACTTTGGAAAAATCTTTCAGTTTCAACGAAACATTGGCATTTACCCGGTACCCGATCAGCTTCCGTTTGGCCGTCTTGTAGTCGTAGACAGGTTGCAGGGAAAAGTACCCGATCTCCGCAGCCTTTGGCTCGATCCCATTCGACCGCAGAATCTGCCGCACTTGCTCCGCCGCTTTGGAGGCGCGGTCGTAGGCCTCACGCGCAGTCGCTTCCTGGGCGGAAATATTGAATTGCATCACCGCGGTATCGGGATTCGCCTCAAACTTCCCGTCTGCGCCGACAAAAACGCTGTTGGGCTGGGCGCTAATGGTGGGACGATCCTGGCCTAACGCGACGGCGGACGCCAGCAGGACCACCAGTAGGGCAATCGTGGCTTTCATAAGATTTTTCTCCTGACCAAAATGTCGGCGCAGGCGTACATGATGTCACAGAACGGCCACACCCCACATCTCAGCGCCACGGGACCTGTAGTGGATGATCCAGCCGCACTTCGAGCATGGTGCCTTTTTGCAGTTGCAGTCTGTGGTCGCTGAATATAGCTCGCGCCACGCCCACGGCGGCTCCGGCCTTGGAGCTCATTCCGCCAGAGTCCGAATCGCGATGCTCGCTGCCACCCTGCCCGGTCCGCTCGATTGCGCCCTCGTTCCGAGTCGCCAAACCATGCTCGCCGGGAACGTCAATGATCGTCGCCATCAGCGGCGCCCACCCATGCTGGGTTTCGATTTCGTCAAAGCTGAGCAGCAGGCGGGGATGAAATCCGTTTCCCACTTCGCTCACGTGCCCCCTGATCCTGCTGCCGCGCAGGACCATGGTTTCATCCGGCCCCATCAGGTCTTCTGCCAGCTTGGCCTTGAAGTGCTTCCCCGGCTGGACCCGGTTGGCATCGAGCTTGTCCTCAAGGCGAATCAGAAACGTGGTTCCGTCGGCAATGGCATGGAGCGGAACCGGCGATTTCTGTTCCTGGGCGTGGAGCGGCAGTATGGCGAATGCCGCGGTGAAAATCCCAAGCCGGAGCGAGCGCATGGTGAGCATCGACAACACCTCGGCAGTCGAATGCGTCCTGCCGCTTGGTTGGATGTGCGCGCCCGCGAAATTGCTGCCTCTGTCAAACGTGGCCTGCCAAGCTTAACCGAAGCTTAAACGGAGTCTTCCCCGCGAGCTGCCGTAACCTGGGCATGATTTTCAACAGTTGCAAGGGAATGCGGCAGAGAAACCGGCTTAGGAAGAACTCTTGGCGCTGCTGGAATAAGCGAAACGTTGTACCTGGGCATTGACCTCTTTGCGCAGATCGGGCCAGATGTTCTGGTCCATTCCGAGGAAGACTTTGACCACCTCGGGATCGAACTGCCGCCCCGACCAAAGTTTGATTTCGTCGAGGGCCGCGCTGATAGACTGCGCCGGACGGTAGGGCCGGTCGGAAGTGATGGCATCGAGCGTGTCGGCGACCGAGAACATCCGTGCTCCCAGCGGAATCTGCTCGCCCTTCAATCCCCGTGGATAGCCGGTGCCATCGAACTTTTCCTGGTGAGCATACACGATCTCAGCCGCTTCCCCGAGGAATGGAATCTTCTTCAGAATTTCGTAACCGTGATAACAGTGCTCCTGCATGATCAGGATCTCGTCTGGAGTCAGTTTGCCAGGCTTCCTTAGGATGGCGTCGGGAATCGCCATTTTGCCGATGTCATGCAGAAAGGCGCCGCGGGCAATCACCGCAATCTGATCTTTCGACAAGCCCATGGCCCGGGCAATGGCGATGGTAAATGCCGTTACCCGTTTGGAGTGGCCCTCGGTCTCGGCGTCCTTCTTGTCCAGGGCATCGCCCAGCGCCTCCAGCGTGATGTCATAGGAACGCTCCAGCTCGGCCAGGGCCTTTTTCAGCTGGTCGGTTCGGGCCGCGACCAGCGATTCCAGGTTGGTCTGGTAGGCGCGGTTTTCCATCTTCAGGCGGCGATTCTCCAGGGCCCGGCGCACCGTGGCCAACAGCTGTTCGCGTTCGAACGGTTTCAGCAGGTAGTCGTAGGCCCCGTTCCGGATCGCTGCCAGGGCCACCGATATATCGTGCACCGCCGTGACCATCACCACCGGCATTTCGGGAAAGCGTTCTTTAGTTCTTTCCAATAGGCCAATGCCGTCCAGGTTGGCCATCATCAGGTCGGACAGCATGAGCTCGAATTCCTCGCCGGATTCGAGCAGGGCCAGCGCTTCCATTCCGGAGGCCGCCTGCTGGCTCTTGTAGCCGGCGGTGGTCAGCATGGAGGAGACAATCTCGCGGATGGTTTCCTCGTCGTCGACAACCAGGATGCGATCAACTGGCATGGTTTTCTTTAGACTAGGGCCAATTCTACCGTAGTTCCGAGATTCCGAAAGTAACCAGAAGGTCAGGGAAAGCCCATTGGCCCTTTGGGGAAGCGTGCTATTAAAGGAATGAGCCCTTAACCCCTGGTTGCGATGAATCTATTGAGCTTTTCTACCTGGCTTGCGGTCGGGGACATCACTGTCCCCAGTTTGACGCCACAGGAATCGGCGGCGCTGCTCCTGCTCGCCGCCAGCCTGCTGGTTTTCCGTGCCTTTCGCGAGCGCTACCTGCTGATCTGGAC
>JBOGLD010000270.1:0-16588 GCA_050745885.1 Terriglobales bacterium
CCCGGAATATCTCAAACAGAGGCACAATATTCCCGACGAGCTGCTGAAGAATATTGCCGGCATCGGGCCCCTGCTGCAAAAAGTTGTAGGATAGATGCTCACAATATTTTTCGTCCCACAGGAGAAAGTTCATGGCCGAATCGAAAGCAGCCGACAACCAACGAGAGATTTCCCGCGACCGCCTCGCCGACCTCTTGAATGAAGATCTTTCCCGCGAGTACCAGGCCATCATTGGTTACGTGGTGTACTCCCAGGTGCTCAAGGGCGCCGCCTTCATGAACATCGCGGATCAGTTGGCCATCCATGCCAAGCAGGAACTGGATCACGCGCTGATCATCTCGCGCCAGATTGATTATCTGGGCAAAATGCCTACGGTGAATCCGCTGCCGGTCAAGACCTCGGACGACCCGCGGGAAATGCTGCGTTTCGATCTGGCCAACGAAAACGACACCATACGAAATTACCGCGAGCGCATCGGGCAATGTGAAGTTCTGGGAGAATTTGCGCTGGCGGAACAGATTCGTCAGATTCTGGTGGACGAACAGGACCACCAGATCGACCTGGCGACCGCGCTGGGGGAAGAAGTTCCGGATGTTCGATCGAGAGGAAGAGTCCGCCGCAAATGAAGCTGAGCGCCGCGCTTAAAACGGCCGCTTGAAACCGACCAGCCGCTTTAGAAGAGGAGATGGTTATGTCCGATCAGAAGAAACCCGTCCTCGAACCAACAACGCAAGCCTTTGTCGATGCCCTCGCGGCGCAAGGAGGAAAGCCGCTGTACGAGCTTTCTTACGCGGACGCGCGCCAACTGCTGGAAGACGCGCAGACCATTGCAGTCCAAAAACTACCGGCCGATGTCGAAGAGAAAACTCTGCCCGTCGGTCCAGGTGGAGAAGTTTCAGTTCGCATCTATCGTCCCAAGGGCGCCAAAGGCCTGTTGCCCGCGGTGATGTACTTCCACGGCGGGGGCTGGATATTAGGCAGTAAAAATACGCATGACCGGTTGTTGCGCGATCTGGTGAATGCCACCCAAGCCGCGTTTGTATTTGTGAACTACACACCTTCTCCCGAGGCGCAGTTCCCGGTGCCGCTGGAGCAGGACTATGCGGCCACCAAATACCTTGCCGAGCATGGCAAGGAAATCGGTCTCGACGGCAGCCGGCTGGCGCTGTGCGGCGACAGCGTGGGCGGCAACGCGGTCGCGGTCGTGGCCCAATTGGCCAAGGAGCGTAAAGGACCCGCCATCCGCTACCAGGTCATGATGTATCCCGTGACCGATTCGAGCCTCTCCCAGAAATCGTACGAGGAATTTGCCGACGGACCCTGGCTGACCCGGGGAGCCATGGCGTGGTTCTGGGATGCGTACGCGCCCCACCCGGAAGACCGCAAGAAAACCACGGCGGCTCCGCTAAACGCGAGTACAGAACAATTGAAGGGTCTGCCCCCGGCGCTGCTGATCGTGGACGAGAATGACATTCTGCGCGACGAGGGCGAGGCCTACGCCAGAAAGCTCATACAAGCGGGTGTGGAGGTGACAGCTCTGCGCATGCTGGCCACTCACCACGACTATGCCCTGTTGAACGCTTTGGCCAATACGCCCGCCACCCGGGCCACGGTCACGCTGGTGTCGCAGAAGCTTGCCCAGGCTCTGAGCTCAGCCACGGAGAAAGAGCAGGCGGCGTAATTAATTCGAGTGTGGCTCGGACACTCTGTCCGGCCCACACGGTCTGAAGCTGCTTACCAGGCGGAGGGACGACTGCCACTGCGAAACTGCGCGCTCAAGCGCGCCAGTTGCTGGCGGTCTTCAAATTTGTTGGAGAGAAATTCGACTCCGTACAAGTAGACGCTGCGATTGCGGACTTTCCCGCAAACTCTCACCGGCTCCTCGCTATGGGGAGTGTTGAACTCGACTCGAACCTGACTTCCTACCGGCAGATTGGCAGCCGCAAACAGGCAAATCCCGCCTTCGCTGAAGCGGACGCCACGGGCATTGACGACCGTCCGGTCAGCGGTTCGATCGACCGAGGAATGATCAACCGAGGAACGATCAACCGGAGAATGATCGACGACCAGGCGCACCGAGGCGTCAAACGGATAACGCTGCCAGCGGCGCCGATTTACCTGTTGCTCCATTCCATCCAACTTCCGGAAACTTTATTTGGCTACTGATATTTGCTGCAAAGCACACCATAAGCGTGTGACCTGCCTGTGTCGAAAGTAGTTCAGATGTTCTGGCTGGGAAAGTTACCGTGGTACAACCCGGGACGGAACTAGGTAACAATTCTCGGATGAGGGGCGGGTTCGTGTTTGTTCCGCATTGATTCGGTCTAGGGATTCAGCACGACTTTGCCAAACATGCGGCTCTTTTCCATGTACTCGTGCGCGGCGCGAATTTCTTGCAGGGGGAAGACGCGGTCGACCACGGGCTTCAGCCGTCCCGCGAAAACGTGGCCCAGCACCTCGCGCAATTCGCTCATCGTGCCCATGTAGGAACCCAGGAGCGAGAGTTGGCGCGAAAACAGGAAACGCAAATCGATGCTGGCGTTAGATCCGGTGGTGGCGCCGCAGGTGACCAGGGTGCCGGCGGGCTTCAGGCACTTGACGCTCTCGTCCCAGGTGGCCGAGCCCACGTGCTCGATGACGATGTCGACGCCTTGCCGGTTGGTCAGCTTGCGGACTTCTTCTGAAATCTTTTGCTGGTAGTGGTTGATGCCGTGGTCGGCCCCCAGGGCGCGTGCCTTCTCAAGTTTTGTTTCATCGCCCGCAGTGGTAATCACGCGAGCGTGAAACAGTTTGGCAATCTGGATGGCGGCGATGCCCACGCCGGAACTGGCGCCCAGCACCAGCACCGTCTGCCCCGGACGAATCCCGGCACGTCCCACCAGCATGTGCCATGCGGTGGTGAACACCAGCGGCACGCTGGCGGCCTGGTTGAAGTCCAGGCTGTCGGGAATCGGGATTACATTCACCGCCGGTACCGCGATCAGTTCACAATTTCCGCCATCAACCCGGTTACCCAGGACGGTGAACTCCGGGCATTGGTTCTGAAGTCCGGCCACGCACTTGGCGCAGTGATTGCAGAAATGCATCGGCGCCAGCAAGACCCTCTGTCCGGGCTTGAAGCCGATGACATACTCGCCCACTTCGACGATCTCTCCGGCGATGTCGGCGCCCAGGATATGCGGCAGGGTCACGCCGGGCAGACCTTTGCGGGTCCACAGATCGACGTGGTTCAGGGCGCAGGCCTTGATGCGAACGAGAACCTGGTCCTGACGCGGCTTGGGGTCAGGGACATCCTCGTAGCGCAGAACTTCTGGACCACCGAATTCATGGATGCGGACGGCTTTCATGGATCCTCCGATAGGAACTCAACCTACCACAGGTGCATTTCGAAGGCCCATTTCGGTACGTCGAGGATGTTCACAGATCACAGACAACGGTAGGTGGACCCGCTAGCTTTTGACTGGACAAGTCGTGGTCTGGAGGGTGTTGCCAGTGGGTACTGGACGCGGCTTGCCAAGCTGTCGAGTGGTTCATCAGCCATTGCGGTTCAAGTCCGCCGCCCTCCGTGTTCCACTCACAAAAGAAGCACTTGACATCGTACTGGCAGCGCGCGACGATTGAGGTGCTTGGCGGGCCGCGCCAGTGTCCAAGATTCGAGCAAGAGCCCCGGAGTGATGATCCGGGGCTTTTGCTTTTGCCGGCACGCGAGGTTCGATGATTTCGCCGGCACCGAAAGACCGGAAGACCCGCCGCCGGTCATGACGGCATGCTGAGCAAAAAAACCAAGCACCCGGGACCAGAACTCGCGCGGCGCAACTGATGCTGCACCGCAGTGCCCTGCTCCCGGCACCAGCCATAGTCGGGCATGAACTGGATCGGCCCACGCCAGAATGCGCGAGTGCACCGGAAAAATATTGACGTCGTCCTCGCCATGTATCAGCAGCACCGGCACGGTGGACGACTTCACAGCCGCCAGAGGATTCGCTTGTCTGAGATCCACTCCATATCGCCACTTGGCATACCACAGAGCGATCTCGGTCGGCAGAAGACCGACGGTTCTTCCAACTATTCTCTCCAGACCAAAACGACCGGCCTGCGCGAAGTATCCTTCTCGATCATAGGCCATGCTGCGGAAGGTGGAAAACGGAGATTCCGCCACTACGGCACAAAATCTTGGTTCCACCCGCATGCTCTCCAACACGAGCGATGCGCCCATAGATTCGCCGAAACCATCCACACAGGCTGCACCTCGGTCGTAGAGCCACGAGACCCAACGATGAATGTCGTCGCTTTCGAGGACTCCGAAAGTGGCCACCGCTCCCCCAGACTCGCCATGGGCTCTCGAGTCGGGCAGCAAGATGCGGTAGCCCTGGTCTAGGAACCCCTGTCCATAGCCGGCCACGCCTCCACGGTTGTCGCCGATGCCGTGAAGGAGAATGACGGCTTTGCCGTTCTCATGTTTCGGGACGCTATACCAAGCGCACAATTCGATGCCATCCGCAGCGTGGATCGTCACGGGCTGCAAATCAAAGGGGGCATACATGGCCGCGACGCGAGCACGGTTAGGCGGCGGTGGGTGTCCGGGATGAAGGGTCATTTCGGCTAACCCAATCGCCAACACCAGGGACACGGCGAAATAGATCCCAAATATCCTTAGTGCGATTCTGGCGGGTCGACGCATGACAAGCAGTCCTCCTATACTAAACGGTGCAGTCGGCCCAGTTGTTCCATTTCACCCGGCAATTGGGGCATTGACGCGCCCCTGTTAACCGACTGATAATCAGGCAGCGATGGACATCTACGAGGAGATCGTCAAGCTGCGGCAAGGGGGACGGCGGGGGGCGGTGGCGACCATTGTCAACGCGCGGGGCTCGATTCCCTCTTTCAAGACTGCCAAAATGCTGGTGCGCGACGATGGCTCCATTGTGGGGACGATTGGCGGCGGCTGCGTCGAGGCTGAAATATGGCAGGCGGCGCGCGAAGTGATGGAGAGCGAAAAGCCCCGCACCCTGACCTTCAACCTCAATCAGGACCCAAAGTACGATACTGGGCTGGTCTGCGGCGGCACCCTCGATATTTTCATCGAACCGGTATTACCTCCAGCATCACTTTATATCTTCGGCGCAGGTCATGTGGCCGTAAACCTTTACAAGGTTTCCAAATGTGCGGGTTTCGATGTCACCGTGGTGGACGACCGCGAGGCCTACGCCAATCGTGAACGCTTTCCAGAAGCCAAAGAAGTGATCGCCGAAGATTTCGAGCGCGCCATGGCCCGATTGGTTCCCAACGAGTCTTCTTACCTTGTGATCGTCACCCGCGGACATCGCGATGATATGCGGATCTTACGCTGGGCGGTACAGACGGCTGCGCGTTATATCGGAATGATTGGTTCGAAGCGCAAGACCATTACTATTTTCCAGGAGTTGACCAAGGAAGGGCTTGCGGCTGAACTTTTCGAGCGCGTGCACGCCCCCGTTGGACTCGACATCGGGGCAATCACGCCGGAAGAGATTGCGGTAGCGATCACGGCCGAGTTGATCGCTGCCAGGCGGCATGTGGAACGGGATTTGCCCCACATGAGTTGGTTTCATTCGCGTACGCAGGAGGCGAAGACAGGTGGTGCTGAGGCCGAGGCATGGGAGGAATCAGAAGAAGAGGTTTGAGCGCAGGCGAAGTGAGGCCGAACCCGTGCTGTTCCACTCTGATATCCGAGGCTGACTGATGATGCATCCTGGCGATTCGGCCCGTCACTGAAGCCCAATTTTTGCTATCTTCCCTATATGGTCTGGCCTATATGAGTCGCGCGCCCAGTTGGTGCGGAGTGATATTGGCGGCGGGCGAATCTTCGCGCATGGGGTCGGACAAGGCGCTGCTGCCCTGGCCTCCGGTCGCGAATGGCATGCCCTTTTCCGGCGAGACGTTTTTGTCGGCTGCGATTCGCTCCTTGAGTTCGGTCACTGACCAGGTGGTGGTCGTCGTAGGCAATAACGAATCCGAGCTGGCTCCGGTGGTGTACGTGGCTGGCGGTTCGGTAGTGCGAAACGCGGCGCCGGAGAATGGGCAGTTCAGCTCCCTGCGCCTGGGCGTGCAGGCTGTTCTGGACCTGGGCCGGGATGCGGTCATGATCACGCTGGTGGATCGTCCGCCGGCGAGCGCGGCGGCCCTGGTCAGTCTAAAAGCGGCGTTTGAAACGGCGCCCCCGGAAATCTGGGCGGTAGTCCCGGAATACAATGGACGGCATGGGCATCCCTTCCTGGCCGGGCGTGAAATGATGGAAGCATTTCTTAAGGCTCCGGCAAGCGGAACCGCGAGAGAGGTTGAACATCAGCACCAGCAACACCTGCAGTACGTTCCCCTGGATGATCCCCAGGTCGCCATGAATGTGAATACGCCTGAGGATTACGCGGCGCTTCTAAATCCTCCAACGAGATAACGCCTTCCATATCCATGAGCCGAGAGAAAGCGAAGCTAAACTTTTCGCCCAGGGCTGCTGGCTTTATCCAATCCGTTCTACAACTGAGGCCCCAACTTGCCGTCTTTGACTGTGATGGCACGCTTTGGGCGGGCGATGCCGGGTTCGGTTTTTTTGATTGGGAATTGAGCCGCGGCCTGGTTGCCGATGATATTGTCCGCTGGGCGAGGGCGCGCTACGCCGAATACCTTGCCGGCAAAGTAAGCGAAGATGACATGTGCGCCGAAATGGTGACCATCAATCGCGGGCTTCTGGAAGCCGATGTAATGCGTGCGGCGGAAGAGTTCTTCGATGCAAAAATGGTGAGCGGATTTTTCCCTGCGATGAGGGACCTGGTCTTCCGGCTGCAGGAAAACGGTTGCGAGGTCTGGGCGGTTTCCTCCACCAGCGAATGGGTGATTCAAGCGGGCATGAGGCATTTCGGAATTCCGCCCGGGCGGATATTGGCGGCGGCGGTGCAGGCCGAAGATGGCAAGGTCACCGACAAGGTCATCCGCGTGCCCAGCGGCAAAGGCAAGCCGCAAGCGATCCGCGAGGTTATCGCTCGAACCCCGGACGCGGTCTTCGGAAACTCCATCTGGGACGCCGACATGCTGGAAATTGCCCGCCATCCATTTGTGATTAATCCGACGGCGGAACTGCTGGCCCTTGCGGCCGAGCGCAAATGGCCGGTGTACCAACCTGAACCAGTTCTCGGTTCCTAGTTCCCCGGTTCACGGTTCATAGGCTCTTGAGGGCGGCAGCCCAGGTGTCCATGGCGAGATGACCGGCATGGGTTGAGGCTTGGGGCAGACCGCCGATGGCCCGCACCAGCTCTTCCCGGCTCAGTTGCCGGCCTTCCGCGATCGTCCTTCCCTTCACCAGTTCGGTCAGCAGCGAGGCACAGGCCATGGCGGGGACGCATCCCTGGGCAAGAAATCGGATGTCCTCGATTCGACCGGCGCTGACTCGCAGAGTGAGTTTCAGAACATCGCCGCAGGCAGGGTTTTCGACCTGGGCGGAGGCGTCGGGGTTGGTGACTTCGCCGGGGTTGCGCGGATGCTGGAAATGATCGAGGACCTGGGGTGAGTACATCGGAAGGCCTTAAGCGCCGGACTCGAAGTCCACCTCGATGGGGTCAATCAGGGGCATAAGCCAACCCACCAATTTCTGATGCACGGGATGCGGCCCATAGGCATCGAGGGACGCCTTGTCGGCGAACTTCATCACCCCTCCCAGTTCATAGCCCTGCCCGCGTGGCGAGATGTTAACTCCGACGGAAGTTTCCGTCAGGCCCGGGATTTGGCCTTGTAACTTCCGTATTTCCGAGATGACACGCTGTTTCTGCTCATCCGTGACTCCCGGCTTCCAGCGAAAAGCGAACATGTGGATATACATGATGGCCTGAAATCCTTGGCGAGATTGTAACCTCTGCCAAACGGTCCTGCCAAAGAACCGGAGGGCGGAGCGCCCTCGGGACGGTACCATGGAAGGCCATGGCATCCGATTACACTCCGCAGCGCGTGGTCTGCCTGCAGCCCAGTGCTACCGTTATCCTGGCCGCGATTGGCCGGCTCGACCGGGTGGTGGCCTGCACAAAATACTGCGCCGACGTTTGTCCGGAAGTGAAGTGCGGCGAACGAAGCATCATCGCCGATTCGTGGACGGCGCAGAGCCGGCAGATTCTGGCCGCCCGTCCCGACCTGGTGATTGCCGCCGTGCCCTACCAGGAGAAGGCGGTGGTGGAAATCCTGAAAGCGGGCGTTCGTTTTATTGGCCTGGCGCCCAAGACGCTGGCGGATATTTACACCGATATTGCGATGATCGCCGGCGCCGTGGGTGCCGCGGCGCGCGGGCAGGAGGTCATCGAGAAAATGCAGCAGGAGATCGAGGAAGTGCGAGCGCAAGTTACGGGTTTGCCGGGCGGCGATAAGAAGCGGATTCGCGTTTTTTGCGAAGAATGGGGAAAGCCGCTGATTGCGTCCCAGAAATGGGTGGCGGAGCTCGTCGAAGCCGCGGGCGGCGAGTTCTTGAGTGACCCCGGGACACAATCGTCGGCGGAATCGATTCTGGCGATGGATCCGGACGTGGTCGTGGCTGCCTGGTGCGGGGCTGGAGACCGCGTCCCGCTGGCCAAGATGGTTCGCGATCGGGGATGGCAAGCGATGCGTGCCGTCCGGGATGGGCGGGTGTATTGCATCTCGGATGAGCTGCTGAATACGCCTGCGCCTACTCTGGTTCACGGCCTGCGGGCATTGGCGGCGGCGATTCATTCCGGTTCTTTTCCACAACCCGAGGGGCTAAGATGTATTACCGACTCGCCAGTTCGAATACATGCGTTTCGGTCTATGTGACCCGGGACACACTATGCCTCCTGGTTCCGCCTTCGCGGACGTCAAGAACGAGATCGACCGCATCAACCAAGCCGCTGGATCGGTGGAAGATTTCATGTGGGAAACCGTAAAGCTGCTGCACGATCGCATGCTGAAATACAACTGGGTGGGCTTTTATATGCTGGAGGAGCAGCCCGCCGATGGCCAACCGCGCATGCTGGCGCTGGGGCCGTTTCAGGGAGCGATGACGCCGCACACGCGTATTCCCCTGAACCAGGGTATTTGCGGAGCCGCTGCTTCTACCGGCAAGACCATCGTGGTCGACGATGTCACCATCGATAAGCGTTACCTGGCGTGCTCCACCGAAACCAAATCCGAAATTGTGGTGCCCGTGTTTGCCGGGGGCAAGGTGGTGGGCGAACTGGACGTCGACAGCCACTTCCAGGCCGCCTTCGGCGCTGAAGACCGCGCCCTGGTGGAGTACTGCGCTTCCCTGGTGGGCAAACAGCTGGGAAGGCTCGCAGAATGAAAAGTGGGAAAGACCAGGCCCGCACCCGGGAGAGCGGTCGAAGACCCGAAGGGCCGCGTCATCCTCAGGGTGGTTCCTCACCGGCGATGAAGCGCGTGGTAGCAGGGTTGATCTTCAAGAATGACCAGATTCTGGTGTGCCAGCGTACCCGGCACCAGACCATGCCCCTGAAATGGGAATTCCCCGGCGGCAAAATCGAAGCCGGCGAGCAGCCGCGCGACGCGCTCCGCCGGGAATTGAATGAGGAACTGGGTATTGACGCCAGCATCGGCGACGAAGTGGCGCGCATCCGGCACGAATACAAGAGCGGGTCGGCGGTGGAATTGCGTTTCTACGCCGTACGCGAGTACAAAGGCGAAATCGAGAACCGGATTTTCAAAGATATGCGCTGGGCGAAGGGCTCCGAGCTGCCCTCTTTTGATTTTCTCGAAGCCGATCTTCAACTGGTAAGGGAGCTGGCTGCGGGAAACATCGCCTAGCGAAAACCTCAAGGGCTGAAGCCTAGCGCTCATTCGCTCTAACCGGCACGATTAAAGCTGCGCCCTTTCCTTCTAGCCGGAGGGGCCGCGCAGAGTCCAGAACCAGGCCAGCGTCAGTGCCACCATGATCACAGTCGTGGCCCAGGCCACCACGTTGTAGAGACGGGAGCTCACGTACTCTCCCATCAATTCCTTCTTGTTTACCAACAACAGCATGAAGACCAGCACAAAGGGGAGCACGATGCCGTTTACGACCTGGGACAGAATGGAAATCTTCACCAGCGGAATGTTCGGCAGCAGGATTACGCCCGCGCCCGCAACAATCAGGATGGTGTACAGCCAGTAGAACACCGGAGCTTCGCCGAAATCTTTTCCCACTCCCGCCTCAAAGCCCAGGCCCTCACAGACCGCGTAGGCGGTGGAAAGCGGCAAAATGGAAGCCGCAAAAAGTGAAGCGTTGAACAATCCCATGGCAAAAAGAATGTAGGCGTAGTCTCCGGCCAAGGGACGCAGCGCCTGGGCTGCATCCTTTGCGTCGCTGATGTTGTGGTAACCGTGCACATAAAGGGTGGAGGCGCAGGCCACGATAATGAACCAGGCTACAAGGTCGGTGAAGAAGCAGCCGGCGACGACATCGAGGCGCGAAGCTTTGTATTGGCGACGGGTCACGCCCTTCTCGACGATGGAAGCCTGCAGGTAGAACTGCATCCAGGGTGCGATGGTGGTGCCGACGACTCCGATCACCATGTACAGATAATCCTGACGCAGAAACATTTCCTTGTGCGGTGGCACGATGGTGGCTTCGAGCGCCTCCAGCCACGCTGGCTTGGCGAGAAATCCAGCGACGATGTAGGTGAGATAGAAAAACGAAGCAGCCAGGAACACTTTCTCCACCGTCTTGTACTGCCCCTTCACCACGATCAGCCAGACAATAAGGGCGCAGATGGGAACGGTGTAGTACTTGTTGAGGCCGAACAGCTCCAGACTGCCGGCGATGCCGGCAAATTCCGTGACCACGTTACCGAAGTTGACGATGATCAGCCCGATCATCATAAAAAACGTGATGCGAAATCCAAATTCCTCGCGAATCAGGTCGCTCAGGCCCTTGCCGGTGACCGCGCCCATGCGGGCGGCAATTTCCTGCACTACGATCAGCGCCACCGTGACCGGGATCATGGTCCACAGCAGCATGTGGCCGAACTGAGCCCCGGCCGCGGAGTAGGTCCAGATGCCGCCGGCGTCGTTGTCCACGTTGGCGGTAATGAAACCCGGTCCGACCACAGCCAAGAAAATCAGGAGACGGATTTTCCAGCGCTTCAGGAAAGTCATGCGGCGCACACATATCGTTGCAGCGACGGATCAGCATAAATGCAGACAGGAAATCTGGATAGCTGAAACCCTGATTCGTGTGGGGCGGACACTCTTGTCCGCCGCTTTTGGGTTTATCGGGTGCAGTATCCCGGCGCAGGCTAGAATTTGCTAAACACCAGGGTTCAATGGAAGGGCGTCGGAGAAGCCCCCACGCCGTCTTACAGGCTGGCCCGCAGCATGCTGATAATGTCGTCTGAGGTAATGACCCCGGCTAGTTTCTTGTCGTCGTCGACCACCGGCAGGGTCAGGAGGTTGTACTTGTCGAACACTTCCGCGACATCTTTTTCCTTGGCTCCGGCATTGACGGAGATCAGAGGCTCCCTGGTCAGCGAAAGCATGGGTATGTCGGGAGTGGCCAGCACCAGCTTGGCCAGGGGTACAGCCCCGGCCAAAGTCCCGTGGGAATCGACCAGGTAAATGGTGCTCACGGTTTCGACCCCGCCTTCGAAGCGACGCAGGGCCTCGATCGCATCGCGCACCGTGGCGGTCACGTTGACCGCCAGGTATTCCGTGTTCATCCTGCCGGCCGCCGTGTTTTCCTTGAATTCCAGGAGTTCGACCATCTCCCGGCGGTCCTGGGGCTCCATCTCCAGCAGAATTTCTGACGTCCGTTCCTCGGGCAGATCGGCGAGCAAGTCGGCGGCCGCGTCTGGTTCCATTTCCTCCACTATCTCGGCCGCGCGCTCCGAGCCGAGGGACTCCAGGATCGCCTTCTGAACCTTGGGCTCGACTTCCTCCAGGGCTCCAGCTGCTACTTCCTCATTCAGGGTCTCGAACACGGCCTCGCGCTCATCGGGGGCCAGATCTTCAACAATATCGGCGATGTCGGCGGGATGCAGTTTGGCCAGGCGCTCGTGAGAAATCTTGAGCTTTACCCGCCGCGCCGGGTCGGTCTCGATGAGATCCACAAAGTCCCAGGGGATGCTGCGCGGGGGAATTTGTCGCAGCAGGGCGCGCAGGGCCGCCACGGGGACTATGCCCTTCAGCAGTCGCCGGACAGCGCCGCGGGGCCCCACGTCCACCGAACTCACTTTCAGCACGGGGTGGCTGCCGACGGAGTCTTGCAGTAGGTCCAGATCATTGACCCGGACGACCTTCCTCCCGAACACGTCGATGACCTGCTGGTCGAGAAGATCGCGACCCAGCAGCAGCATGCCTTCCGAACCATCGGACTGGGCCCAGCCTGAGGTGGGTGAGTCCGTGCGAATGCCGCCGTTGATTTCGGTGACGGACGGGAAAGGCAGCAGGCGGTCTCCGCTCTCAGTCCGGACTATGAATGCGGCCACCCTGGAGCGGTCTTCCTGCGGGACCAGGGCCACTTCGCGCACTTTTCCGCATCGGCTTCCCGCAGTGTCGAACACCACAGTGCCCAGCAGCTCGGTGAGCGCAAAGGTCGGCATAATCCCGAGAATACTCATCTAATGGGGAAGAATCCACATGAGCTTTCGCGTTTTGGCGTCTTCGGCTTACTGGGCACCCAGCCGCCCGGACGCTGGGGTAGGGCTTCCCATGCGGTCTTGGCGGCCTGCCTTTGTGCCCTTTGCGGTAAACGGTCTGACCTCACCTAAAAATGGGAGGGTGCTGGAACCCAGGCCGCAGCCAGGTCCAAATAGAGCTCCGCGTTGACATTTCCGGGGCATAAGGGCAAACTACCGCTTCGCTGCAACCGCCCGTTTCCCGGTCACGGCTACGTCAATCGCCGCCGGCAGAAACCCAGGGCAGCGGAAATTCCCGGATCTACGAGCTGTACTCACAAAATTTTTGCCATGACCGAACAACGGGTCTCCTACACGTTGGATTCGACGCTGGAGACCGTCGACAGCGCCGAGCAGGCAGCCAGCCGGATTGCAACCGAAGCCGGCTTCGACGACGAAGAGGTCATGAGGATCGCCATGGCGGTGCGGGAGGCCGCAGTCAACGCCGTGCTCCATGGCAACGCTTATGATCCCGGCAAGAAGGTCAGCCTGGCATTCGAGCAGACCGGCGGGAACCTGGTGATCACGATCAAGGACCAGGGCAAAGGGCTGGACCCGGACAAGATCCCCGACCCTCTGGCGCCGGAAAATCTTTTGAAGACGTCGGGCCGGGGCATTTTTCTTATACGCTCGTTCATGGACGAGGTGGTCATCAGCCCCTCACAGACGGGCACCGAAATTAAACTAGTCAAACACGTCCACGGTCCATCCGAGGGCGTTAAGGAGGCTTCCCAGTGAGCATGAAGACCAGTACGCGCCAGGTTGACGGCGTAACCATCGTGGATTGCAGTGGGCGCATTACTCTCGGAGAAGGCAGCGTGATCCTGAAGGATGTGGTGCGCGACCTGCTTTCCAAGGGGCAGAAGAAGATCCTGCTCAATCTCGGAGACGTAAACTACATCGACAGCTCGGGCATCGGCGAGCTGGTCAGCGCTTTCACCACCGTGCGCAACCAGGGCGGCGAGCTCAAGCTGCTCAACCTGACCAAGAAAGTTCACGACCTGCTGCAGATCACCAAGCTGTATACCGTCTTCGACGTGAAAGACGACGAAGCGAGCGCAGTCAAGTCGTTCAGCTAGGCTTCCCTTTTATTCAACCATTTCTGGGCGAGGGCCGGTATCTGTCCGGCCCCGGGTTGTTTCTATTTCGGGAAATCTGCGGATTTCTTTGAGCCGCGGACGCCAGACGCGACATTCTCCGCCTTACAATTCGTTGCGGGCCGCTTCCCGCGTCAGGATCGCCCGGATCCGCCTTGTCTTCTATCCATCAAGCTTCGTTGTTGGCGGCAATTGCGCTCTTGGGCAGTTTTGCCTGGGGCGATTGTCTGCCCATCGCCGAGGCCCGGAAACATGTGGGTGAAATCAAGTGCGTCACCGGCACGGTCGTAAGGGTCAAGCCCGGCGCTCGCGGAGTTCATTTTCTGGACTTCTGCGATGACTACCGTCTATGCCCATTTACCGTCGTGATCTTCGCCCGCGACTTGAAAAGCGTGGGCGATGTGCGGCAATTGCAGGGCCGGATGATCGAGATCCACGGTAAGGTCAAGGAGTACGACGGGCGCGCAGAAATCATTCTCGAAGAATACCGGCAACTGAGCGGCGCCGGCGCCAGAATTCCTCCCCTACCCAAGAGCTACGACGTGGAAAAGAAGGGGCGATACAGCGCGGGAACTTTCAGCCATTCCAAATCCAAACGCAAGACCAGCCAGAAGCAAGCGCCCAACATAATTACCCAGGAACCGGAGGACCCCGAGTAGGCGCCAGCTATACCATGTGTTCTCTCAGTTCTTCCAGCGGATAGAACGTGCCTCGCCACATCACGCCGCCGCGGGCCAGAGTCAGGAACGTCGAACGCAGCATGGTGTAGACAAACAGCGCCGTGCTGATCGGATGCAGAACGAAGTAATACGGCGGAATGTCCGACTTCCGTGACATTCCCACATAGATCGAAAACATGGAGAACAGGGCCACCGCGTATCCCAGACGCGCCCAGCCATGGGCCAGCGCAATTCCGGCGAAGGGCATGAGGTTCAGGAAGGCCAGCGCAACGCAGGACCCCAAGGCGCGGGGCCACTGGAATGACATGATGGCAAAGAAATTCTTGGTGAGGTTGTCCACCACGCCGAACGCACCTTTGGCCCAGCGGATGGAAATGAGATCAGCGCCAAACACATTGCGTTGCGCGTAGCCGGCATTCTTTACCACCTTGCCCAGCTTCATATCATCCAGCACGTCGAAGCGTAGCGCCCGGTAGGTACCCAGGGCTTCGTACACCGGGCGGCGGATCAGGTTGAACGCGCCTACGCCAATGTGATCTCTGGTTTTTGGATCTGCCACTTTCCAGGGACGATGCCCGAAGACGAACAATGTCTGGAAAAAAGCGATCATCATCTTTTCGCCGGGATGCTTCATGATCATCCGGGGAAAAAGTACGAGGTGGTCGGCGCGTTCAGATTCGGCATACGCCAGGGCGCGATCCAGAACGTCGGGCCGGAACAGGACGTCGGCATCGGTGAAAAGCAGCCAGTCGCCATCGGCCAGGTTGCTCGCGCTCCACATGGCGTGAGGCTTGCCCATCCAGCCATGGGGCAGTTCGGCGATATGAACCACCTTGAGCCGGCGCGGCGGCGCGGCAGCGGCAATTCTTTCCATGATCTCGCCGGTGCGATCAGTAGAGCGATCGTCGACGGCGATCACTTCGTAGTTCTCATATTCGAGAGCGAGCAATCGGGCGAGCGTCGCCTCAATGTCAGGCGCTTCGTTGCAGGCGGGAACAACAATGCTGACGCGCGGATTTCCTGACGGCTCACGGTCCCACTCAGGCTGGGCAATATCGGCAATCTTGGGCACGCCTACCGCCGCGTCGGCGAGACGCCACAGCCAGGCCAGCCCCAGGGCGCATCCAGCAATCCAGTGGAAATAACTCATCCCGCAGACATTTCCGGCGCGCCCGGCGGTTGATCTGTGCCGGTGCCCGCGGCCGGCGCGAATCGCATGCCGTAGAAAAGTATGGCAGAAGAAAGGACCATCGCGACAATGGGGCCAATGAAGGCCGTCTGCAGCGAGCGCTTGTCGGCGATATAGCCCATGAGCGTCGGAGAAGGGACGTCGCCAAGAATGTGGATCATGAAAATGTTTACCGCGATGGCGGTGGCGCGGATGTGAGCGCCGACCGAATTCAGCAGGGCTGCGTTCAGCGGAGCGGTGTTCAACAGAAGCAGAAATGCCGCGATTGCGATCGCCGGCAGCATCGCCGGTCCCTTGGTAAACAGCGCCACGATCATGACCGGCACTCCCAGGGCCATGCTGACCGCGGAAACCGAATAGTAGGCGCTGCGGTAGCGGCGGAGCAAGCGGTCTCCGAGCCACCCTCCCGCCAGGGATGCGACGATTCCGTCGACCACGATGATGGCGCCGAAGGTCTCGTTGGCCGACTGCAAGGAATAGCCGCGCGATTGGGAGAGGAACGTCGGCATCCAAACCTGCAAACCACCCAGGGCGAAGGTCATCATGGCCATGCCCAGGGTTGCGGTCCAGAACGCGGGGTTACGGGCCAGGCCGCGAATGGTTCCTCGCTCCCGGGTTTCCTTGATGGAATCAAAACGTCCACGCTCCGGCTCCGGTACGAAGGCCAGGGCCAGCGCGACCAGGAAACCCGGGACCGCAGCCACGTAAAACGGAAAGCGCCAGCCATGCACCGGACCGAGTTTTCCGCCCAACAGGTACCCGACGGCCGTGCCGACCGGGATCGCCAGATAGAAAATGCCCAGAATGCGGCCGCGCTTCTCTTCGGAAAAAAGATCGGCGACAAAGGTGGGAGCGATCGTGACGAACGTGGCCTCGCCAATTCCCACCAGGGTATGGCGGAGCAGCAACTCTCCGTAAGTGTGGGTGACCGCGGTTAGCAGAGTGAGCCCGCTCCAGAAAACGGCACCCAGCACGATGATCGCC
>JBOGLD010000271.1:0-13634 GCA_050745885.1 Terriglobales bacterium
TGCACTATTCCGAACGTGACAGCTGGGATCGTATGCTGCAATCGGGCGTGCAGCTGCTTGAGCGCTTCGCCCAGGATGATCGGATACGCATTCGCCAGCCTCGCCGGAACTCACAGATCAAGTTCACCAAACCCCTTGCGGGACAGAACGATTTCGTGGCCTACGTGGATGCGATCGGGGAACTGGATGGCACCTGCTGCTTGCTCGAGTGGAAAACAACCGCCAGCCGCTACCCAGAAGAGCCTGCCGGGCTATTGGCCCTCGACCCTCAGCTGGTTTGCTATTCCTGGGTGACCGGTATCGCGGACGTGGCGCAGGTGGTCTTCGTCCGCAAGCGGTTGGTCGAGATTCAGTATTTCCGAACAACCATCAGCGACGAGCAACGGGAAGAATTCGGACACCTGGTTCAGGACTCGATCCGAAGGATCGAAGCGGCCGATTTTCTACCCCACAGTGGTATCCGCTTTCCCCAGAACCCCTGCACCAGCTGTCCCTACATTGGGCTTTGTTTGGGACGGCCGGACTTGGCTGAAGCCACATTGGTGCGGCGTCCAGGAGCAGACGACCTTGGTTTGTTTGACGAACTTACATATTAGGATTCCGCCCATGTTGCCCAAGCTCAATCGCAAGCGGGCCCTGTTCGTCCTGACCAAGATCGACGAGATCCTGGCCTGGGAGCGACGGTCTGAGGCCGAGCGCGACACCCGCTTTGTCGAGCTGGGCCGATATCTGTGCGAAGTGCGGGCGGGCCAGTACTGGCGGCTGGAGAAACTGAAATCCTTCGACGAGTTTCTGCAGAGGCGGTTCCCGGAGTCCAGGCGGAAGGCTTACTACCTCATGTCGATCCACGAGCACCTGCCCCCGCAGGCCAGAAAGGAGCTGAAGGAAGTGGGATGGACGAAGGGATTGGAGTTGGCGAAAGTCGCCAGGAGGGACGGGCAGGAATTCGATTGTGCAACCTGGCTGCACAAAGCTCACTCCATGCCCAAGGATCAGTTCAAACGGGAGGTAGAGAAGGAACTAACCGGGCGGGAATCGGAACCGTGGGAGATTATCTACTTCAAGCTGTACAAGACCCAGATCCCGGTGGTGGAGCAGGCAATTGAAACGGCCGCCTTGATGCTAGGAACAGACAAATCCAGAGGCTACTGCCTGGAGATGATCTGCGCGGACTTTCTCGCGGGAGCAAGTCTCGACAATGAGGACCCAGAATTAATGCTGCACTCGATGAGCCGATTTTTCGAGTCTCTGCCCGGTGACCAGAAGCACGCATTCTTAGCGCAGGTGACCGGGCAAAATTCGTGAGCTCGATCCGAACAAAGCATTGCCGCCTGCGGCTCGATCCAGAATCTTATCAGCGACTTTGTACCGAAGTCTTGCGCAGGGATGGATGGAAATGTCAGTCCTGCGGCCGTTCGAGGAATCTCCAAATCCACCATAAGGAATTTCGCAGCCAGTCCGGGGATGACAGCGAGGAGAACCTGATCACTTTATGCACAGCCTGTCATATGGATCTGCACCGAGGCGTCCGCGGATAACAGCCGCCACCTGTTGCTGCAAGGCTTTCAGCCGGCTTTCGCTATCAAGGCTGTTTCTGCAAGGCCGGGGGACATGACTTTAGTCCGGCTCAGCGTGCGGTCCAGCGCGTCTGCCAGAGCAACCGGGAACGCGGAGGTTAGAAGGTTTACGTCGAATTGCAAGTCGCGCGTGCCGTAGAACCGATGCAGGGTCATGGAGCCAGAGCGGTGGTTGTTGGTCGCCACAAGATCCAGTTTGAGACTCCAACCGGATGCCTTTTCGTGGGTGAATTGTCTAGCAGGCTTTTGCCAATGTAGATAAGGGTCTTCCGTGGATCTTATTTGCGATCCGGAGTTTTCACGCAATTCGTCAGCTGCACGATACAAGCGTAGATCGAAGGCATCAAAATCATTGGTGCTAAAAGCCAGTTCGAGGATCTGGCATAGCTGATCGTAATCGGAGGTCACTCTCAACTCTTCGATAGCTCGACGGATCGCGAGGTTGTTAATGAATATCTGCGGCTGCTCGACTGTGCGCCGCGCGACTCGGCGGAGCTCACCAAATTCTAGATAACCCAGGTGCTGTACGCCGAACCACACGCCTATCCCGACAACGGCGAGCACCAAGCCCAGCGTGCTTCCTGTGGGCCACAATAGGAAAAGGCTGAGAAGGGCAAACGCCGCAGAGACAGCGTACAGGATGATTACGGCCTTTCGATCTGACATCCCACGCTGGAGAAGCTTGTGATGGATGTGCTCGCGATCGGCAGTGAACACCGGCTTGCCGCTGATCAGGCGGCGAAATATGGACAGCAGGGTTTCCAGAATCGGCAGCCCAAATGAAACAACCGGAATCGCCACCGCGATCACAGTGGGCGCCTTCTGCGTGGCTCCCTCCAGCGCCAGGGCGCTAAGCATGAAGCCAATAAATAGACTTCCGCAGTCACCGAGGAAGATCGTCGCCGGATTGAAATTAAATCTTAGAAAACCAAGGATCGCTCCGGCCAGCGCAAGAGTCAGCAATGAAACCAGCGTTGAGCCGCTAAAGATTGCCACCACAAAAACCACCAAAGTGGAAAACAAAGCAGAACCGGCTGCGAGACCGTCCAGGCCATCGATCAGATTGAAGGCATTTGTAATCCCCAGAACCCACAAAATGGTGATCGGGAGCCCAATTGCCCAGCCGAACCGGTGGCTACCAAACAGGACCGGTAGCGCAAGAATCTTAAGACCCCCGGCAAACAGCATGATCGCCGCGACGGCTTGAACGGCAAACTTGAAGTACGGGCCAACCGGCCGGATGTCATCATAGATCCCAAGCAAGAAAATCAGCGTTCCAGGTATGAGAATGGTCAGGAGCGTTCGCAAGGGAGACGCTGAAACAAATTCATGGAAGTACCGGTTCGCGATCCACCCAACCCCGACACTAATCAGAAAAGACAGGTATATAGCCACACCGCCCAAACGGGGCAGCGGCGTTTGATGTATGTGGCGATCACGCGCCGGCCACAGCCAACCCCGAGCAGTCGCAACCGAGCGAACCATCCTGGTAAGGACGAACGACGACAGCAATGCCAGTCCGAAAATTCCGAAGTATAAAGCTGTCACCAAGTTCTCCGCGGCCAAATGCTCGAGGCAAGAAAATTCATGCCTTCCGCTCTAGGCAATCTGTTCGGGCACACTCTTCCGACGAAACAATCAAAGAAGGAACTACGTTTTTTAAAAAGAGCTTTTCGCAAGTGGCGTTATCCGAATATACCAAGCCTGAACCAAGGATGGCAGTCTTCCTGTCGATACGCCTGTGGAAATCTACAAGATGATTCGAAACCTAGCTTTTCAGTCTCAAGGCAGACAAAATGAGGTCTCCAGCGAATGGTCACAGTCCGACCTCCCCGCAGACCGCCACGAATCGGGGAATTTTCCTTCATCCCACAATACCAGTGTTCTGTCCGCCGCTCGCGGGACCGCCGACTCACGCGGTCGGCCATTCTTTTGCCATCAAAACCGCGGGAAAGAATCCCACCCGGTTTACTGAGATTTGAGTTGTGCACGAGCAACGGGCGGCTTAGAATGCAAGAGAGCAATGCAACGCAATCGGAATTTCCTCCCGCAGTCCTCGACCTTAATCGTTGTGCTAGTCGTTAGTGGCTTGCTCCAAGCAGCTCCAGCACAAAACCCCGCTGCTGCTCCCCAAGGGGGGACTCAACACGGCGGCGCAACGGAAGAACCGTCAAGACTCTCACCCCAATCTGGGGTGACACTTTCGGGCCAAAGCACCGATACGCAAAGCACCCCCTCGGAGCCCGTCCTCGGGCCTGGTGATGAGATCGAGGTCACGGTGTATGGCGCGCCTGACCTTTCCGGCCGCACTCGGGTCGGCAGCAACGGAAGCATCTCGATGCCACTGGTCGGTTACATTCGTATTGCTGGCCTCAGCAGTAGCGAAGCCGAAGAAGCCATTGAGACTGAACTACGCCGGCACAACGTTGTTAACAATCCGCAAGTCTCCGTTTACGTCAAGGAGTATACGAATGGCGGGATTTCCGTGGCGGGCGAGGTGGCAAAGCCCGGTGTTTATTCCACTCTGGGTCCGCACCGGCTATTCGATATTCTGCAGGCTGCCGGCGGTCTGACCGACAGGGCGGGCAGCAGCGTTACAATCTCGCACCGCGATGGCGCAAATCCAATCACGGTTGAGATTCCGAAAGATCCGGAACAGCTGTCACGCATTAACGTCGAATTGTCACCAGGTGACACGATGGTGGTAAGCAAAGCGGGTATCGTCTACATCTTGGGAGAAGTGAACAAGCCGGGCGGCTACGTCCTCAACTCCACCGGGGGCGTTACAGTCTTGCGAGTCGTAGCGGCCGCAGGGGGACCAACGCGCTTGGCTGCGGTCGGCGGGACCAAGATGATACGTCGGACGCCAAGCGGGTTGCAGGAGGTGCCCATAGCCCTGAAAAACCTGTTGCGCGCCAAGACTGCGGATATCCCACTCCAACCGGACGACATACTCTACGTCCCCAGCAGCCGCCTGAAGACCGCCCTGAATACTGGTGCTCTGATCACCTCGCTCGGAACCACGGCGTTATACCGCATTCCTTAACTTCGTGATTGACGTTTGGCGACCTGGAAGAGCAGAAAAAGCTTCTGGAGTCACGGGGATTGGCTCGCCGACTGTCTCCAGCGAGACCTCAGGCGCGAGTCTCGTACGCGGGCACAGCTTCTGAAGCGTGGGTTACGTACCACTGGTATGTGGACGCAATCCCCCGCTCGAGTGGGATTTGGGCTTGCCAGCCCATGGTGTGGAGGCGGGAGAGGTCGAGCAATTTGCGGGGTGTTCCATCGGGCCGCGAAGGATCGAAAACAATACGTCCTGTATAGCCGATAACCCGAGCTACGAGTGAGGCTAGCTCCGCGATCGTGAGATCCTCGCCAACACCGACATTCAGCAGCTCGGGTTCATCGTAATTCTCCATTAGAAAACAAGCTGCATTGGCCAGATCATCGACGTGAAGAAACTCACGGCGTGGAGTGCCAGTTCCCCAGAGAGTCACTTCGGGCGCCCGCGAAATCTTGGCCTCATGGAACCGGCGGATCATAGCAGGAAGGACGTGCGAGGACTCCAGATTGAAGTTGTCTCCAGGACCGTAGAGGTTGGTTGGCATGAGGCTAATCGCGGAGAATCCATACTGGGCATGATATGCGGCCGCGAGCTTAAGTCCGGCGATCTTCGCGATCGCGTAAGCCTCATTCGTCGTCTCCAGGGGGCCGGTGAGCAGATATTCTTCTTTGATTGGCTGGGGCGCTAATTTGGGATAAATACACGATGAACCGAGGAATAACAGTTTCTTCGCGCCGTGCTTCCACGCCGCGTGGATAACATTAGTTTGGATCGCAAGATTGTCGCGCAGGAACTCGGCTGGGCGTCTTGAGTTTGCCAGAATCCCACCGACTGTCGCGGCCGACAAAAACACGAACCCGGGACGGTGTTCGAGGAAGAACTGGTCCACGGCGGCTTGATCACAGAGATCCAGTTCGGAGCGGCTGCGCCCCAGCACGTTGTGGCATCCCAGTGCTTCCAGTCGACGGACGACTGCGGAGCCCACCAGCCCGCGATGCCCGGCCACGAACACTCGGGAGGCTTCTCCTAGCCGCATCTGGTCAGCCATGGGCTCTACCCCGCGGATTGATTTCATGCCCCGCTCGCAGGAGCGTCTGTTCTTGCCGCGCCAACTCCAAATCGTGCTCGACCATAGAGCGGACCAGTTCTTCGAAGCTGATTTCGGGCTTCCACCCTAGCGCTTGCCGGGCCTTGCTTGCATCTCCCTGCATAACGTTGACTTCTGTGGGCCGGAAGTAGCGGGGATCGGTCTCGATGCAACTCTTCCAGTTGACCCTCGCAATGCCTGCTGCCAAGTCCAAAAACTCACGCACTGAGTAACTCTCACCGGTTGCCACCACATAATCGCCGGGTGAATCCTGCTGCAACATAAGCCACATCGCACGGACGTAGTCAGCAGCATGACCCCAATCCCGCCGTGCGTCAAGATTGCCGAGGTAGAGTTTTTCTTGCAGACCGAACTTGATCCGACCCAGAGCGCGGGTGATCTTACGCGTAACAAATGTTTCGCCCCGGCGTGGAGATTCGTGGTTAAAGAGAATTCCGTTGCAGATGAAGAGATCGTATGCCTCTCTTGCATTGACAGAGTACCAGTGGGCCGCCAATTTGCTCACGGCATATGGGCTGCGCGGGTAAAAGGGTGTCATTTCGTTTTGCGGTGGTGGCGACGCTCCAAACATTTCAGATGATCCAGCTTGGTAAAATCGAGGTTCACGCCCGGTTTCACTCGCATAGTCGCGAAACGCTTCCAACAATCGCAAGGTGCCGGTTGCTACGACGTCTCCCGTATACTCCGCCTGATCGAAGCTCACACGCACGTGGGATTGCGCCCCGAGATTGTAAACTTCGTCAGGTTGGATCTGGTTCATTAGACGACTGAGGTGAGCTGCATTCGCCAAGTCGCCATAGTGCAGATGGAGAGCACCTTCTCGCTCGTGCGGATCTGAGTAGATGTGATCCAGTCGGTCCGTATTGAAGGTGGAAGTCCGCCGGATGATGCCATGCACCTCATAGCCTTTGGCGAGCAGGAACTCGGCTAGGTAAGATCCATCTTGCCCCGTAATTCCAGAAATAAAGGCCTTTCGAGGGATTGTTCTGAGCATCGTCACGCAAGTTCTCCGATCAATGTTGTTTAGCTGGTCTCAGAGAGATGAGGCTAATAGGTGCAGACAACAAAGTGAGTTGCGCAATTCCTAAAATTAGGCAACGCGGTCACCGGTAGCGACAGCTGCGGAGGCCTTGGGAGTCTCCGAGACACCCAGGATCGATAGAATCCTCGCTACTCCGATCGGCCTGTCGTAGAATTTCTCAAAAGCGCGCCGAGCCCGAGCCCCAGCTTCTCGCACCAAGTTCCGATCCTCGTCCAGCCGTCGAAGAAGCCGGACCATGCCCGCTGCGTCTCCTGGTTCGATTCGCCACCCGCATCCATGTGATTCTAGGATGCGCGCAGGCGTCGAGCCGTGGGGGCCTACATATAATACGGGCCGCCCCGCTGCCATGATCCCGTAAGTCTTGCTCGGCACGACTGCCCCGAGGGTCTCAGGAATCTGCGTCACCAGTCCTACGTGCCCTTCTGCCAGGCTCGGGCCTAGCCCAGAGCGTGTTGCATACGGCCGGAACTCAGCGGTACTGATTGCTTCCGCCCGGCAAAGCTCTTCCAACATCCCGCGCCGTGCTCCGCCGCCGGAGAACACAAAGCGGAACCGGCCGTCCCCGCGGAGCTGCCGCATTACTCCGACAATTGTATGCTCCTCGTGGGCGAAGCCGAAGGTACCCGAATAATGCACTACGAGCGGTCCATCCTTGAACGGGGCTGGTCGAATCTCGCATCCGTCTGCCCAGTTTTCTGCCACGAGAATCTTATGTTCGGGAATGCCCCGGGCAACCAGCCTTGCCTTCATGTCGTCGCCTAGCGCGATGATACCCTCCGCCCGGTTCCGCGAGAAGTCCGCCAGAGCACGGATCAGTCGCGTTACGATCGACCGGACGGCCAGGACATTGAGATCCACCGCAATGTCCGGATATAGGTCCATTTCCCAGATGAAGTGCCGCGAGCCGCGTAGGCTCTTGAGCAGGGTCCCCAATAGTGAAATGAGCGGAGGTGTTGTCAGCGTGAGGACCAGCGCTGGCTTAGGCCCTCGAACACCCTGTATCGCCGCGCCTGCGAAGAAGGACGCATATGAGACAACGCGGCCTATTTTGCCCCTTGAAAAAGCCACGCCGTCCAACCGCACAATTTTCACTTGCGGTGGGGAGTCCGTATCCACCGCGCCGTAATCTGATGCCCCGCATAAGACCGTCACAGCGTGGAGCTTCGAATCGATCGTCCGCGTGACATCGGTCAGCAACTGCCCCGTCGCCGCCGTATCGGGCCAAAAGAATTGGTTAATGACTAGAATGTGCATGCGCGACGGAGAGGCTCACCAAACACAACAACCCCTCGCTCCTGGTTCCTCACCCTCTCTGTAACTCCGCAAACGCTGCCCGATTCTCGCTCAGATGCACATTTTCCTCCTTGTGCAGTACGAACCCACCGATCGACAGCACGTCCATCCGCGTCCGCAGGAAGCAGTCGATCGCCTGGACGGGTGTTTGGACGATGGGCTCATTCTCATTGAAGGACGTGTTAAGCAGCACCGGCACGCCTGTCACTTCCTCGAACTTGTGAATTAGCTTCCAATACAGCGGATTCACCTCGCACTCCACTGTCTGGAGCCTCCCGGTCCCGTCCCCATGGGTCACCGCCGGAATCCGCTCGCGTTGCTCCGGCTTGATTTTGTGCGCCGTTACCATGAACGGCGACGGATAGGCCGTCTCGAAATACTCACCCACCCTCTCCGCGAGAATCGACGGGCAGAACGGCCGGAACGGCTCGCGATATTTGATGCGGCTGTTAAGGATCTCTTTCATATCTTTGCGGCGCGGGTCCGCAAGAATGCTTCTGTTCCCCAGCGCCCGCGGCCCAAACTCCATGCGGCCCTGAAACCAGCCCACGATCTTGCCTTGGGCAATCGCCTTCACAGTTCGGTCAATCAGATCTCCCTCCGCCACTTTGTGGTACCTGCATCCGGCAGCCTCCAGGTCGTGGAGGATCTCACTGTCCGAATACCCAGTCCCATAATACACGTGCCGCATCTCGAAGCATCGCGGTAGCTTCAACTCTTGATGCTGTACATACAACGCAGCACCAATAGAAGTCCCGGCGTCGTTCGCCGCGGGCTGTATGTACACGTTTCGGAAGTTCGTGCGCTCGAAGATCATGCCGTTGGCCACGCAATTCAAGGCCACGCCGCCGGCCAGGCAAACTGCGGCCGCGCCGGTCTGATCCTGGACAAAATTCAACAGCGCAAAGTAATTCTCCTCCAGCACCAGTTGCACCGAGGCCGCCAGGTCCATGTCCCTCTGCCGGATCTCAGACCGCGGCGCGCGGGGCTCCCCGAACTCCTCTAATATCCTGTGCGAAAACACCACGCCCAGCGTCGGCTCCCCTCCATGCCAAGTCATCTCCACGCCTCTGCTGTGATGGGTGAAGTAATCTAGATTCAGCCGGCACTGATCTCTCTCTGTGCGGACCACGCGCCGCACCTGTTCGGCAAACCGAGGCTCCCCATAAGCGGAGAGGCCCATCATCTTGTACTCGTCGCCGTACTTGGGAAAGCCGAGGAATTGCGTGAATGCGGTATAGAAGATGCCCAGCGAATGCGGAAAGGAGACGGAACCTCGTACCTCTATCTGATTGCCCCTACCCATGCCCCACATTACGCTGCTAAAATCACCGAAGCCATCGATGGAGACGACGGCAGCCTCTCCAAAGGCCGACGCGAAGAACGCGCTGGCCAGGTGCGCCCGGTGATGCTCGACAAAGTGCACCTTCCGCGCGTCTCGCGGAACAATTCCGGCTGCCTCGAGCATGTCGCCCACCTGGGCGATGCGCACGCTGTTAGTGGCGCGGGAGGCTAGGTTCGGCCACTGGTGCGGCCGCAGCGCTGTCCTCAACAGTTTGTCCCTCAGATGAGCTCTGGGATCGCGTGAAATTGCAATATGGTCAGGTTGCGTCCCCTCGAGACATGCCTTTGCCGCAAGCACTGGCAATCCCGCCCAGTGCTTGATGCGATTCAGCCGCTCCTCCTCGAGCGCCGCCACTAGTTGCCCGTCCCGCAGCACCGCCGCCGACGCATCGCCGTGGAACGCGTTGAGTCCGAGAATTTTCATTTCCGTTTCAATCCGCCCGCCGGTTTCCGGGCAATCAGGATCATGCTCTTCCAAACATACGGCACACGTCCTGTACCCACGAATCGTAGATCTGTAAACCCTTTTTCCGTGAGCAACCCTGACAGCGTCTTACGCGACCAGAACTTGATATGGCCGCCATCCCAAAGCGCCGTGAAATGGCTGTCTAACTTCCCGCAGAGCGCCAGCACCACGTTCTTAACATAGCCGTGGTAAGGAGTGCTGACGATGAAATGCCCGGACGGCTTCAACAGCCGGAAGGCGTTCTGAATCAACCGCCGCGGATGATAGAGATGCTCCACCACCTCTGTGCTCACGACAACGTCAAAACTTTCAGCCTGAAACGGATCCGGCGACAAATCCTCCTCCACGTCACCCAGCAAGAACTGCACTTGGGGAAACGCTTTCCGTGCGATTTGAATTCCAGACTCGGATCCGTCAATGCCATGGACTTCAAAACCGAGTTTCGACAACTCATGACTCAATGATCCGTTCCCACATCCCAGGTCCAACACCGTGCCCTTCTTTCCGAGAGTCTGGACCAATTGCTTCATGGGCGCCAGCAGATAGGCATGCGCGCAACTGGCAGAGGAGCTCTCATACGCGTACTCAACTTTAGTGATAGAAGCTTCTGTCATGTCTCACCGTGTTGTGTCTGGCTTATCCCCCGATACGTTTCTGATTTCATCCAGTTTGATATCCACAAGCAGCCGGTACCAGTAGGCTTGCAGGAAGTGGAAGATAAACCCTTCCTTCCCGTCCAGGAACCCGGCCCGCAGAAAGTAGCGGTAGGTGAAATACAGGGCTGGCCTTAGAAACAAAGGTAACCGCGACCATACGCGCTTGAGCCAAATCACTCGTTGGTCTGGACCTTCGAACAACGAAGCGGTAATCGGAGCCTCGTATCCGCTCCCCCGGTTGCTTCGCTCCTCCTCTGCCATCAATACCGCGTACCGGTTGTGCTTGTCGATCCAAAAGGAAATATTGTCTTCCTTGTGATTAGCCTCGATCAGATCGTATTGGAGTCTGCCGCAGGAACCGCGAACATAGAAGTGATGATCAACTGCATCGCCGTCATGCAGATAGACCTTGTCACGTTGAAACAACTTGAGAAGATACTTCGGGTAATAACCTCCGTGCTTAATCCATCGTCCCCGAAACACCTGCCGCCGCCTGATATAGAAGCCATCGGAGTCCGATGTTCCAAGCTGCGATTTTATCTCCGCCGCCAGCTCGGATGTAATTGCCTGGTCGGCGTCCAGGGCCAGGACCCACTTACTTTCAAGCGGAACACTGTTGAGTGCCCAGGCCCACTGTTGCGTATGCGTTGTAAAAGGATGCTCCAGGATCAAGGCACCGAACTTTGCGGCAATCTCGAGAGTGCGATCCGTGCTGCCCGAATCGACCACAAAAATTGGACATCCTAAGAGTTGCAGGCTGCTCAGGCAGGCGGGGAGATTCTGTTCCTCATTTTTTGTAAGAATAATTGCGGAAAGAATCGGCGCAGAACTAGTATCGATGGCGCTAGTTTTCCTAGCTAGGCTGCTGTACACCTCGATCAGCGCCTCGCTGACCACTTCAGGCGAAAACTTCTTCGCCAAGAGCGTCGCATTCTGCGCAATTTGAGCTCGCGCCCCGCAATCGCTTAGTATCTGTACAATTGCTCCGCTTATCTCATTTGCATCGCACCGCACCACTAGCCCCGCCTTCGCCCGCGCAACCTCGTGATGAATGCCCACACGATCGGAGACAATCACCGGAAGTCCATTCGCCATGGCTTCCACAGCTGCGATCCCAAAGTTCTCCGAATAGGAAGGGAGTACGAATACATCCGCTGCGGCGAACGCGGCCCGCTTCGTCGATTCGTCCAGAAATCCTGCCCAAACAACATCCCGTTGCACACCCAACCGCTGAGCTTGGTCGCGCAGTCGTGCCACAAACCTGTCTTCTCCGTTTCCCGCTACTACTAGAGCGGCATTTGGAATTGCGGTTCGGATCCGGGGAAATCCGTTCAGCAGCAAATCGAGCCCCTTGATCGGATCGAGACGAGAGAGGAATAGAATCACGCTCCGCCCGGTAAGGTCCGGATGCAGCGCTAGGAACGGCTGGGCGCTCGGTTTCTCATCCGGGCAAGGACTAGCGACTGGGTTTGGGATGACAACGCTTCGCATGCCAGGGGCCGTCAGTTCCGCTTCGGACCTTTCTTGTTCACTAGTGAAGTGCACAGCCGCCGCGTTCGCCAGGATCCGCCTTTCAATCAAGCGCAAAGATAGTTCCTTGAGCAACGGGCGACGGTTCTGCATGCCCCAAGTGTTCAAGACACCTAGGGGACGTACTACGTAGGGGATACCTCGGCGAACTGCCCAGAATGCTCCGGCACTTGCACTGAACGAAAAGAGTGCGTGGATATGGAGCACATCGTACTCCTCCACATGGACCGCAAGCCAACGGGATAGCGGCCAAGAAACGGTGTAGAAACCCACTTGACGCCGGAAATATCGGTAGGTCACCCCTTCTTCAACCACTGGTTGCTCGAGAGGAACGGCGAGCCGATCGGTCCCGTGGTCGTCTGTCGTGGCGATATCTACTTCCACGCCGCGATGCACAAGCCCGCGCGCGATCGCCCGCACAGCTACACTCGGCCCGCCTCTCAGACAACTAACGGACGGAATAATGTGAAGTACCCTCACTCGCTCAACTCCTCGCGGCGCTCGCACCACAACATTGGTCGTGTAGTAGAATCCATCCGTGCGGCACCTTCAGGAAGAAGCACGCGAAGTAGGCTGGACATCCGCTAAGAAAGCCGTTATCCGTGCACGAATGTATCTCCGGCTAATTTCCACAAAGGTTGAAGGCATGATTCGCTTTGCCTGCTGGAGAATACTGCAGCCCCAAATCTCTGTCTCTTCGGGAGCGGTGACAATGCGCAGCGATTCGGACTGGCTGGTCGCCAATGAAATCTTTGTGGACAGAGATTATGACGATGCCATTCTCCAAGCATTCTCTTCGCGGGAGGGCAAGCACTCCGTGCGCATACTCGACTTGGGGGCTAATGTGGGCTTCTTTTCAATACGATGCATCGACCTGTACCTTCAGGCGAACCTCCAAGCTGGCTTGGAACTGGTCGTCGTAGAAGGGTCGCCCAATCTGGTTGCCGATCTCGAGCAGCGGCTCGTCAGACATTCCGATGAACGTGTAAGTATAAAGCTGAATGTTAGAGGTGGTTTGGTAGGTCGGCGAGCTGGCAAGGCGATGTACCACACGTCGATTTTCAATTCATGTACGGCTGGCGTGGCCCGAGACAACCATGTGTCTAGAAATCGGCTGCTAAGCAGCTATGCAGAAGAATGTGCATATCTCGACCTGGAGCAACTGGTCCAGCCCGATGCCATGGTCGACCTGATCAAATGCGACATTGAAGGTTCCGAATTCGACTTCCTGGAGAATTACTCGGACTTACTGCAACGAACACGACTGCTCGCTATCGAATTTCACCCCTATCACTGCGATGTTTCAGCATGCCGGAAGTTGCTTGATTCGTATGATTTTGCACAGCAGCGAATCATTAAAAACTATGATACTCATTCGTTAGAGATCTATCAACGGCTTCAGGTCGAACCGAAAGCGTAAGGTTCACGACAGGGGCGCGGCCCCTCAGTCTGACGGGCTGCTGAACGTAAAATTCTGGCCCGAGTGTTGGTGACCTGCCCCCAGCTTTCGTTCACGTAAGAATACGACAAAGTTGTTCTCCTCCATCTTCGTTT
>JBOGLD010000272.1:0-6628 GCA_050745885.1 Terriglobales bacterium
TCTGGAACCATGACTGGACGCACCCGCCGATCACTCTGCGGTCAGCCACACCCGGCTGGCGGAACCGTGTGTTGCCCCAAAAAGCGCGCCCAAAGATTATCGCACTAACTCCTGCGCTGTCTAGCACTCTGCTGCGAGACTCACACCCGGTGGAAGCGGCACCGTCAATACGGAAATCACTGCCCACAGGAATTTTAACTTTCCGCCAGAAATTGCCCATTTTCCGCCATGAAACGCCAAATGCACCTCCCTGCGTCCTGCCCGCCTCGTCTTTCCTCGGTAGCGACAAGGTTTGACGGCTTGTGACCGTAGTCGTTGGCAACCGACCTGTGGCATCATGTGAAAATGGTTAAACGGTCAAGCAGGACAGCGAAACGGGGATGAGTTTCAGAATGCGCTGCGACTTGTAGAAGAGGCCATAGATTTGTCATTGAAGAATCCGGCGGCAGTGGCGCTCGGTCGCCAGGGTGGGCTGCAAGGTGGCAATCCGTATTAGGCATTGTTACCAAAGGTGTTAGCGGCCTAAGCCAGAAGTTCCATTGACGAGCTTGAAACCTTAAGCTAGGCTTTGACGTCTATATATAGAGGGTAAAATATGGCTGCTGCGAACGATACACGCGCTGACCTACTGATGAAAGCACCTCTCGACAGTTGGGTTGCTTTGTCGAAAGACGAGACTTCAATTGTCGCAGTCGGCAGCACTTTTGGGGAAGTGACGAGCAAGAGTGACCTTGCGGGCGTTGATGACCCAGTTATTGTGAAGACCCCGAAGGTTTGGCTACCTCTTTCAGTGTGATTCTCAAACTTCCATATAAGACGGTCCCATTCCCAGGCGGGGGTGTCACGGTCACCGCCATGCTAAACGTTAACATTGCTCTTCCTGCCAAGAATGCGCCACGCACCAAGCGATTTGAGGCGGTTATAGATTCTGGTGCTGCTCGCTGCATTTTCCACGCAAGCATAGGGCAATTCATCGGGCTAGAAATCCAAAAGGGGCGCAGTAGAAGAGACACTCGGAATCAACGGTGTTGCCCGTGTCTTCCTTCACGACATTTCACTCTATGCACCTGGGGGAATAATTAATATCCAGGCTGGTTTCTCAGAAGATTTGCCCATTGCAGGACTGTTGGGAATGACTGGGTTCTTCGAGCACTTCAAGGTCACCTTTGATCCGACGGCGCAACAGTGCGAGCTAGAGCGTATCTTCAGAGCCTAATCCAAAAAGTTTCCACAGACTTCAAACCTTGTCACTACTCCCTCCTGAGAATCATTGACAGGCTATGGCGGTTTTGGGAACATGGGTTCCAACCCAGGAGCAGAGGCTCCCCCGCCATCTGCGCTTCAGACGGGCATTTTCGTGCTGGATTCATGGCGCGCCTTTGGTGATTGAAGCTGGACGCTTGATAAGGGTTTTTGTGGAAGGGACCCGGCTTCAGGCCTGCGTTCTCCTCCAGAGGGCCTTCCCCCGCAGGCCACCCAAAGAGAGTTTTCTTTGGCATCGGGGCCTCGGTGACGGGGTCCCTATGAAGCCAGCGCTCTGGCCGATCCTGGTCCGCTAATTCGCAAAAGTGAACAAGTTAGGCAAATACGAGCTGGTTGGCGAACTGGGACGCGGTGGCATGGGAATCGTCTATCGCGCCCGCGATCCCATGATCAATCGCCTGGTCGCACTCAAGACCATCACCACCGGTCTGGCCGAGAATCCCGCCCTGCTGCAGCGCTTTTATCGCGAAGCGCAGTCAGCCGGCGGCCTGCAGCACCCCCATATTGTCACCATCTACGACATGGGCGAAGAGTCCGGCACGCCCTACATCGCAATGGAACTGATCGAGGGCGAAACCCTGGAACAGTTGATCGCCGAGCGGGCCAATCTGCCCCTCTCCCTCAAGCTCAGCTACGCAATCCAGGCCTGCCGCGCCTTCGACTACGCCCACAAACGGGGAATCGTCCATCGCGACATCAAACCCGCAAATGTGATGCTGAGCAAGGACGGCACGGTCAAAGTCGTGGACTTCGGCATTGCGCGGGTTCTGGAGTCTTCCAAGACCCAGACCGGCATGTTGATCGGAACTTTCGCTTACATGTCGCCGGAGCAATATCACGGTGAACATGCAGACGAGCGCTCCGACATCTGGTCCTTTGGGATTCTTCTATTCGAACTCCTGACTTATCAGAAGCCCTTCGGCGGAGATGCTCCGGCCAGCTTGATGCACAGTATTTGTCAGCAGGACCCGCTTCTGCTCAGCCAGGTGGCCCCCGAATGTCCGCCTGAGTTGGACGCAGTGATGCAAAAAGTGCTGCAGAAGTCTCCCGCCGAGCGCTGCCAGAGTATGGAAGACCTGCTGCTCGAGCTGGACCCGATCTGCAAAAACCTGCAAGGAGCCACGGTGGCCAAACTCGTGGAGGAGGGACGCGGTCTGGCCAAGCAGGGCAATTTTTCCGAGGCTCGGGATCTACTCCGCCAGGCCCTGCAGGTTGAATCCACGAACATACCCGCGCGCGCCTTGCTGGAGAAAGTAAACACCGAGCTCAGGCGGATGTTGATCCGGCCCAAGGCCCAGCGGCTTGTGGACAAGGGGCTGGAGCTGCTGGCGCAGGGAAAAATCCATGAGGCCAAGGTCGAGGCTGAAAATGCGCTCAAGCTCGACACCGGCTTCGAACCGGCGCAGCAACTGCAGCAGCTCGTGCAGCAGGAGCTGGACCGCTTCCGCCTCATCACCGAGCACCTGGACGCCGCCAAGTTGCGCCTGGCGGAAGGCATGCCGGAGATGGCCGAGGGCCTTCTCCAGAAGGTGCTGGAGCTCGATCCCAACAACCGGTTGGCTGGGAATCTGCAGGAACAGGTGGCCAACGAAAAAGCGCAGCGCGAGCGCCGTCTCCGTCTGTCGGCGACGATGCAACAGGCGCGCAGCCTGTGGACCTTGCAAAATTACCCGGAGTGCATCGACCTGCTCACCGGCCTGGCCCAGGAATTTCCTCATGAAGAAGAAGTGGGTCTGCTTCTTCGCACCGCCCGCGAAGATCTTGCCGAACAGCGCAAGCAGCAGGCCCTGGAAAAAGCCAGGATCCTGCTGGCCGCCGGCCGGCAGGAAGAGTGCATCGCTTTGCTGGTCGAATTCGAGAAATCATCTCCCGGCGATCCCGCCATCGCCGAGCTCCTGGAAAGTGCCCGCCAGGATCAGGCCAACCAGCCCCGACTGCAAGGCCTGGCGGAGGCCCGGCGTCTCTCGGCTGGTCGGCAGTACGCCGAGTGCATTTCGCTCTTGACCGGTCTGCAAAGGCAATACCCCTCCGATCCCGAAATCGGGAGGTTCCTGGAGGCAGCCAACGAAGACCAGGTGAAACAGGACCGGCGGCAGCGCATCACTAAAGCCCGCAATCTTCTGGCTGCCCGCCGCTACGAGGACTGCAGCAGGCTGCTGGCGCAACTGAACGAGGAATTCCCGGCCGACGAGGAGATCGCCGGCCTGCTGGTTTCCCTGCGGGATGACGAAGCCGAGCAGCGCAAAATGCAGGCCTTGGCCGAGGTTCGTGGCCTGCTCGCCTCCCGCCGTTACGATGAATCGCTGGGCCTGCTTGCTGGGCTGCAAAAGCAATTTCCGGGCGACGGAGAAATTTCCCGCCTCATCGAAACCCTCCGTGCCGACCAGACCGAGCAGCAGAAGTTTCGCCAGCTCGCAGAAGCTCGTAAGCTGCTGGCGGACAAGCGCTACGAAGAAGCCATTCCTCTCCTCACCAGGCTGCAACAGAGTTTCCCGCGCGAGGGCGAGATCGCGAAGCTACTCGACCGCGCCGGTAAGGATAGAGAGGAGCGAGAAAAGCGGGACAAGCTGGCCGCAGCCCGGGCCCACCTGGCGGAGGGACGACCGGGCGAGGCGCTCACCGTACTGGAGACCCTTCGCCAGACCCATCCCAACGATTCCGCGGTGCAGAAACTCATGGTCCTGGTGCGCGGGGAGCAGGAACGGCAAAGCAAACTGGAACACCTGCAGCAGGAATGGGACATCCTTAAGAAACTGGTCAATGAGAAACAGTACCCGGACGTGATCGCGCGGGCGGAGAAACTGCTGGCGGATTTTTCTGGGGACAGCGATCTGTTGCGGCTGGTGGACTTTGCTCGTACCCGTCAAGCCCAAGTGGAGCGCGAAACTCTCCTGCGCAATACCTGCGACACGATCAAGAAACTTTTCGCCGACAACCAGTTTCAGGACGCCGCAGACGCCGCCAAAGAGGCGCTGAAGACCTTTCCGGACAACAAGGACTTGTTCCTGCTTCTTGATCAAGCGGAGTTGCAGGAGAAGAAACTGCAGACCCGCAAGAGTATCGAACAGCGGATTCGCGAAATTCGGGTCAAGATTAATCGGGAGAAATTCAGTGAAGCCATCCAGATGGCGAAGGACACCCTGATCACTCTCGGTCCCGACACCGGGGTTACACAACTGTTGAACTCGGCCCAGGTCGAAATTGCCGCCCGGGAGAAGAAGAGAAAACAGGAAAAGGAACTCGAGTCCATCCGGGAGCTGATCAAGCAGGGAGAATTCGATGGCGCCACCCAGGCACTCACCGAATCCGTCGAGGCCACGAACCTGGCCCAATTCGATCCCCGGGTGCAGCGCGTGCAGGACGAAATCGAGGCGGCCAGAAACCTGGCCAGCGCCACCAGTCCGCCGGACTCCGGCCCACCTCCCGGTCTCTCGAAGGAATACGCCTGGGAGGGTCCGCCTCCGTCCGACAATCTGGAGGTAACGGACCGGGCTGCGCAGACGCAGCGGGTTGAACCCCAGGCTTCTCCCAGTTCGCCGTTGATGTCCAGCGCGCCCGTGGCTCCCGCGCCCCCCGGTGAAACTCCACCGGCGGTTATACAGCCCCCCACCGTTGCCCACGAACCGCCTCCTTCGGTGAAGCCGGTTCCGGAATGGACCAGGCCATCCCCACCACCGGCCGAGTCTGCACCGCCACGGCCGGCGAGGTCTGCCCAGCCACCGCCTGCGGACTCTGCTCCGCCGCCGGCTGCTAAGCCTCTTCCGCCTCCGGCACCGCCCCGGATCGTCGCCCGTCCGGCTTCTTCGAAGCCGGTGATTCCACCGCCGTCGCCCGTCGTCATTCCGCCCCCAATTCACCGTCGCCCGTCGGCCGTCGCTCCTTCTCCTCCGGCCACGAAGAGGCCGCCAGCATCGCCCACGCTCCTTCCCTGGAAGGTGCCCGCAGCGGTCGGGGTGATTGCCTTGATTCTGGTTGCCGCGGTCTGGTTTGGCCTTCACGCGCCATCGTCTCAGCCGAAAAACACGCCGGGCAAGGTCATTCCGCCTATCGCGACTCAACCCCCTGCGCCTGTGGTCAACCCGATCGAGGTGCGGCAGCGCCAGGCCATGGATGCAGCCGACAAGAGACGTGCGGCCGGCGACTTGGCCGGCGCCTCGCGGGCGCTGCAGAATGCCGCCACGCCGAACGGCCCGTTGAATGCCGAGATCCAGAAAGAGTTGGGTGAAATCCAGTCTGAAATGAACAACGAAAAGCTGGCTCAGGTTCGGCGCCAGGAAGCACAGCTATGGCAACAAGCGACCAGCGATGTGGGTCGCGGACGCTTCGAACCCGCCCGGAATGCTCTTCAGCAGATTCTGCAATTGCCGGAAGGACAAGGGTTGAGACGCGACGACGCTCAGAAATATCTGAACCAGGTGATACCGCAGCGCCAGCAGGAGGAAGACCTACTGGCCAAGACGAAGCAGGACTTGTCGAAGAAGGATCGCAGCAGTCTAAACGAGGCCGTCGGTTTGAGCGATCAGATCATCCAATTGGGAGGTCCCAGAAAGCCGGAGGCCGAGCGTTTGCGGCAGAATGCGCAGGACGCATTGAATGCCTTCGACAAGCAGCAACGGGAGCAGCAAATTGCCAGCCTTGAGGCCGGCGCGCAGCAGGATGTGAAGCAAGGAAATTTTTCTTCCGCCCGCCAAAAGGTCAATCAAATCAAGCAAGCTGGTGGCGACACGACGTCGCTGGCTACGAAAATTGATCAGGCGGAGGCCGCGGAGCAAGCCCGTCAGCAATACGAACTCAACTATCAGCAAACGGTGCAGAAGTACAAGCAAGCGTCCGCCGCAAACGACAAGAGTGGTATCGATGCCGCGCGCGACAGCTTCCTATTGATCGCCCAGGGCGGCGGCCTTCGTGCCGCCGACGCGCGTAAGTACGTTAGCGAAATCAATGAGAAAAATACGACTGCGCAGCTCGCCGCAGCGCCTCCGCCGGTGGTCAGACCGGAAGCACCGTCTCTCAAGTCCCTGGATGAAGCCGCCGTGCGCGGCGTGATCAAGCGCTACGAGCAGGCTTTCCAGCAGCGGGATGCGGATGCCCTGCGCGGAATTTGGCCAGGTATTGGGAAGAAATACGGGAAGTACAAGGACAGCTTTGAGGCCATGAAGGGTGGTTCGTTCCACTATCAATTGCAGATCGAGAGAGCCGAAATCAGTTCCGACGGTAAAACTGCAACGGTCAACGCAACCGTATCTCAGGACTACACACCCAAGGGTGGCAGAACGCAAAGCTCGGCGGATAAGGTGTTGTTTGATTTGTCGAAGTCCGGCGGCACATTGATCGTCGCGGACGTTCGATGAGGCCCTCCCAAACC
>JBOGLD010000273.1:0-7550 GCA_050745885.1 Terriglobales bacterium
GCTGACCGATGATCGACCGAACCCGGCGGCCGTCGACGGCAGTGGACAGGGGGAACGGCGATGAAAACCTACGACCTTACCGAACTCGCCCTGCGAAATCTGCGCGAATCTTCGCTGCGCAATTCGCTGACTACGATTGGCATCTCGGTCGGAGTCGCATCGCTGGTAGCCATGCTGTCGCTCGGAATCGGCCTGCAAAAGCTGGCCACCCGCCATCTGGCCAAGTCCGGTCTTTTCGATACCGTAGTGGTGACCTCGCGCCGCGAAATGCGTGGCTTTAATCGCGACGACCAGCGCAGCACCGCGTCCGCCGCCGAAAGCCGCACGCTGGATGAACCCGCCCGCCAGGAAATCGAACGCCTGCCCGACGTGCTGGAGGCTTACCCGGACATCCGCTTCATCACTGAACTCAGCTATCAGGACAAGCCTCATCTGACCATGGTGGCGGGCATTCCTGACTCCGCCCAGTCGAACGACGCCTTTACAGGAATTCCGGGCAGATTTTTTTCCTCTGAAACTGCCCCCGAGGTCATTCTGCAAAAATCGTTCGCCGCGGAATTGCTGGGCAAGGCGCCGCCGCCCGGCCACGAGGACGATGTCCCCGTCAGCGATTTGGCCAAGCCGCTTTTAGGGCAGGAACTGATCATGCGTTATGCACAACGCGTTTCGGAGCCATCGTCTGCGGAGTCGGGCGCTCCTGCAAACTCCAACTCATCCACGGCTGCGGCCGAACCCCCGTCAGACGCCGCCTACTCCGTCATCTCGCGGGAGGAGAAACTGAAAATCGTTGGCGTCTCGGATCTCGATCCTGACAGCATGCGGGGCGCGGCCCGGGCACGGGTGTTCCTGCCCTTGAAACTGGCGCAGGACCTGCGCGTCATGCAGCCTTCCGACGTGCGCGACAGCATGCGCGGATTCAACAAGCAGCCCAGCTATTCCACGGTCAGCGTGCGGGTAAAGAACCCCAAGCAGGTTGAAGCGGTCGAGCAGGCCATAAAAAAATTGGGGTTCAATACTTTTTCCATTCTCGATGCCACTCGCAGCCTGCGGCAATTTTTTGCCGTGCTTGATCTCTTCCTGGGGATTTTTGGCAGCCTGGCACTGGCCGTGGCTTCGATCGGCATCGTCAACACGCTGGTCATGGCCATTCTGGAGCGCCGCCGCGAAATCGGGATCATGAAAGCCATCGGCGCCAGCGACAGCGATGTCAAGAAACTCTTCTTCGCCGAGGCCGGCGCCATGGGCCTGCTGGGCGGAGTCGTAGGAGTGGCCCTGGGTTGGACCATCGGTCACATCATCAACCTGGGGACGAATATCTATCTGAAGCGCCAGGCCCTTCCGCCCGAAAGTTTCTGGGCGGTGCCGTGGTGGCTGGTGGGCGCGGCCATCGTCTTTGCTTTCGTCGTCAGCCTGGTCTCGGGCTTGTACCCGGCTGCGCGCGCGGCTCGTCTCGACCCCGTACAGGCGCTGCGTTACGAGTAAACTGAATAGTGTTTGGATTTCCTGTGCGCCTTTGGGGGAGAGTGCTTTGGACCGAGTCTGCTGCTGCTGAGAACCGTTGTTTACAAATGAACCAACCTAGCTACCTGTTTCGCAGGCTGTCCTTCTTGTTTCTGACTTTTGTCCTTTTGATCTTGCTCCCTGGTGTGGCCCAGGCACAGAGCCGCACCGACTGCAACGTCATTAACAGCCACATCCTCAAACAGGCAGTTCACTACTGCGTCCAATTACCGCCGGACTATGGCGCCAAAGATTCAGCGCATCGGCGCTACCCGGTGCTCTACTTCCTTCACGGCCTTGGCCAAAACGAGCAGACGCTGTTCAGCACCGGGGGATGGAGCGTGCTCGAAGACCTGCGCCGCCAGCACAAGATCAACGACTTTCTGGTGGTGGCGCCGGAGGGCAAGCGCAGTTTCTACATCAATTCGCCCGGCAACACCCTTCGCTATAGCGATTTCTTTCTGCAGGAATTCATGCCGTACATCGAAAGCCGGTATCGCGTCCGCCCGGGGCGGAAAAGCAGGGCCATCACCGGCGTCTCGATGGGGGGCTACGGAGCGCTGCGCTTCGCCTTCGCCCATCCCGAGCTGTTTTCCGCGGTCAGCGCGCAAAGCGCTGCGCTGATCACGCAAACCCCGCAAGAGCTCTCGGCCGCGGGACGCTCCGGCACGCCCCTGGGCCGAGTGCTGGGACCGGCCTTTGGCGAGCCCATCAACGTACTGCATTGGAAACAAAACAATATTTTCCTTCTGGCCAGAAAAAACCAATCGGGCCTGCGCCACCTGGCGATCTACTTTAACTGCGGCCAACAGGATGACTTCGGCTTTGAGGATGGAGCCGCCGCCTTGGATCAGCAACTGCGGGCGGAAGGTGTCAAGCACGAATATCACTCGTATCCCGGCGATCACAGCCTCACCTATTTCCTCTCCCACATGGGCGAAGTGATGGAGTTTCACTCCCGCGTTTTCGCCGAACAAAAATAGTTCATACCGCCAGTTGTTGCATTTCGCCCTTTATGCCATCCTTCTGAACGATCAGGCTCGATCTATTTCTACCTGACGAGGTGAGCGATGGCGTGCAGCCCAGAGATACTGAAGCGTGTTCCCCTATTTGCCCTGCTTGACGAAGAAGAAACAGCGGTTCTGGCGGGACAGGTCGAACTCAAGACCTTCGCTCCCCGCCAGCGCATCTGGAAGATCGGCGACCCAGGCGGACAGGCGTACGTCATGATCTCCGGTTCGGTGCGAGTCACCACCGTGGACGAGGACCACCAGGAAGTCCTGATCGACCAGCCCGCCGAGGGAGAGTTCTTAGGCTTCGCCTCCATGCTTGAACAGACGCCTCACCAAACCGAGGCCATCGCTATGGACGAAGCGGTCTGCCTGGAGGTTGATCGGCACGACATCGCCGTTCTGTTGCAACGCAAACCCATGTCAGGCATGGACATGTTGACCGTGCTGGGCCGCCAGTTTCACGCTTCCCAGCAACTGGTGCGGGTCCGCGCCAGCCGCAACCCCAACGACATCATCGAGGAAGACATGAGCTTCGGAGAACGCATCGCCGACCAGGTCGCCAGCTTCGGTGGTTCGTGGACCTTTATCATCACCTTTGCCTTCGCTATTACCGTCTACACCGCCATAAATGTTGTGATGCGAGGAAAGGCCTGGGATCCGTATCCCTTTATTCTGCTCAACCTGTTCCTCTCCATGCTGGCCGCCATCCAGGCTCCAGTCATCATGATGAGCCAGAACCGGCAGGACACGAAGGACCGGCTGCGTGGCGAGCTCGACTATGATGTCAACCGCCGCGCCGAGTCCGAAATTCAAGGGCTGGCCCGCAAGCTGAATTTACTGGGAGAAAAGATCGGCGACGTCGAAGATTTGATCCGGCAAAAGGCGACGTAGGGACGGACGCCCGCGTCCGTGCGGCGGGGCAGCGGTGGCTGCGGTCCTCGGCTCTTTCGCCCCGCTGGGGCTCCCCAGCATTTCGCCAGCAGACCCCGGGCTTGCGCCCGGGGCTGCATTCTTGCGCCGCTCCGCGGCTGGGATCGCTCCGCGGCTGGGATCGCCCCGCGGCTGGGATCGCCGAGGCAAAGACGCTAGTCCGAATGCCAGGCCCGAACCCTCGCTTCGAGCTTCTACACTGCTTCCGGAGCGGCGGCCGCAATCTCGAACTCGACCTGCTGCTTTCCCAACACGGGGTGGGTGGCCGTCAGCCGAACCGTTCCGTCCTGCTCCCTGGCTCGAATCCAAATCGCACCGGTTCCGCCGATCAAGGCGAACGGATTGTCCCCGATAAGTTCCGCCGGTCCTTCCAGATCAAACTTGATCGGGTCGTTGGCAAATGGCCGGATGGCGTCAAATTCGTCGGTCACGCGCAGCACCACGCGGGTTGTGTCGGCGCCGTCCGCGATCAGGCGGTTGTCGTCGGGTAACAGAGTGAATTTTTGATCGATGCCTTTGCCGGAGTACTTCTTTACGATGACCTGTTTGCCTTGAATGTAGCCTTCGAGACGCAAATCTCCCCATTTGTGAAACAGCTCGCTCAGTTGAACGGCGAATGGGGCATAGCGAAGATGTGCAAATTCCTTCCGGTTAGGATCAACCGTAGCGACCAGTTCATCTGCGATGTAGAGCTTTATCTGGTCGCAGTTGGAGCACATCACTGCGTTCGAGAATCCAACCGAGGCATCGCCTCGCGCCCAGTGGAAGGCCGGCTCCAGCACGACCTCTTCGGCGGGGTCGCATTGCGACTTGTAGAAGCCCGCCGCCGGCTTGGGTTCGCGGAAAATGTCGGTGACGCCGTGATAGCAGATGCGATCACCGGAGCCAAAATCACCGTGGGTGTTGTAGTCGAAGGCGCACCAGCCAATGCCGCCGGCGTATTGCGGGTTGGAAGCCAACTGGTCGTGGATGCGGGCATGGCGCATCGTATGTTCGGTCAGCCGTTCCACCTGGTCGATGGTCTTGGTGGGATAGGTGTGCCCGACAAATTCGGTGTTCAGGTAGCGCGAGTGATTGGGCGGCTTCAGGGGAAAACCGAAGTCGTTCATGGTGAAAACGTCTTCGAGAAATTCCGATGACTGAAAGTAGCGGATGCCTCCGGTCTGGCGCGTCGGATCCAACTTGTGGGCCAGGGCATTGGTGCGGATGTAGAAATCATGATCGTCCTTCGACTCGTTAATCCGCACCCCCCAGAGGATGATGGAGGGATGGTTCCAGTCGCGGCGGATCATGCGCCCGACGTTGTCAATCGATATCAATTTCCAGGACTCGTCGCCGATGTGCTGCCACCCGGGGATTTCCTCGAGCACCAGCAACCCGAGCTCGTCGCAGGCATCGAGGAAATGGCGGGATTGCGGATAGTGCGAGGTCCGTACGATATTGCACTTCAGCTGGTTGCGCAATATCTGGGCATCCCGGCGCTGGACGCGGCCGGACATGGCCTGCCCGACAAAAGGAAAGGTTTGGTGGCGATCCAGCCCGCGCAGCTTGATCACTTTGCCATTGAGTTCGAAGCCGTGATCGGTGAATTGGGCTTCGCGAAAGCCGATGGTGCGTGAGACTTCGTCCACTGCCTGCGCCCCGCGCAGCAGGCGGGCCTGTACTTGATAGAGATTCGGATGGGTGAGATCCCATAGCTCGATAGGACCAGGTTTGTCCACGTGAACCGTGTACGCAGCTGCTTCGGTGGAGGCTTGGGCGGCGGGAACGCGCTGCGTGCCCTTGGCCAACACGCGATCCCCCTGGCGGAGACTGACTTCGAGGGTCAACGGCTCTCGCGATGCCTCCATGCGCTGGATGTAGCAATCTACATCCAGGCTGGGATGATCCGTCAAAACGTCCTTGGACTTGGCAAAAACATTTTCGATAAAAGTCGCCGGAACGATGCGCAGAGAAACTTCTCGGTAAATGCCGCCGAAGGTCAGGTAGTCAATCTCATAGCCGAAGGGGGGAATGTCGGGCCGCTCGCTGGAATCCAGGTCCACTGCCAACAGATTCTCACCATCAAAATCGAGATGCGGAGTGAGCTCAAAGGAAAAAGGCGTGTAACCGCCCTTGTACTCGCCCAGCCGCTGGCCATTGATCCAGACGGTCGAAGCCGTCATGGCCCCTTCAAAGTCCACGAACACGCGCTTGCCCCGGGCTTCCAGCGGAAGTTTGAAGCGACGGCGATAGCTGGAAACGAACTCATAGCTCTTTTCGTCAAAGCTGTGCCAGGGGAGGCGGACATTGGTATGGGGAATTACGACGCGCTCATATCCGGAATCGTCGAAATCGCGGGCGTGCGAGCCTGCCGCGACCGTGCGGCTGAACCGCCAGTTCCGGTTCATGGGCAGAACCAGGCGTCCCGTGGCGGGGTCGGCTTCCGCAGCGCTGGCGGCCAATGCCGAGCGGGCGATGGTCGCTCCCGCGATGAACGTGCCGGTAGACTTGAGAAAGTTGCGTCGGTCCATGGTTCCCCTTTGGGCTACGTTTGAAATGATTGCGGGTGCATTATCTAATACTGGCCCCGCCCCTGTAAACGCTTACACGCACATTCCCTTGTTCCGCAATCATTGCTAAAATAAGATTTTCCCTTCGTCGCCTACCTCGTGGACATGCATGAACATTAAAGAAGTCGCGAAGCGCGCGAAAGTCTCAACCGCTACGGTTTCGCGCACTATCAATGATTCCGAGAAAGTGCGGCCCGGTACTGCGGCACGGGTGCGCCAAGCCATCGAAGAGCTGAACTTCTATCCCAACACCCACGCTCGCACTCTGGTTTCGGGAAGAAGCCGGATGCTGGGTCTCATCATCTCTGACATCACCAACCCTTTTTTCCCCGAACTGGTGAAGAGTTTTGAAGATCAGGCGGTCGAGCGCGGCCAGGAAGTCATCATCGGGAACACAGATTACAATCCCAAGCGGATGGCGGGATGCATCCGTCGCATGGTGGAACGCAAAGTCGACGGCGTGGCCATCATGACGTCGGAAGCCGACCCTGCCATGGTGACCGAACTGACCCGCCGCAACATTCCCACCGTGTTCATGGACACCGGCAAAACTGGCCCCCACAGCACTAACATTCGCATCGATTACGCCCAGGGCATTCACGAGGCCATGCAGCATCTTTTTTCGCTCAACCATCGGCGAATTGCTTTTATTGCAGGCCCCATGAACCTGGAGTCGGCCCGCATACGGCACGATGCTTACGTCTCCGGCCTTAAGTCCAGGGGGCTCTCCGACCGGTCCATGATCGAAAAGGGAGACCACCGGATCGAAGGCGGAGCCATGGCCATGAGAAGCCTGCTGAAACTGCCTCAGCGGCCAACCGCGGTCATCACCTCGAACGACCTTACGGCGATTGGAGCACTGGGCGCGATTCTGCACGCCGGACTTAGAGTTCCTGAGGACATATCGCTGATTGGTTTTGACGATATTTCGTTTGCCCACCTCACCCAGCCACCTCTCACCACAGTGATCCTGTCGCGAACCCAGCTTGCGATCACCGCTTTTGCCGCACTCGAAGCCCTCATCCGAAAAGACGAGGGGCCGCATGTCGATTACTCAATTCCAACCCATTTGGTGATGCGCGGTTCCACGCGCGCCATCTAGAGTTCGGCTTGCGCTGTCATCCTGAGCGGAGGAACTGCTTCGCTTGGCGAAGCAGCCAGGCGGTCGAGGGCCCCCTATACCCCGAGATGGCCTGCGGGGTTAGGTATTTTTTCACCGACCCGGGTGAGCCAGATACCTAGCGGGCAGGAGTGGATATCTAATCCGCGCTGGCGCCATTGGCCGCGGAGCACACATAAATATCGGGCTTGATCCCGGTGGCGGCCTGATACCGTTCGGAAATCTGCCCGGCAAATCTGGAAGCATCGGTGCACTTGACAAGGTTCACGGTGCAGCCCCCGAAGCCGCCGCCCGTCATGCGGCCGCCACAGTAGCCTTCGAGGGACTCCGCGATTTCCACCATGATGTCCAGTTCCCGGCAACTGACTTCAAAGAGATCGCGCAGACTGCGATGCGATTCCCGCATCAAGCTTCCAAACCGAGCCACATCACCGG
>JBOGLD010000274.1:0-12850 GCA_050745885.1 Terriglobales bacterium
AACTCCGCTTGATTGCCCACCACCAGTATGGCCAGTTTTTCCTTGTGGAGATATTTGGAGGCTGCCCGCGCCACGTCTGCCTCCGTTACTTTGTCCACGCCTTCGCGGAACTTCTCCAGGTAGTCCTGCGGGTAGCCATAGAATTCGTAGGCCATGCGTTCGCGCAGAATCTTGTCGGGCGAATCAAGATTGAAAATGAAGCCGTTCAAAATGGCATCCTTGGCCAGCTTGATTTCGGCTGCGGAAATGGGATGCTTGGCCAGATCGTCAATCTGGTCGTCCAGGGCCTTGATGGATTCGAGCGTGGTGGCGCTTTTCGTGCCCACGACCAGGCGCACCATCCCGGGATGATCGAAGGCGGTTCCAATTCCGCCGCCCACGGCGTAGGCCAACCCCATCTGGGTGCGAATGGTGCGGAACAGACGTGAGGAGAAACCGCCGCCGAAGGCTTCATTAAAGACGCGGACGGCATAGTAGTCGGGATTGTCGCGCCGGATGCCGAGCTCGACCATGTCGATCGAACTCTGGTTGACATCGTCTTTCTGGACCAGGTAGTAGCCGGGTTTTGCCGGCGTAAAGTCGATCTTTTCTTCCTTCAGCGCCGGTCCCTTGGGCCAGGCGCCATAGGCCTGGCGCAGCTTGGCTTCCAGCGCAGCCGAGTCGAAATCGCCGACGATCCCCAGAATGATGTTGTTGGGATTGACGTGAGCGCGATGCCAGTCGATGAAGTCCTGGCGGGTGACGGCTGCGATGGTCTTGTACTCGGCGACTCGGGCGTACGGATTCTGGGCGCCGTAGGCCAGCTTCACCGACTCGCGGCCCACGATGCCATCGACGTCGTCGTTGCGGCGGGAGATGGCATCGAAATATTCCTTCTGCGCCAGGTCAAGCTTGTCGGCGCGGAACTCCGGCCCGCGCAACAGGTCGTCGAACACCTTGAATACGTCGTCAAAATCTGCCTTCAGGCAGGAAAACGAAATGGTTGTCGAATCGGCGGTGCTATTGGTCTCGACTTTGGCTGCGCGGATTTCGAGATAGTCATCCAGTTGATCTCCGGTTTGCGCCTTGGTGCCACCGGTGCGCCAGACTTCCCCATACATGTCGATCATGCCCGTTTTGTCGGCAGGCTCGGAACGGGAGCCGCCGCGAATCCGGGCCACGCCGTCGACCAGAGGCAGTTCATGGTCCTCCTGCAGGAAAATGATCATCCCGTTGGGCAGGACTATGCGTTTGGGCTGCTGGGGATGAAACGCGGGCAGAGGGGGAATGTTGATCTGTTGCCAGTCGGTGGCCTGTGCCGCCGCCGGGGCCGCCTGAAAGACCAACCCGGTCACGAACGCGAAGGTGAGAAGAGCAAAGGAAATGCTTTTCATTGCCCACCTCCGTTTTGGCCGGCCGCCCGGGGCGGCGAGATGGTCTCGATAATTCCCACGGTCCGGTTGGTGGGGACAAAAGTCTGGTTAGCGACGCGCCGGATATCGGCCTTGCTTACTTTGTCGAGGTTCTCCACCTGGTGGAACAGTTCGCGCCAGTCGCCATAAAGTGCCTGATACAGGGCGAGTGAGGAGGCCAGGCCCTCGTTGTCATCCAGTCCGCGCAGGAGATTGGCTTTGGCCCGCGTCCTGATCATTTTCAATTCCTCGTCGCTGATGTCCTCTTTTTTCAGCCTATCGATTTCGACGTGGATGGCATCCGCCACTTCCGCGGGCGTATGGCCGGGCAGGGGGAACGCGTAAAAGGCAAATAGATGGGGATACTTGTTGCCGGGCAAACCGGTAAAGCCCGCCGAGTAGGCGGCGATCTTCTTATCGCGAACCAGTGCCCGGTACAAGCGGGAGGTGCGCCCGTTCGACATGAGGTCGGCGATGGCGTCGTACACAGCGTCGTCGGGACTGCGGTAGTCGGGCCGGTGGTAGCCCTCCAGGTAAAGCGGCTGCGACCGTTCATAGAGCACGACCCGGCGCTCGGAATTTTGCGGAGGCTCGGTGGTGGTGCGCTCGTCGGGGCGTTCGCGGGCCGGGATGCGGCCAAAATACTTTTCGATGATGGGCAGCGCCTCTGAAGGCTTGACGTCGCCCACCACGGCTACCACCATGTTCGACGGAACGTAGTACTCATCAAAGAATTGTTGCGCGTCGGTGGCGGAGAACGAATTCAGGTCGGATATCCAGCCAATGCCCGGCCGGTGATAAGGATGCGCCTGGAAGGCAGCTGTGGTGAACTGTTCCAGCAGGCGTCCGATCGGGTTACTGTCAACCCGCATGCGGCGTTCCTCAATCACCACATTGCGCTCCTTGTAAAACTCACGCATCACCGGGTGCATAAAGCGTTCCGACTCGAGGTAGGCCCAGAGCTCCAGCCGGTTTTCCGGAAAAGAGTAGTGATATTCGGTCTGGTCCTCGCCGGTTGAGGCATTTAAACCTTCCGCGCCATTGCTTTCGAGGATTTGGGGAAACTCGTTGGGCTTGACGTACTTTTGCGCATCCGCGATATCGTCCTGCCAGCTCTTTTGCAGATCTTTCAGCTTCTGCTCATCCCGACCCACGCGTTTATCGCGCTCTTCGATATAAGCGGCGTAGGCTTTTTCCACCTTGGCCAGCGCGATTTTTTCGTCGGGATAATCGGTGGTGCCGATCTTGTCTGTGCCTTTGAAGGCCATGTGCTCGAACATGTGGGCCAGGCCGGTCTCTCCCAACGGGTCCTGAACCGAGCCCGCGTTTACGTGGGTATTGAAAGAAAAGACCGGCGCCTCCGGACGTTCGGAAATGACCACGGTGAGACCATTGTCCAGTTTCTTGACCGTTGTGCGCTTTTCGAAGGCAGTCAGATCTTGTGCAACGGCCATCGCGGAAAGTACTAGAAGCACAGCTACAGACTTGAGCGCACGGTATTTCATCGGACCTCCACTGCGGTTGGACAGAACATTACAGGAAGAACTTGAAGTTACGTGGCGGGAAGGGAAGTTGTCAAACTTGACAGATGTTGATTGTGTGGCGCGGGCGCCCTCGCCCGCGAAAGTCCAAGGCCTAGGTCAAAAGCCGCCGGCCAGGGGCGCCCGCGCCACAGCAGTTTGTATATCAGTCCACGGGCACCGCTATACTAAACCCCAATCGCGGTCGACAGTAATACCAAGCGAGGCCGAGTGAGCACTTCACCGATGGTCGAAATTCAAGGCCGGCAACTGAAGTTGTCCAATCTGGAAAAGGTCCTGTATCCCGCGACCGGCTTCACCAAGGGGCAGGTCATCGACTACTACGCCCGCATCGGTCCGGTCCTGGTTCCCCATCTGGCGGGACGGCCGCTGACCCTGAAGCGTTATCCCAACGGGGTGGACAGCCAGTTCTTTTTTGAGAAGAACGCCACCGCGCATCGGCCCGACTGGGTGAAGACCGCGCCTATCTGGAGCGAGGGTAACCGGCGGACGGTCAACTACATTCTGGCCGACGACCTCAGCACCGTCGTCTGGATGGCGAACCTGGCCGCCATCGAACTGCACCCCTCGCTTTCTCTCGCGAAAGACATCGACTGTCCAACCATGATGGTATTTGACCTCGATCCCGGACCGCCCGCGGACATCGTGCAGTGCGCGCAGGTGGGCATGTGGTTGCGAGAAATCTTTGAGCACTTCGGACTGCAGAGTTTTCCCAAAACCTCGGGATCCAAGGGGCTGCAGATTTACGTTCCCCTGAATACGCCCACCAGCTACGAGGCCACCAAACCTTTTGCCCACGCCCTGGCCCGGATATTGGAAGACCGGCATCGTGAGCTGGTGGTTTCGGACATGAAGAAGGAGTTGCGCAAAGGCAAGGTGCTGGTGGACTGGAGTCAGAACGACGAACATAAAACTACGATTGCAGTGTATTCGCTGCGGGCAAGAGAGCATCCTACGGTTTCTACGCCGGTGAAGTGGGAAGAAGTCGAGCACATGCTAAAGAAGAAAGACCCCAGGCTGCTGGTCTTCGAGGCAGGCCAGGTGCTCAAGCGCGTGGAAAAAATGGGAGACTTGTTCGGACCCGTTCTCAAGCTGAAGCAGAAGCTGCCCAAATTAGCGGCCGATGTGGGCGCGGGCGTCCACGCCCGTGCGGCGAGCGAAGCTCGCGGAAACTCCGCCGCCGCTGTGACTGGTCTGGAAATCGCAGCCCAGGCCGGACGCCAGAAGAAGACCGCGAAACCCACAAGCAGGAAAACCGGCAGAAAGACCGGGAAGAAATAATCGGCATAACGTATGACGCAACTCTACGTGGGAACTTCAGGATGGGCTTATCCGGGCTGGAAGCCGGACTTTTATCCCGCCAAGCTTCCGCAAACCAAATTTCTGCGGCACTACGCCACCCAACTCAATACGGTGGAAGTCAATTTCACCTTCCGCCAATTAATCAAGGAAACGACCGCCCAGAAATGGATCGCGGAGACGCCGCCCGATTTTCGCTTTGGGGTAAAGGCGCACCAGGTGATCACGCACATCAAGCGGCTCAAGGGGACCGCCGACTTTGTGCCTCGGTTCCTGAGCACCATCGAGCCCTTGGCGCAGGCCGGAAAACTGGGTCCTGTACTCTTCCAGTTGCCGCCGAATTTGAAAGCCGACGCGAAGTTATTGGAAGAATTTCTTCCCCTCCTGCCGCGCGCCGTTCAGACGGCATTTGAATTCCGTCATCCGTCGTGGTTTAGCGATGAGATTTTCAATTTGCTGAGAAACGGTAATCGCGCCCTCTGCATCGCCGAAACCGAAGAGTGGGTCACGCCCGACGTGGTGACCGCCGACTTCTGCTACTACCGTTACCGCAAGCCTTCCTACACTCCCGACGAGCGCCGCGCGATGGTCGATCGAATCCGCGCACATCTGGGCCAGGGGCGAGATGTGTTCGCTTATTTCAAGCATGAGGAAACGCCGGAAGGGGCGCTGTATGCGGTGGAAATTCTGAAAGAAATTCACTAACCACGCGGGACACAGAGCATAAGGAGGAAGTCCAAACGCTCCGTGTCCTCTGTGTCCTCCGTGGTTCACCATTCTCGCTACTTTTCCTCGGGGTCCGATAACGCGCATACTTGGATCGTGCCGTCCCCCGTCAACTCCCGCGTGGTTTCAGGATTCCTCGATTATCTGAAGATCGAAAAGGGGCTCGCGCCGCTTACCATCTCGGCCTACGCCGCCGACATCGGGCAATTCGCCGGCTTTCTGGAGAAGCGCAAGCGCACCTTGCTCACTGCTCAGCGCAACCATGTGCGCGAATTTATCCAGCAGTTGTTCGGAAATTCCGTGGACGGCCGGTCCGTGGGGCGCAAGCTTTCCGCCCTGCGCCACTTGTATCGCTATCTCCTGCTGGACAAGATGGTGGTCCACGATCCCACGCTCAACATCGATTCACCCAAACAATGGAAGGTGCTGCCCAAAGCGCTGGCCCGCGACGAAATGGAAGCCATGCTGGTGGGCCAACGCCCGGCTTCGAACCGCAAGGCGGCCGATGCGATTGCGGCGCGCAATCGCACCATGCTGGAAGTTTTCTATGCCGCGGCGCTCAGGGTATCCGAGATCATCGGGGTCAAACTGGAAGACCTGAAGCTCGATCTGGGTTACGTGCTGGTGCGCGGCAATGGGGACAAGGAACGGATTGTGCCTCTGGGAAAAGGCGCGCAGGATGCGCTGACCCTCTATCTGAAAGAGGCGCGCACGATTCTGACGAAAGGGAAGAACTCGCCACTTTTATTCGTTGGACAGGGGGGCGGAAAGTTGACCCGGCAACGGGTCTGGCAGATGGTCCGCGCGGCTTCCGCAAGCGCCGGGCGCAAGGCCAGTCCGCACATGCTACGGCACAGTTGCGCCACCCACATGGTCGAAAACGGCGCCGATCTCCGGACGGTGCAGACCATCCTGGGCCACGCCGACATTTCCACTACGCAGGTGTACACGCACCTCGCCCTGGATCGACTCAAGAGTGTGTACCAGAAGCATCATCCCAGAGCGAAGGCGAGGCAGGAGAATGTTCTTTCACCGCGGAGACGCGGAGTCGCGGAGACAGCACCTTGATTTCTCCTACGTGACTCTGTGCTGGGGATTGGGTTTATGGCCGAAACCGCAAAGCTGACTGTCGTCGATAAGGCGGTACGCGCCTTCCTGCAATCGCTGCGCCAGCGCAATGTGTCCGTCCACACCCTGAAGGCCTACGGCGGCGACCTGGAAGAATTCGCCGCTTACGCCGGCTCGCGCAACTGGAAACACATCGACCACGTCGTCATTCGCGGTTTTCTATCTCACCTCTATGAAAGAGGACTGGGCAAGACTTCGGTGGCGCGCTCGTTGGCGGCAGTGCGATCGCTCTATCGCTGGCTGGCCCAGGAGGGAGTGGTCGAGCACAACCCGGCGGCCCTGGTCTCGACCCCGAAACTGCCAAAAAAACTTCCGCGCGTTCCGACTATCGAGGAAATGAATAAAGTCCTCGACGGGCAAATGCCCGAAGTCGCTGCCTTTCCCGAGCGCGACCGGATGATGCTCGAGTTGCTCTACGGCTGCGGCATCCGGAACTCCGAGCTGATCGGGATTAACGTCGCGGATATCCGGGTAAGCAATGAGGCGATCCTGGTCCGCGGCAAAGGGAAAAAGGAACGCTACGTTCCCTTCGGGGACACGGTCAAAGTCGCCTTGGCGGCGTATCTCCCGGCCCGCCAGCGGTTGTTGACGGAGCAGAAGAAAAATTTGCCGGCATTGCTGATCAACCGGCGGGGTGGGCGCCTCACCACCCGCAGCGTAGGTCGAATCATCAAGAAAATCGCGGTGGCCAAGGGCCTGTCTCCGGATGTCCATCCGCATACCTTGCGGCATGCATTCGGAACTCACATGCTGGAGGAAGGCGCGGACCTGCGCGCCATTCAGGAAATGCTCGGCCACGAGCGTCTTTCGACCACGCAGCGCTACACCCAGCTCTCCGTGAAGCACGTCCTGCAGGTCTACGATCAGACCCATCCCCGGGCCAAGTAGGTCCCCTACGCTGCGCGATCACCTGGGTAACTTGGAGTATTTTCTTCCTTTGTTCCAACATAGGTAGGCTCGGCCGGTTCTCCGCCTGAAAGTTCTTCAGGATTGTGTTTTCCCGCGCTGTCCCTTCCACATTTCCACTACCCGCACCTTCAACTCCGCCGTGAGCTTTTCGTATGCGGATTCTGATGCCTCTGCTTCCGGCACGGGATAAATCGGATCGCCGAATTGAATCTTCAGCGGGGCGAACTTTTGGAATGCCTTACCTCGAGGCCAAGCCTCATAAAAGCCCTCAATCGCCACCGGAACAATCGGCACTTGCAGATGAATCGAGAGAATGGCGGCGCCTTTCTTGAAAGTCCTGGGAGTGCCGTCGATACTGCGTTCACCTTCAGGGTAAAGAATGAGAATGCGGCCGTGGCGCAGTCCGAAGGCGCCCGCCCGCATGGCGGAAACCAGATTCGCATCCGGATCGACGACGATCACCCTCAGCCAGCGCGCCAGACGACGCATGAAGCCGGAACCGAAAATTTCGCTGGTGCCCACGGCAAACAGATTACGAAACACCGGCCAGGGCAGAATCGCCGCGAGCACCACCGGGTCCAGATAGCTTTGGTGGTTCGAAGAGATGATGTAGGGACCCCGAATTGGAAGCTTCTCCAATCCGCTCACTCGCAGGTGAAACCGGTCGTACGCAAAAATCTGCAGTGGCTGGAATAGTGGGTACAGCAGGTGCTCCGCCAGCTGCCCGGGACGGGCCAGCGCCAGAACTTCCGGATCGGTTGGTTCTTCCTCCAGGACCGATTTCCAGCCGCCCGGATGCTGACTTGAGACGGCCCGTGTTTTTCCCGCTGCCGCGCTCTCCCTAATCGCATCCACCAGCTGGCGGACGGTATAGATTTCGGCCAGGGCGGATTCGTCCACGTCACCACCAAGCTCCTTTTCAACTCCAACTAGCAATTCAATTCGCTGCATGGAGTCGAGACCCAGATCGAGTTCGAGATTGTCGCCGGGCCGGATCACTTCGGGCGCAGTCTTGCTGGATTCGCGAATCACCTTCAGTGCCTGCTGCACCTCGGGCCGCTCCAGCCATTGGACCTCTTCAGCGCTTAACGTCGGAGCGCTTAACGCCGGCGTGGAGGCGCCTTCGGAGATTGACTGTCCTTTTTGCTGGTTCGCGCGCACCCGTTTATCCATTTCGAAGCGTTTAAGCTTGCGAGTCGTCGTGCGGGGCAGCGGGTCCTGCCAGATTTCGTAGCTGCCAATGCGCTTGGTGGACGGAATCTTCGCCGAGATGCCTTCAATGTCGAAGCGAATCACTTCCTTCGCATTCACGATTCTTCGTTCCTTCAATGAGTCGAAGTCAGGTACCACGACGGCGTACAAGCGATCGGAAGCGGGATTGCCGGGTTCACTCTCCAGCGCCATCACTCCGATTTCCTTGATGTTGGCGGACTTCAAATAGTAAGACTCAATCTCCTCGGGGTAGACGTTTTTGCCATTGCTCAGCACAATCACGTCTTTTTCGCGTCCGGTGATAAACAGATTGCCGCCTGAGTCGAAATAGCCGAGGTCCCCGGTATGGAGCCAGCCATCTTTAAGGAGGGCGGCGGTGGCATCCGGACGGTTCCAATAGCCCTTCATCACGATGGCGCCCCGGATGGCAATTTCACCGACGGCCGGCCCGCCGTCTTCTCCGGGCTTTGGATCGACAATTTTTCCTTCCACGCCCGGCAGCGGTGGTCCGACCGAACCGATCACGTTGTGATGGGGGAGGGCCGCGAAGGCCGCGCCAGTGGTTTCGGTGAGACCGTAGGCCTGCAGAACGTCGATGCCCAGCGCGTGAAAGTCGAATCCGATCTGAGGATCGAAGCGCGAGCCGCCGGTGATCAGATACCGCATGCGGTCGCCGAATGTGCTGTGCAGCTTGCCGAAAAAGATGCGGCCGGCGTTGAACCCCATGGTGCGCAGGCCGCGGTTGACGGTCATCAGGCCCTTAAGCGCCCAGCCCGCCAGTTGGCCGCGCTTCGCTACTTCCTTAAAGATGCGTTCGTGAATCAGGTAGAAGAATTGCGGCACCACGGCGAAAATGGTGATATGCCGCTCGTTCAGCGCCCGCAGCAGTTCGGTGGTGTTCAGCGTTTCCAGGTAGACCACCCGAGCGCCTTTTACCAGGGGCAGCAGAAGATTTGCCATCTGCGAGAGCACATGGAACAGTGGCAACACTCCGAGCACGGCGTCCTCGGGACCGACGCGCGCCCATTTGAATACCGACTCCACTTCGCCCAGCAGATTGGCATGGGTAAGCATGACGCCCTTGGGGTCGGAAGTAGTGCCGGAGGTGTAGAGGAGGGAAGCGACGGCGTCGGCTGCAACCGGGGCCGGCGTGAATCCGCCCGGGCCGGATGCAAAGATGGTGTCAAGATCGGCGACTGGGGCCGGTTCGCCCGAATCGGGATTGCCATGACCTGGCGCGCCTTTCAGTTCGGCCGGATTGATCAGAGCGATTTTGATGGGCAGCGAGGCAATCGCTTCCCGTGCGGTGGCGAGATGCTTGATATCGCAGAATAACAGTGAGCTGCCGCTGTCCTTTAACAGGGTCGTGATCTGGTCGGAGTGCAGCGCCGTGTCCAACGGGACGGCGGTGCACCCGCATGCCACCACGCCCAGAAATACAGCCACCCAGCGGGGATGATTGTCCGCCAAAATAACGATGCGGGCGCCCGCTTGAAACTGGTTTGTGGCCAGCCACACTCCAACCGACTCCGCCATGTGGCGGAGCTCGGCGTAGGTGCAGCTCTCAACCCGGTCGCGACGCTGGATCTCCAGGGCGACGTTCTTGGGCCAGTGCCCGACGCACTCGACGAAGCGATCATAGAAAGTGGGCATTGGTTCGCGGGAAATATTACATGAAACGGGGGCTTCCGGACTAAGACTGGCCACCAGTGCTTATCCTTCGCGCTCTGCGGCTTAAGGTTCCCCCCGCGACTTACCGACTGTCGCCGCATCTAATATGCTAGGCTTCTAATAGGGGCGGGTCTGCCTTCACAGGTGTATTGATTTGATTAACAAGGTATTAGGTAAGGTCTTCGGGACCAAGAACGAACGAGAACTGAAGCGTCTGATGCCTAAGGTCGAGGCCATCAGTGCGCTTGAGCCGCAAATGCGGCAGCTCTCGGACGAGCAGTTGCGCGCCAAAACGGACGAATTCCGGAACCACGTTCAGCAGCGTCTGGCCAGTCTTCCCGACGAACCGGAGGCGGACCACGACCGCCTGAAAGCGCTCGAAGAAGAACGCACCAAGGCGATTAACGAGGCCCTGGACGAGATTCTGGTGGAAGCTTTTGCGATAGTCCGCGAAGCCGGTCGGCGGGTCCTCCAGATGCGTCACTTCGACGTGCAGCTGATCGGCGGCATGGTGTTGCACCAGGGCAAAATCGCCGAGATGAAGACTGGTGAAGGAAAGACCCTCGTCGCCACCCTGCCTGTCTACCTGAATGCTCTGAGCGGGCGCGGCGTGCATGTGATCACGGTCAACGACTACCTGGCCAAACGCGATTCTGAGTGGATGGGAAGGCTCTATCGCTTCCTCGGCCTGACCGTGGGCGTGATCGTGCACGATCTGGACGACGAAGAGCGCCGCGAAGCGTACGCCTCGGATGTCACCTACGGCACCAACAACGAGTTTGGCTTCGATTATCTGCGCGACAACATGAAGTTTGATGTTCATGATTGCGTACAGCGCAAGCACAACTTCGCCATCGTCGATGAAGTGGATTCGATCCTGATTGACGAAGCCCGCACTCCGCTGATCATTTCCGGCGCCAGCGAGGAGTCCACCGACAAGTACGCCCGCGTGAATCGCATTATTTCCAAGCTGGAAAAAGGCGAGGAACTGGACACTGCGCCCGGTGAACCCAGCGAACTCACGGGCGACTATGTGGTGGATGAGAAACACAAGAGCATCACGGTGACTGACGTCGGCTGGGAAAAAGTCGAACAGCTTCTGGGTATCGGGAATATCGCCGATCCCGAGAACTGGGACCTCAAGCACCACGTCGATACCGCGGTCAAAGCCCATGCCCTTTACCGGCGCGACGTCGAGTACGTGGTGAAGGACGGCGAAGTCATCATCGTGGACGAGTTTACCGGGCGCCTGATGCCGGGGCGCCGCTGGTCCGATGGTCTGCACCAGGCGATTGAAGCCAAGGAGAACGTCAAAATCGAGCGCGAGAACCAGACCCTGGCCACGATCACCTTCCAGAACTACTTCCGCATGTACAAGAAACTGGCCGGCATGACCGGCACGGCGGAAACCGAGGCCTCTGAATTTGAAAGCATCTACCGCCTGGAAGTGATGATCATTCCGACCAACAAGCCGTTGCTGCGGCTGGAAAATCCCGATGTCGTGTATCGGACGGAGAAAGAGAAATACTACGCGGCTTCCGACGAAATCCAGAAACTGTATGCCACGGGCCGGCCGGTGCTGGTCGGCACCACCTCCATCGAAAAGTCGGAACGCCTTTCCGAACTGCTGAAGAAGAAAAACATCAAACACGTCGTGCTCAACGCCAAATATCACGAGCGCGAAGCCGAGATCGTGTCCCAGGCCGGACGCAAGGGCATGGTGACCATCGCCACCAACATGGCCGGCCGCGGCACCGACATTCTGCTTGGCGGCAACCCCGAATTCATGGCCAAGCAGGAGTGCGTGAAGAAGGGGATTGCGCAACCCCTGCGCGCGGCCCAGGGCAAGATCCAAATCGATGTCGACGAAACCAAGAGTACGGTTTGGTATTACGCCGGAAACGAGTATGTGGCCCCCACCGACCAGTGGACCGAGATCTTCAACCGCCACAAGATCCTGACCGACAAGGAACACGATGAAGTCACCGCCGTTGGCGGACTTCACATCTTCGGGACTGAGCGCCACGAAGCGCGGCGGATTGATAATCAGCTTCGCGGCCGCGCCGGCCGCCAGGGAGATCCCGGCTCCTCCCGCTTCTATCTCTCACTCGAAGATGATCTGATGCGCATCTTCGCCAAGGAGTGGGTTTCGAAGCTGCTGCAGCGATTGGGCATGGAAGAGGGCATTCCCATCGAATCGCGGCTCATCACACGCCGAATTGCCACCGCGCAGGAAGCCGTCGAAGCCCAGAACTTCGAGGCCCGCAAACATCTGCTCGAGTATGACGACGTCATGAACAAGCAGCGCGAAGCCGTGTACGGCCTGCGCCGCCAGTTGCTCGAAGGTGTGGAACAGAAGGAACTCATTCTCGAAGACTACGTCTCCGGCATTCTCAGCGATCTGATGGACCAGTTCTGCGGGGTCAAGGTACATCCCGACGATTGGGACACGAAAGGCCTGAAGGACGCGACTTTCACTCGCTTCGGGGTTGACATTCTGGCGGAAGGAATCAAGCCGGAGTCGCTGAGCCGGCAGGAGCTCGGCGACGCCGTCTTTGCCAAGTTGAAAGAGCGTTACGACGCCAAAGAAAAGCTCATCGGCCCCGACGCCATGCGCTACCACGAGCGCATGATCATGCTCAGCGTGCTAGAGTCCCAGTGGAAAGATCACCTGCGGGACATGGACCACCTGAAGGAAGGCATCGGGCTGCGCGGTTACGGGCAGCACGATCCTCTTGTCGAGTACAAGCGCGAGTCCTTCGACATGTTCGAAGCCATGATGACGCGCTTCCAGGAGGACACCGCCCGATATCTCTACCTGATGCAGATCCTGGAGCACCCGACGGAAAGCGTAAGGTCACCGGAGCTCCACGGCGCAGGGCCGGATGGCAACGGCAGCCGTCCGCCGCGAAAAGTCGCGACCTCCGTCGACGAACTCGAAGAATCTTTCCAACGCAAGAAGCGGCGCGAACT
>JBOGLD010000275.1:0-7631 GCA_050745885.1 Terriglobales bacterium
TCCCGCTCGTGCGACCGCCGGCACGAGCGGGACGCTCGCGCCCACATTTTTGCCTCGAGCCATGCAGAGGAGATTATGCCAAAAAAATGATGGGATGTTCATCCCCACACGGCGCGTTGCCTTAGAAGCGTGAATGATGGGATGTTCATCCCCCCACGGCGCGTTGCCTTAGAAGCGTGGCGGAAGTATGAAGATGGCAGATGGCGATGGCCAGAGCATCCGCGGCGTCGGCAGGTTCCGGTACCTGGCTGAGATTGAGCAGGCGGGTAACCATGTGCTGAACTTGCGGCTTCTCCGCCCTGCCGTAGCCCACGACGGCGGACTTAATGGAGAGTGGCGAATACTCGGCAACCTCCAGTCCGGCGCAGGACGCGGCCAGCATGGCGACTCCACGCACCTGTCCCAGCTTGAGCGCGGATTTCACATTGAGCGCGTAGAACACGTCTTCGAGGGCGACATTGTCGGGCTTGTGTTGCTCGATGATGGCGGCGAGGCGGTCAAAAATAATCGCCAGACGCTGCGCCATGGGCTCGCGAGGCGAAAGCTTGACCGCCCCGCAGGTCAGGCAAACCAGCCTGTCGCCGGGACCGAGCTCGACCACCCCGAAGCCGGTGTACTCGGTGCCGCAATCCACGCCCAGCACGCGCATGGCAGAGAGTTTATCGCAATTTCAGGCGTCGGCTGCTGGCATTCAGTGTTCAACGGCGACGTTCTTGTGGAAGATGCGCACCTGCAAAGACGGGCGGGGACGCCCGTCTTGCATTACCACCTCGATTCAGCAGCACCTTGGGCGGCGCGCCTTTGTGGCTTCGTATTCCTGGCGAAAGGCAGCGTAGGCTGCGCGGGAGGATATCAATTCCTTCTGATTCAGGAAGCGCGCATAGGCAGCCTCGTCGAAGATTTCGCGCAGAGCGGCAGCAAAAACGCGGCGGCAAGACTTGAACCGTGATGCCAGCGATCGGATGGCTCGCCCGGCATTGGCCCATGACGCCGCGCCGGGCCCAACGGTTGCGGCACAGTCGCGCGATCGGTGGCTCATCCCTGTTCCTCCGCAAAATTTGTGGCTACGAACGGCGCTTCTTTTACCCTGGCCGGCTTGCGGCCGGAGACCACTCGTGTCCACTCGACTGCCGACTCGATCAAGATCAACCCGACCATCACGATCAACGTTCCAGTCACAACCGCGTCGACACGATCGTTGAAGATCAGCCGGGCGTTCGGGACAGCGCTCGAACCCAACTGCGCGGCATGCGACAGGAAACCGATGCGCGGATTGGGATCGAAAATTTTCTGCCACGACGCGGTGAAAGTCACGGCAACCAGCCATACCAGCGGCGCCAGGGTCACCGCCGCAAACCGCGCTTTACCCATCTTGATGATGATGGTAGTGGCCACACAGAGGGCGACCGTGGCCAGCAACTGATTCGCGATACCAAACAACGGCCATAGTGAGTTAATGCCGCCCAATGGATCCTTGACGCCTTGCCACAGAAAGAATCCCCAGGCTCCCACGATCAAGGCGCTGGTCGCCAGAATGGACGGATACCAACTGGTGCGGCCCAGGGGCTTCCACACGTGTCCGAGCGCGTCCTGCAGCATGAAACGGCCCACGCGCGTGCCGGCGTCGAGAACAGTGAGAATGAACAGGGCTTCGAACATGATGGCGAAGTGGTACCAGATCGCCATCAGGGCCTGTCCTCCCAGGCTGTTAGAGAAGATGTGGGCCATACCGACGGCGAAAGCGGGAGCCCCGCCGGTGCGGTTGTATAGCGTCTGCTCTCCCACGGATTGGGCCAGGGAATGCATTTCGGCGGCGGTGATGGGAAATCCCCAGCTGCTGATGGTCGCGACCGCGGCTTCCGGCGCTTGGCCAACGATGCCCGCTGGACTATTGATCGCGAAGTAGATTCCGGGCTGCAGCACGCAGGCCGCGATCATGGCCATGATGGCAACCAGGGACTCGGCAAGCATGGCGCCGTAGCCCACCATGCGGGCCTGGGTCTCACGCCGGATCAGCTTGGGAGTGGTGCCGCTCGAGATCAGCGCGTGAAATCCGCTGATGGCGCCGCACGCGATGGTGATGAACGCGAAGGGAAACACCTTTCCAGCAAACACCGGCCCCGAGCCATCAATAAAACGGGTGAGCGGAGGCATGTGCAGCGTGGGACGCAGGGCGATAATTCCCAATGCCAGCAGGCCAATGGTTCCCAGCTTGACGAATGTGCTTAGGTAGTCGCGCGGAGCCAGCAGCAGCCAGACCGGGAGTGCCGAAGCGGCGAATCCGTAAATTACGATCAGAATCGCCAGGGCGGGTGCCGAAAGAGTGAACCAGCCGGCCACCGCCGGAGTTTGGGAAACCCACTGTCCGCCCCAGATCGCGAGCATCACCAGGGCGAAACCAAGTACCGAAGTCTCCAGTACCTTCCCGGGTCGCAGCGTGCGCAGATACACGCCCATCAGAAGCGCGATGGGAATAGTCATGGCGATGGTAAATGCGCCCCAAGGACTGGACTTGAGCGCATTAACGACCACCAGGGCACAGACTGCGAGCAGAATCACAATGATGCTGATCACGGCGAGATAGGCCACCAGTCCGCCCAGCCGGCCGATTTCCTCGCGCGCCATTTCGGTGAGCGACTTGCCATCACGCCGCACGGAAAACAGCAGAATCACGAAGTCCTGCACGCAGCCCCCGAAGACCGCGCCGGCGAGTATCCACAGAGTCCCGGGGAGATAACCGAATTGCGCCGCCAGCACCGGACCAACCAGCGGTCCAGGTCCGGCGATGGCAGCGAAATGGTGTCCGAACACCACCCATTTGTTAGTGGGAACGAAGTCGCGGCCGTTTTCCAGGCGCTCGGCTGGAGTAGCCCGCAACGCGTCGAGCGTCAGCACCTTGGCCGCAATGAATTTGCTGTAGAAGCGGTAACCCACGGCATAGGTACAGAGGGCCGCGACCACCAGCCACATGGCGTTGATTTGTTCGCCTCGATGTAAAGCAATCGTGGCCAGAGCCAGCGCGCCCAGAGCAGCGACGGCCAGCCAGATCAGGATGCTCAATGGTTTCGGCATGAGATTTGACGGGATATTGTGGCGAATCCCTCGTCCCGGCGCAATCGGCAAGAGAGGCTCCGGCCAGAGTGGCGCCGGAGCCTTGCGAACGACGAGTAGTCCGCTGTCTTCAGGGGCTCCGAACGGAACCAAAATGCACCATTTAGTGGTAATCTTTTATGTTCCGTTGCAAGCGATTACAGCAGAGGTGTATCCAGCGTTTTTGCATCGGCTCAGCCGAGCGGCCGGCGCCGGACCACCATCTTGCACCGATTGAGGAGCAGGCGATGAAAGTTGGCATACTCACCGGCGGAGGCGACTGCCCCGGATTGAACGCGGTGATACGCGCCGTGGTGCGCAAAGGTTGCTTCCATTACGAAGACGAATTTGTAGGCTTTCTGGAAGGCTGGCGGGGCGTCATGGAAGACAAGAGCGTGCCGCTGGATCTCGCGAGCGTGGGCGGAATTCTTCCGCGCGGCGGCACCATCCTTCGCACGTCGCGCACCAACCCCTCGAAGAAGGCGGACGGGCTGGAAAAGTGCGTGGCCACGTTGAAGCAGCACAAGATCGAGGCCCTGATCGCGATCGGCGGTGACGACACCCTTTCCGTGGCCCAAAAGCTGCATGAGAAAGGCGTTGATGTGGTAGGCGTCCCTAAAACCATCGACAACGACCTCGCCGGCACCGATTTTACCTTCGGATTCGACACCGCGGTGAACATTGCCACCGAGGCCATCGACCGGGTGCACACCACGGCGGAGGCGCACAACCGGGTGATGGTGGTGGAAGTCATGGGACGGGACGCCGGCTGGATCGCCATGTACAGCGGCATCGCCGGTGGCGCTGATGTCATTCTGATTCCTGAAATTCCTTTCGACGTTGATAAAGTCGCGGAAACCATCCGTCTTCGGCACGCTCGCGGTCGCTACTTCAGCATTGTGGTGGTGGCGGAAGGGGCGAAATTCTCCACCGATGTTGATCCAACTCATGGATCGCCCATCGTCGTCGACATGGGCAAGGATGAATTCGGACATGCCCGGCTGGGTGGAATCGCCGGCATCCTTGCCCGCGAGATTGAGCGCCGCACGGGCTTTGAAACCAGGACCGTCGTGCTGGGACACGTGCAGCGTGGCGGCTCCCCCAGCGCTTTCGACCGCATGCTGGCGACGCGTTATGGTTTGGGAGCGATCGACATGGTGCATCGCAACGAGTTTGGCTGCATGGCGGCCCTTCGCGGCAACAAGATCGTTTCCGTACCCCTGGCGGATGCCATCGCCAAAAACCGCACTGTCGACCAGGAAACAATTGATGTGGCCACCGGCATCCTCGACAAGCTGACCGCGGACAAAGTAGCGGTGGGAAAGTAAATCCGACATCGGGACCTCGGGCACGAGCCGTCCGAGCTCTGAGGCCCGAGGTCTGACGCCCGAAGTCTGAAGTCCAAAGTCTGACGCTCGATCAACATGGCTGGATTCTATGCCCGCCTCGCGCCGTCATTGCTTCAGATTATCGAGCTGAGCCTGGTCATCGTCGCGTTGGCGACGATCGCCCTCGCGGCGCGTGCGACAGGCCGCGTGAGACGACGGCCTGCGGGCTTTGAGTATGTGGAAAGCCGCTTTCGGCGGCTGGCGCGGAGAAAAACCTCATCCGTTGCTGTGGTTGGTCTGCTGGTGGTTCTCCTGCGCGTTTCCTTGATTCCTGTCCTCGGAATTCCCGCGCCTCGCTGGAATGATGAATTCAGCTACCTGCTCGCGGCCGACACTTTCGCTCACGGACGCGTAACCAACCCCCCACATCCGATGTGGGTGCACTTCGAGAGCTTCCACATCATTCAGCAGCCGACCTACATGTCCATGTACCCTCCGGCGGAAGGTCTGGTTCTGGCCGCCGGCGAGCGGCTCGGACAACCGTGGATCGGTCAGTTGATCGTTACCGCGCTCATGTGCTCGGCACTGACCTGGATGCTCCAGGGATGGCTCCCTCCAGCGTGGGCGCTTTTGGGCGGCATGCTGGCTCTGCTGCGCCTGGGCTTGCTGAGCTATTGGATGAATGGCTACTGGAGCGCCTCTGTGGTTGCTCTGGGCGGGGCCCTGGTACTGGGAGCTTTGCCGCGCTTGAAAAAACATGCACGCATACGCGACGCGCTCATCATGGCTACCGGTCTGGCCATTTTGGCGAACAGCCGACCGTATGAAGGACTGGTGTTCAGCCTGCCGATAGCCGCGGCGTTAGTGATCTGGATATGGGGCAAGCGGCGCCCGGCATTTTCGGTCTCTTTCGGACGGGTCGTGTTGCCCATCCTTCTCTTTCTCGCCGCCACCGGGACCGGCATGGGTTACTACTACTGGCGAGTCACGGGCAGTCCTTTTCGCATGACGTACCAGGTGAATCGTGGCACGTATGCGACGGCGCCCTATTTTCTGTGGCAGTCGCCCCGTCCCGAACGGGTCTACCACCATGCGGTGATGCGCGATTTCTATCGCTGGGAGCTACAACGTTTCATGCAATACCGGACCTTGGCCGGCGCGGCCAGACTCACCTGGGACAAGGTGGCTGGATCGTGGAAGTTTTACTGCGGACCTCTGTTTACGATCCCCCTGCTGGCCTTCCCCTGGATCCTGCGCGACCGGAAAATGCGGTTTCCCCTTATCGCCGGCGCCGTCTTCCTGCTTGGCCTGGCGGTGGAAACCTGGACCCTGCCGCACTACGTGGCCCCGGCCACCGGCCTCATTTATCTCGTGCTGCTGCAATGTATGCGGCATCTGCGGCTGTGGCGCTGGCGCGGACAGCCGGTCGGAGTTGCCATGGTACGGGCCATCCCCGCAATCGCCTGTGCCATGGTTTTGCTGCGCGTCGGAGCAGTTGTGGCGCATGCACAGATCGAGCCCGCCTGGCCTCGGGGGAATCTGGATCGTCTGGCAATTGTGCGGCAGTTGGAAGCCACTCCGGGACGCCATCTGGTGATCGTAAGCTATGGTCCCCATCATGATGTGGATTGGGAATGGGTCTACAACGCAGCGGACATCGACGGCGAGAAAGTGGTCTGGGCCCGCGACATGGGCAGCCGCGATAACCAGGAATTGCTCCGGTATTTTCACGACCGAAAAGTGTGGTACTTGAACGGGGACCAATCTCCGCCGAGGCTGGAGCCATGAATATTGACTCGTGGCTCACGGCCAGGCGCATCTTTATTCATGGCCTGCTGCTGGCCGTCTGTCTCTGGACTGTTTATGCGGTGGACATGTCCACGCCCGGATTGCTGGACCGTAATGGCCTGGTCAAAGGCACGGATTTTTTACATTTCTACACCCTGGGAAGCCTCGCGCTGCGCGGCCGCGGAGATCTTCTCTACGACATGCGGGCGCAGGCCGAACTGGCGCACGATCTGGTGGCGCAGGCGCCGAACAGTTTGTACGTTCCGCTTTACGGGCCGCAGGTGTCATTGTTTTTTGCACCCTTCGCCCGGTTGACATACGGATGGGCGTTGGCCGCGTGGCTGGCGGTAAACGTCCTGGTCTACGCCTTCTGTTGCCGCGCAGTGTGGAAGAATTGTCCGAGTCTTCAGGAGTATCGCTGGACAGTTGTGATTCTGGCGATTGCTTTCCCGGGATTTTTTCACCTGCTGGCCTGGGGACAGACTTCTGGCCTCGCCCTGCTCTGTTTCACGCTGGCTTATCTCGCTCTGCGACGCGATCGGACACTTCTCGCGGGCTTGGCCATTGGGTCGCTCATCTTCAAGCCCCAGCTGGGATTGGCCGCGGCGGTTGTTTTCCTGCTCGCGCGCGAATGGAAGGTTGTGGTGGGCGCCGTTGGGGCCGCCTCCATCCAGCTTGGGTTGGCCTGGATGCATTACGGCACCGGGGTCATGCGCACTTACTTGCACGCGCTGACGCATCTGGGAGAAGTCTTGCCGCTGCTTGAACCGCGGCTCTACCAGACCCATTCACTGCGTTCCTTCTGGTCTCTGCTGCTGCCCTGGCCGCGCATCGCCCTCGCGTTGTATGCGGTCAGCGCCCTGGGCCTCCTCGTCCTGGCAGTGCAATGCTGGCGGCGGAAAGCACCACTGTCAATTCGTTTTGCAGCGCTATTGTTCGCCACCGTTCTGGTGTCACCGCATTTGACTGTCTATGACCTGGTGATTCTGGCACCAGCATTCCTGCTGCTCGGCGATTGGGCGCTGGCACATCGCGAACAGCAACTGGCGCCGCGGATTCAGCAGCTCCTGTATGTCTGCTATCTGCTGTTCCTGATGGGACCGCTGGCGCGGATGACTCACTTGCAGCTTTCGGCGGCGGCAATGACAGCGCTGATGTGGATCTGCTGGCGGATTTCGTCGCACAGCCTGTAGCCTGCCACCCTCATAGTGTCATCCTGAGCGGAGCATTTCCATTCGCTCGCGAATGGAAATGCGGAGTCGAAGGACCCCTATGATCTGCTCATACCCGTCGGCATGGGCGAGTTCTGCGAACTGGAAAATCCTCGAACCGCAGTTTGTGAAACCTGTAGTGATCCCCTCGACTTGGCTCAGGGCAAGCTCTTCGACTGCGCGACTGCTTCGCGATGCGGGGCAGTCACTTCTC
>JBOGLD010000276.1:0-22012 GCA_050745885.1 Terriglobales bacterium
CGTCCTCGCTCGTGCGCCCCTCTTCCCTGCTCGTTCTATTTTCTGATGCTGTCAGGTTCTCCAGCACGAGCGGGATGCTCGCGCCTACATTATTCGGAGATGGTGTGTTCTTCGCTTTGGGCGCGAAGGACGCGGTCAATCGAATAGGGCGCGCGGCGGGTGGGCTCGTGGTAATGGCGCACCTGCATCTCGCCCAACAAGCCTACCGCCAGCATGTTCAAGCCGGCCAGGAGCAGGACGGCGGTAAAGATCATCAGCGGGCCATGGTTGGCCATGATGGGCGTATGGTGCAAAAACTTCTCCACCACCAGCCAGAGGGTCACGCTTGATCCCCCCAGGATGCTTAACATGCCAAAGGTGCCGAAGAAATGCAGTGGGCGCGACAGGTAGCGCAGCAGGAAACGAATGGTGATCAGATCGAAAAATACCCGGAAGGTGCGCGAGATGCCGTAGTGCGAAACTCCATGCTCGCGGTTCACATTCTGGATCGGCACTTCGCAGATGGAAGCTCCATGCCACGAAGCCAACGCAGGAATAAAGCGGTGCAACTCGCCGTAGAGCGGAACCTGGTCCAGAATTTCCCTGCGATAGGCTTTGAAGGTGGTGCCGAAGTCGTGAATATCCACGCCGCTCAGTTTGGCCATCAACCAATTGGCGCAGCGCGAAGGCAGGCGGCGAAGCCAGAAGTTATCAATACGCCGTTTGCGCCAGCCGCTGACGATGTCATAGCCTTCGGAGATCTTTTCCAAAAATACAGGAATATCGGCGGGGTCATGCTGCAGATCGCCATCCATGGCGATAATGTATTCGCCGCGAGCGTGATCAAAACCGGCGGCCAAGGCTGAAGTCTGGCCGAAGTTGCGGCGCAGTTTCACCACGGTCACGCGGCTGTCGACAGCCGCGATCTCGCGCAGCATGTGAAAACTGCGGTCGGTAGAGCCGTCGTCCACCAGCACAATTTCGAAGGTCTCACCGTTGGCCTCCATGACCGCCTTCAGGCGATCATAAAGATCGGTGACATTCTCCTGCTCGTTGTGCAGCGGGACCACAATGGAATACTTGGGCATTAGCTTTCCGATTATACGATTAGATGCCCGATTTTGAACCATTGATGCAGCACTATTTGTGCGACGGTGAAACCCCAATAGTAACCATCAGCCTGAGCGAATCCACCACGAGTCGCGTAGGCCCGGCCGCCCTCCTTCGACTTCGCTCAGGACCCGGGCGGGCGAGCGATGCCCGCCTGGGTGTTGCGTTGCCATGAACCACAAAACCCTGCCGGACCTTGCCGGGCTGGGCGGGTGTGACACCCGCCCCTACGCAAGCAGGGATGCTACAGACCCGGGCCTTCGGGATAGGCGGGCAGATCCGGGGGCCGCGGTGGCAGCTTCTTCGGATTCGCCTGGATCTCCTTCATCACAACCTCGATGGCCTTTTCCAGTTGCGGGTCCTGCCCCTTGACCACCAGGTCGGGACGGTTTTCCACCACGATGTCGGGCTCCACACCATGATTCTCCACGATCCACTTGCTGTTGAGGTTGTACCTCGCCGCCTCCGGACGCGTGATATAGCCGCCGTCCATCAAGGGTATCTGGCCGCGTATGCCGCGGACGCCGCCCCAGGTGCGCTCGCCGATCAGCGGGCCCAGTTTGTAGTACTTGAAGTAGTAGCTGAAGATGTCGCCGTCGGAGGCGGCGTAGCGGTTGGTCACGCAGGCCATGGCGCCGTTGAAAACAACCGGAGGTACGGTGTTGCTCTCCCAGTTGCGCAACGAATTCATACCCGCCAGCACGCGCCGCAAACGCTCGAAAATCAACTGGTCCACGAAGCCGCCGCCGTTATAACGGACGTCAATGATCATGCCCTCTTTGCGAATCTGGGGAAAGTATTGCTTGACGAACTGGTCCAGCCCTGGACCCCCCATGTCCGGCAGGTACACGTAGCCGATGCGCCCGTGGCTCGCGATGTCGACCTTCTTGCGATTGCTTTCGATCCAGGCCAGCTCCCGCAGACCGTTTTCGTCCGCCACCGGTTTTACCTGCACGGTGTGGGCGCCTTCCTCCGAGGGTTTCGAATTGACCGTCAGCACGACGTTTTCATTGGCCGTGTTTACGAAGAGTTCGTAGGGATTCTCCGGGGTTCTCAGGGCCCGGCCGTTTACGGCGATCAGATAGTCACCCTCTTTCACCGTGACGCCCGGCTCGGTGAGCGGCGAACGGGTCTGCGGGTCCCAGTTCTCTCCGGCATAGATTTTCTTAAACCGGTACATACCGGCGGACGGGTCGGCCTCGAAATCCACGCCGAGCAGGCCCACATTCACCGAATGCAGGTCTGGATAGTCTCCGCCGCCTACATAGGTATGCGAGTTTGAGAGTTCGCCGATCATCTCGCCCAGGATATAGGTCAGGCTGTACCGGTCGGCCACGAAAGGCAGCAACTGGGCATACTTGTCGCGCATTTTCTCCCAGTCCACGCCGTTCATCGCCGCGGCGTAGAAAAAATCGCGTTCCTGACGCCAGACTTCGTTGAACATCTCCTTCCACTCGGCGCTGGGATCGACTTGTGCTTTCATGCCGGCCAGGTTCAGTGCTCCGTCGCCCACTTTTTTTGGACCATCCGGCTTGGCATCGATGATGCCGTAGGTATGGCCATCATGTCCGCCGTCGGCCTCGTAGAGGAGCTTGGAACCGTCGAAAGAGAGGGCGAAGCGCTGCACCCCATCGATCAGGACCTTGTCCTTGCGCTCTTTCAGATCGTAGACGCGTATGGCGGGAGTCTCTCCCGGAATCGGTCCGGAGAGCCCCTGGATGGGTCGAGTGGAATAGTAGATAAAACCTTTGGAAGCCAAATAGCCGTTAATCACGGCCGGTTCGATGGGCAGGGCCACTACCCGTCCGGCGATGCCATCAAGATCAATACGGAACGCTTTGGGCTTCTCTTTTTCCTCTTTCTTGTCTTTATCGGCCTTGCCGTTTTCCTTCGCTTCCGGGGCCGGTTCCTTCTCGTTCTTCTTCTTACTCTTGGTCACGGTTTTATTGCCGGCTTTGCCTGGTTCCTGGACCGGTGGGGTGAGCAATTCGTCTTTATTTTCTTCCTTCTTGATTTGAGTCTCGTCGCTCAAGGGCTGAAAGGGCGAAGGCTCGTCCGCGCGCAAGGTAACGAGATAAATGCGGGTGGTCTTTGGGTTGGCGAATTCGAAGTCGACATTGCCCAGAACTTCGTTGAAGTCGCGGTCAGAGAGGAAGTACAAGTATTTCCCGTCAGGATCGAAAACCGGTGCGAAGCTGTTGGTCATGCTGGTGGTCACGGCAGTGATTTTGCTGTCGGCCAGCGAATAGAGGTGGACGAACGAGTAGAAGTTTTCATCATTCTTGTCGTAGGCCAGCCACTTGCTGTCCGAGGACCAGGAATAGTTCAGAATTTCACCGTACTTTCCCCGGTCAACCTCAACCTGTTTCTTAGCGTTGACGTCGATATACCAGAGGCGGCAGTCCTTGTCGGACCAGGCCAGCTTGCTGCTGTCGGGCGACCACGCGGGAGCATACTTGAAACCCTTGTATCCGCTGGTGATCTGCTGCTCCTTGCCCATCCCGTCCTGGGGAGAAAGGTAGAGTTCGTCCTCGCCGCTGCGGTCGGAGACATAGGCGATCCAACGGCCGTCAGGCGACCAGGCCACCGATTTCTCGCGAATCCCGGGAGTGCGGGTAAGGTTGCGAATGCTGCCCTCTTTTGCGGGAACGGTGAACACATCGCCCCGGGCGCCGAACACGGCCCGCTTCCCTTCCGGCGAAATGTCGAAGTCCGTGATGTTTTTGGCGACGCTGGTCCAGTGCTTCATGGCCTGGTCGAAATCGCCGGGCAGGTAGACGGTCAACTTTTTGGGCTGCTTCGACTCCAGGTCAAAGGTATAGAGGTAGCCGCCGTTCTCGAACACGATGGAATCCGGGCCCAGGCTCGGCCACATCACATCAAAGTCGGTGAAATGGGTAAGCTGCTCAACCTGTTTTGTGCCCAGATCGTACGCATAGAGATTGAGGTGATGTTCCGGACCGCGATCGGAACTGAAGTAGACGGTGTTACCGTGCCACATGGGGAAAGTATCGGTCCAATCGGTGTGGGGCACCTCTTCGACCGTGTTGTTTTTCAGATCGTAAATGGAGATGGCCTGGGCCAGTCCGCCGGTGTAGCGCTTCCAGGTGCGGAAGTTGCGGAAGATCACGTTGTAGGCGATTTTCGTGCCGTCCGGAGAAAAAGTAGCGAGGCCACCCTGATCAATGGGCAACGGTTCGGGAAGACCGCCGTCGATGCTCACGCTGAATGGGCGCTTGGTCCAGCCGTTCGACGAATCCCGCCGCGAGAGAAACAGTATGCGCTTGCTGTCCGGAAACCAGGTGACCACTTCGTTGTGAATGCCCATGCGATCGCTGAGCGGCGCCGCCGCGCCTTGGTAAAACGTCAACTGCCTGGGCTGACCGCCCTGGGCGGGCATGACGTAGACGTTGAAATTGCCGTCATACTGTCCGGTGAAGGCAATCCATTTGCCGTCAGGCGAAAATTTCGGAAACAGTTCGCGCCCGGCATCCGCCGTGATGCGCCGTGCCTCCCCACCCGAACTGGACGCCAGCCAAAGATCGCCGCCATACATGAAGACGATTTTGTCCTTGTAGATGTCGGGAAACCGCATCAACCGGCCTTCCGGCATCTCCTGGCTTGATCCGGCACAGGCGAACGCAAGGGTCAATAGCAGCAGGCATCTCTTGGGATAAGACATTTAAGACTCCTCTTTGACCGGGTTTCCCAGGAAGGGTTCCGCAGGCGGCAAACTGGAATGGATTCTCATCAAGAACTTGAATCGGCGATTGTATCAGCCCAGAAAGTCCAATTATCACATCGTTTCGCTGTCTTGGACGGGTGTGGTGCCAAAAGGAAAGCAGGACGCAGTTGCCAACATGGTTGACGCATCGCCTATAATTCCGCCTCCCGGCTCCGCCGCCTGAAGGAGGACCCTCTTGCTCCAATCCGAGAATTTTGTTCCGGTCGATACCACGCCGTCCCGCCGCCGATTTCTACAGACCACTGTGCCCGGAGCGATCGTTGCCGCAGTATCGCCCGCGATGGCTGGCGCCCGCGCAATGGCCGCCTGCCCCCCAGTCAGTCCGCCAGTTGGCCGCTTCGAACTGGACGAACTCACGGTTTCGGACGTCCAGGCAGGCATCGCCTCCGGCAAATTTACCAGCCGTTCCCTGACCCAGAAGTACCTGGCGCGGATCGAAGAGATCGACCGGCGGGGGCCGGCCGTGAACAGCGTGATCGAACTCAACCCCGACGCACTGGCCATCGCCGAGGCCCTCGACCAGGAGCGCAAAGCCAAGGGCGCGCGCAGCCCGCTGCACGGGATTCCGATCCTGATCAAGGACAACATCGACACTGCCGACCGCATGCAAACCACTGCCGGATCTCTGGCGCTGGTGGGTTCGCATCCCGCGAGAGACTCTTTCGTGGCCCAGAAACTACGCGAAGCCGGCGCGGTCATTCTGGGCAAGACCAACCTGAGCGAGTGGGCGAATATTCGCTCCAGCCATTCGGTCAGCGGTTGGAGCGGGCGCGGCGGTCTTACCCGGAATCCTTACGCGCTCGATCGCAATCCCTGTGGCTCGAGTTCGGGCTCGGGAGCGGCCACAGCGGCTAATCTCTGCGCTCTGGCGGTGGGCACCGAGACCGATGGCTCGGTAGTCTGCCCGTCTTCGGCCAATGGCATTGTGGGGCTCAAGCCAACCGTGGGTCTCATCAGCCGCGCCGGGATTGTTCCCATCGCGCACAGCCAGGACACTGCCGGCCCCATGGCGCGAACCGTCCGCGATGCCACGATCCTGCTCAACGCCCTCGCGGGGGCCGATCCGCGCGACCGTGCCACCGCCGCCAGCACCGGGAAGATTGCCGCGGACTACACGCGCTTTCTTGATCCCAACGGACTGCGCGGCGCCCGCATTGGAGTGGCGCGCAAATATTTCGGTTTCAGTGACAGCGTAGACAGCCTGATGAACCGCGTAATGGAAGAGATGAAGCGGCAAGGCGCCGTACTGGTCGATCCCGCCGACCTTGAGTCCTACGGCAAGTTCGACGACAGCGAATTTCTGGTGCTTCTCTATGAGCTGAAAGCTGACCTCAACGCCTATTTGACAAGCCGTCCGGACGCGGCCGTTCATTCCTTGAAAGACATTATCGAGTTCAATGAAAGGAACCGAGACAAGGAAATGCCCTACTTCGCGCAGGACACTTTCATCAAGGCCGAAGCCAAGGACGGGCTGACCAGCAAGGAATATCTGGACGCGCTCGCAGCCAATCACAGGCTTTCACGCGCCGAGGGTATCGACGGCGTGATGGACAAGTTTCATCTGGATGCCATCATGGCGCCGACCGGGAGTCCCGCCTGGCTTACTGATCTCGTCAACGGAGACCACTCCGGCGGCGGGAGTTCGAACGCCGCGGCGGTGGCTGGATATCCCGATATCAGCGTGCCTGCCGGTTTCATCTCCGGCCTGCCGGTTGGGTTGTCGTTTTTCGGGCGCGCCTGGAGCGAACCTGTTCTGCTCAGGATCGCTTATGGATTCGAGCAGACCATCAAGGCGCGAAAGCCGCCTGAGTTCTTGCCCTGTGTGCGGAGCGCAAAAGCTTAACCGCAAAGGGCGCAAAGAAATACCGCAAAGGACGCGAAGGGTTGCCCAAGCTACTTTTGCGTCCTTGGCGGTATTTCTTTGCGTCCTTTGCGGTTAAGGTTTTCTTTGCATCCAGGCCAGACCATCCGCCCCGGGTCCGGTCGCGATCGACTTTTCCACCTTCCAGGTTTTGAGATTCAGCACCGCGACTTTTCCATCTCCACTGCAGGAAACATAGGCCACCGGGCGATCGCGGCGCACCATGATCTGCACCGGATCGGCACCCACCGGAACGGTGCGCACCACCTTCATTTGCGACATGTCCACCACCGCGACCTGATTGGCGCTCGGCAAGGTCACCAGCAGCCACTTGCCATCTGGCGTGGGCGTGGTTCCGTATCCGACCGCCGGCAACGGGATCCAGTTCGAGACCTCGTTGGTCGCCGTGTCAATCATCGCCAGCTGGGGACGCTTCTGGTCGGCCGTGAATACCCAGCGTCCATCCTGCGAGATCGAAATGCGTTGCACCATTTCGGCCACGGGAATCACTTTGATCAGTTTTCGCGCCTCCAGGTCCAGGACCGAAACCGTTCCCGCGTCGACATTGGCGGTATAGGCACGATGCCCGTCGTGCGACAGGACCACCATGTGGGACTCGGCCTGCTCGGTCGGGATCGAGCCGACCCGTTTCCGCAGATGGGGATCGAGCACGTCCACGGCATTGTCGAGTTCAGCGGAAACATAGAGCATGCCATCCGGCCCGAACTTGACCCAATGCGGCCGCACCGGGCCGAGTTCGATACTGCCCACGATGGCCCGCTTCTCCAGATCAACGATCTCCACCGAGCTGCCGTCGGTTCCGGGCTTACCCACGCCCGAGTTCCCGTAGATGGGCAAGTAGGCCAGATGCCCGTCAGGGGAAGCAGTCACCTCATGAGCGCGTACTTCGTTGGTCTTCACCTTGGCAATCTGAACTCCGGCCTCAGGATCAACCAGGCTCATACTCTGGTCGCCCTGGTTGACCACCAGCAGCAGGTTTTGAGGTTCCTTGGCCGGGTTTGGACGCGGGCTGGCTTGCACCTGACTGACTCCTAGGAAGAGATTGCACAGCAGAAAAAAAATGACGATGATCCACGCCATGGTTTTGCCACCACCTGGGAAAGAAGAATCCACGCGGGAATAGTGTATCCGGAACGGGGCCTTTCGCGTAGCTGGCAGGCATCGAGGCTCCCTGCAGAAATCTCTCTACATGGCAAAACTCGTGGCCCCGGCGTGAGTCGAACACGCGACCTTCGGTTTAGGAAATCCTTTCAGGACACTTGCGCGGGTGGTTGGATTAAAGGCAGAGAACGTCACGACGCAGTCTGGTCGGCTCCTGCCGATTCCAGGCCTTGCCGGTTCAGCGGTCTCCAAGCCACATCGCCTCGCAGGTACTGCCAAAGGCCCTGAAGGCGCCAGATCATGTGCAGCTGGCGGTAGGGAAAATGTTCAAGGAAGCAGTAGCTCACCAGCCGAACCACATCCTGCCAATCGTTGTAGCGCTTGTAGGTCATTTCTTCCTGCAGCACCGAACCAATCGAAATTACAGTGGCAAACGCGTAACCGAAGAGCAGAAACTGCATGAAGAATTCCCGGCTCAGCGCGCCCAGCCAGGCTGCCAGGACAATAGTAATGATGCCACCCAGTTCGATGACCGGCGCAAAAAGTTCGAAGAGCCACAAGTAGGGGAGCGCCAAACATCCGATACGTCCGTAGCGCGGACGGAACAGCATGTCCTTGTTCGGCCACAAGACATCGAGCAGACCCTTTTGCCAGCGCGCGCGCTGTCTCGCGAGCGACTTTATGTCGGATGGGACTTCCGTCCAGCACACGGGGTCGGGGACAAACTGGATCTGGTAGTCCGCACCTTTCTCCCGCAGATACCGGTGCAAACGCGCGACCAGGTCAAAGTCTTCCCCGATGGCGCGAGAGCGGTAGCCCCCAACGGCCCGCACCAGATCAGTCCGGAAGACTCCGAAGGCCCCGGAGATGATCATTAGCATGTTTCCTCGCCCCCAGGCTTCTCTTCCGATCAGGAAAGCACGCAGATACTCCACGACCTGGATGACTTCGATACTCTTGCGGGGCAGTCGCACGCGTCGCATGCGCCCGGCCTCGATTTCCGATCCGTTGAGAACGCGGACAATTCCGCCAACGCAGACCACGCGCTTAGGATCGGAGAGTACAGGCAGCATGATGCGCAGCAGCGCATCACGCTCGAGTACCGAGTCCGCGTCGACAACGCACACGTAAGGCGAAGTAGCTGCATTCAGGCCGGCATTTACTGCGTCCGCTTTACTGCCGCCTGATTCTTTATCCACCACTATCAGGCGCGGGTCGGTGGCGCTTCGATACAGACCTCGCACGGGTGCGCTCGTCGCCTGCGGAATGTATACCGCTCTCACCAGCCGGAGCCCAAACTCCTGCTGCACGATATCCAATGTCTTGTCTTTCGATCCATCATTAATGGCAATGACTTCCAGTTCCGGATAGTCGAGATCGAGAAGATTCCGCAGGGCGACGCAGATCGACTTTTCTTCGTTGTGGGCCGGTACCAGGATTGTGATGGGAGGCGCCAAGGGGGATCTTTTGATCCAGGCCGGCCTGAGGCTCTCCAATCGCCGCTGATGGACTACGCTGGCCTTTAGGGCAACCAGAAGCATCACCAGGTAGCTCAGATTGCAAACCAGGTAATAGTAGAAGAGTGCATGGTTCGAAATGTCCAAAAAGTGAATCATGACCGGCCTGCCGCTGCCCCAGCAGCAGCCTCCGAGTACATCGGCGGTGCCGCCGGCAAGGCGCCGGTTCGCAAGATTTCCAGCAGGATGGCTTGCTGTTGCGGACTGATTCCGGTGGCGGCCCTAAGGTCGGATTCGAGCCTTCCCTGTAAGCCTGCATTCTCAAGCGCCGTCAGATATCCATAGAATCCATAACGGTCCTGGGTCGCCACTACCTTTTCGAAGATCGAGAGCATTTCCGTCTTGAAGTCGATGAGCCCCTCCGCCGCCCGGAGACGAACCAGCCGGTTCGAGTCTGTCAGTCCGCGCAGCAGCAGAGGGATTGCATCCGCGTGGCACAGTTTGCCAAGGCTCACAATGGCTCGCAGGCGAACAAACCAAACGGGGTCCTGTGTCAGTTCGCTTAAGACATCGACGGCCATGCCGGGATCGGCGTGGGACAGTGCCCGCGCGGCGGCGGCTCGCAGTTCGTCCAGGTCGTCGTCGACAAACTGTAGAGCGTCCGGCCCCAGCGAGGGTGTGGCCACTTCGCCCAACACCCGCCCGAGCACTTCGCGCACCTCTCCTTCCGCATGTTGCAGAAAGGGCATTAATATCTGCGGTCGCTCGGCACAGCACTGGATCAGCGCGCTCTGCAGGGGCAGTTCCGGCACTGTCAATCCAACTTCGCCTACCCAGTCCAGGATTTCCTTTGCTGCCTCGGGGCAAGCGATCCGGGCCAATCCCCGCAGCGCTGCCAGCCTGGTTTCCAGGGCACGATCGCGGAGTCCTTCGGACAACGCGGGAATCCCTTCCGGGGCGCGGGTTCGCCCGAGCGCGACCAGCGCCCGGTGTCGCCGCCACCCGTGATGGTGCCTGGCGTCGAAGATGAGTTTTTCCACCAGCCCGCTGGCCCGCAAGAATCTGAGCAAGCGTGCCGACTCTTGCGGGCCCGCGATCTCAAATGCGTCCAACACAATGGTTTCGACCAGACGGCGATCGGAGGGCTTCGAACGCCAGGTTTCGTATGGGATCTCTCCGGAAATGAGCGCGTCCCACCGCTGCCGCATCTCCAACAGTCGCCGATCGCGTCTTGCGAAGTACCGCTTCCGGTAGGTTCGCCGGAGCAGGATGTACGCCAGAAGCAGCACATCCACCGCGATCGCGACCAGGATCGCTTTCAGTACGAAGGCCGCCGGGCCCAGCCTTCGGAATGCTTCAAAAGCGGATGCCATAGGTAAATCCAAAACTCATTTGGCTTCGGTCCTGGGTTCGCTTCTGGTAGGCTGCAAAGCCGCCCACGTCCTGCCGCGCAGCGAATTGGAGGCGCAAGCCACCACCGTATGTCTGTGAAGAAAATTGTCCGATCTGATTCAGCTGCGCGAAATTTTCGGTGCCGGCCGCAAAGAAGACGTTCCCGCTCAGCCGGCTCTCGTCCCAGCGGGCCATCGGAAACCCAAGCTTTGTGACCTCCGAGGGACGCCATTCCGCGCCCGTTCCTGAAAAATGACTCCGGGCCTCGATCAGACCCAAAGACCACGTCCAATCATGCGGCAAATAAAACATCATCGTTCCGTTGATAGCCAGAATCCGCGCGGTCGTGTACCAGTACCAGTGCTGCCCGTAGACCATCTCTAACCCGCGCACCAATCCGCCCTCACTCAGGCTCCACCCATGGTCGTAGTCGAAAAACGCTTCGCCTTTCGGGATGACCCCGTTGTCCCGGGCCGTGGCCCCGCCCGCAGTGAACGCTCCCCATCTGGACGCCCTTCCCGTTAAGCTCGCCACGAACTTCCCCGCGTCGGTTCCCGCCCACTGATAGAAATTTCCAGCCACGCTCGTTCTCCAATGAGGCGTCCACTGCGACGTGAGGCTCACTCCCTGGTCATGATTCGGGTCAGAGAAACTCAGCAAGTCGGTGTCCACTCCTACTCGCAACTCCTGCCTCGGTGCCGCTTGCACCGACCGCAAACCCGCGCGCGCTTCTGTGCTACTGGGATCAAGGTCCAGCGCTTTCTGAAATTCCAGCCTGGCTGCCTTCGACTGATTTTCTGCACGCAAAGCTCGGCCGTGGGCCACGCGAAGGTCAGCGCGCCCCGGATCGAGGGCGACAGCGCGTTCGAACGCACGCAACGCGTCCTCCGTCTTACCTTCTCGCGAATAGACGGCCGCGAGTCCCAGCCAGTTGTCGGGATCATTCGACGCAACCGCGAGAATCTCCAGATATTCGTGTTCGGCTTCGGCAAGGCGTCCTGACCAGGTTAGAATGCGGGCGCGCCATGCTCGGACGTCCATGTCACGCGGAGCGCGGGCAATCTCACGGTCGACGACGCTCATCGCGCCTGTCCAATCCTGTACATTTGTGTACCGGTGCACTTCATCCTGCCAGGGCACAGCGGTCTGCTGGCCCCAGACGAGGGCGCAGAATATCGAGATACAGGCCAGCAGATTAGAGCTCGCCCAGCCTGTTGCCCGGAGAGCCTTCCGCACCTTCATAGACCTCGACACTTCTCCCGCTGAATCGTGTTTTGATTGATTTAGCGTCCTGGGCCCCAGTCCGCTATAAAATCCGACCCATACGCAGGTTCACATAGGACTGAGGATAATTAAAGGTGACTAGAGTAATGGCATCCGGTGGCGACTAAGACGTTTGGTATCTCGCGGTTGCTGTGCTGGGCGCGGCGGGCAGTTGGACGTTTTGCCGAAGCCATGTGATCCGGATTGCCTTCCGCGAGTTCACATGGTCTGCCAAAGCGAGGTGCGGCCCAAAATTCGAGACGGATGCCGCCTCATGCGGTTGCTGCCGCGAGGTTCTCGATAGGATGGTGGCCCCGGCGTGAGTCGAACACGCGACCTTCGGTTTAGGAAACCGCTGCTCTATCCATCTGAGCTACGGGGCCGTGGCGTCCACATGCTAACGGTCGAACGGCACCTGGATTATATCGGCTTTGCACCGGTCTGCCGTCAATCTGGAGACTGCAGCGATGTAAAACTCTGCAAACCAGAGCCGAGGTCTGGCGCCCTGCTGACCCTCGAGGAACACGGATTGTCGGTGTTCCCATGGCGTTTGTGATTCAGCAGTCAAGATTTTTGCGATTCGCCGGTGAATCTGTGGCACCATCTCTGTTCGGAGGAGGCCTTTATGAACCTCCGGCTCATTCTCTGGACAGTTGGGATGGCTTATGCCACCTTCCTTTTAGCCCGCGGTAATGGTGCTTCCTCATTCGGCATCCTGTTCACTGCACCATTTCTCGGAGCGGCCATCGGTTTCGCACTCGGCAGCCTGTTCTTAAGGCGGAATAAGCGAAAGCAAAGCTGAGACGCAACTCAGTTCATTGCATATCGCGCGGCACAGACGGCGCCGAATCGGAGCATTTCCCCCGAAAGCCGCAGCTCCCTCCGAAGTTAGAGCTTCGTTCCAAACAGGCAGGTAGGGGGCAAGGTCCTTTAGGTAGGAAAGCTCGATCCATCTGAGCTACGGGGCTGGAAGTAATTTTACTGTAGCTCGAGATCGGTCATTGGTGAACCTCCGGTTCCCTTCTTCCGCTTTACGCTTTGCACGAGCGTGGACGCTCGCGCCTACATGGGTTGGCGGGCGAGGTCGCGAATCTGGTTCAGGTAGTCGATATAGATCGGGATGGGGATATCCGGGGAGTCGCCGTCGTTTAGGAAGTGGGAAAGCCGGATTTCCATCGGGATGGTACTGATGACTTCGCGGAAGCGGGGCATCTGCAAATATTTCACGTGCCAGATTTCGAGCATCAGAGAGCGAAAGTCCGGGCTGATGAAGCCCATCCTGCGTTCGCCCAGATAAACAGCGTCAAAGTGACGATCTGCCAGGGTCCTCCGAATGGGATCGTCCGGGACAGAAAACGCATAGACCAAATGGAACAGATCGGCCAGGTCGCCCCACACAACTTTTTCTTCGAACGCGGAGAAGCGGAACGCGGCAGAGCCGCGCTGTTGCACCAGGCGAGCATGATCGGTGGGGCGCAGACCATGTCCGGCCAGCTGGCCACGAAACCAGGCAATTCGTTCCGGCGCCAGGTTGTGGCGCAGAAATTCCACTGCGTAGGCATTGGGCAAATACAGTTTGGGGTCGGCGTCGAGGCGCGCCAGCCAGGGGCCCCAGTTCCTGTGCCCCAGAACCTCGAGCAGTTCCCCCAGTTGGGCAACCGTAATGTCAGGATGATATTTCACCGACTGCCAGAAATGTTCCGCGGAATCGTAGGTGGAGCCGTAAAGCTCGATGCCTTCCTCAATCGGATACCAATTGGAGAGCACGCGGGCCGGAATTGACGGCGCAGCGCTCCAGCAGTTCAGTGAATGTTTCCATTTCTCTTGTACCGCCAGAAATGCTTCCGCATAGCCCGGCGGCACCGGTTCCCGCACCCGCGCGAGCGCCTGGCGAAGTTCCTGGCTGGTGTGAGTGACCAGGGACTCGAGCGGGCGCTCGTCGATCATGGAGATGACACGGCTCTCGATTCCGCGACGCAGCAGTTCATTCGCCAGACGCTGCCTCCCGGTATCGTCCACGCTGGTTTTCCAGCGCTGAGTCTGGGATTCGATGTAGGGGAACAGGTCGGCAAGGGTTTTGAACTCGATAAAGCCGTGCAGGGCAAAGGTGACAGGACGTCCGTCTTTCAAAATCGTGGTCGAGGGAGTAACCAGGGCTTGGAGCGGCACCGGTTGCGCCCGGAGGGGCGCAATCAGGATCCCAGCAACCATGAGGGTCCGGAGCAAGCCTCCATGCACGATGTGTATTTTCTCCGAGAATTCTTTCATGTGACCATCCTCGCCGCTTTTGGGTGGAGCGATTGCCCCGCCAGCGGCAACTGTCGCGTTGGCGAACCTTGCATGCGCTCGTCGGAAAACCGACTCATTTGCTTTCTTGATCCGGAGGTCCTGGTAGCTGGCAAAATGCAAGACCTTCCCCCCCAGGGAAAGGCCCCGCGTGGTCCGTGCAGGATTGGAAAACGCGGGGTCTAGCCTACAACCAGTACTTTCCCAAGAGTTAAGACGCGGCGTAACTAGTCCCGGAGCTGCCTCTTCCGAGCCACTTCCGCGTGCGCCGATACTCTCAGATAAAGCATGTAGAACACGATGGCAAGATTGATGAACAGCACTGCGGCGTAGATCGGATGCGGTCGGCGCACCAACTCGTAGGCCTCGACCGGTACATACAGCGCTCCCGAGATCAGCGCAAACCACTCCGCCCACGCCCGTTCGCGCCACAGTCCGTAGGACTCAATGAAGCGGACGATCGAATACGCCGCGGCCCCGGCGGCCAACGCCCACAATTTCGCGTCGGTGAGATTGTCGGCCAGGTTCAGAAAGACTTGCGCGAAACGATGATGGTCGGGATTTATGTGCAGGAATCTCAGCAGGGCCTCGGCGACGTCCCAGGCATCCTTACGGACCATCGCAACCGCGCCAAAGCCCAGCAAAAGCACCACCAGGCCCTTGCTCAGTTCCAGAGAAGCCACGGTGCGAAGCGCGGCCCGGCGGCGATGCCGTTCCGCCGCTTTGGCGTGCCCTAGGATCGCTGTGGTCACATGGTCCATGAAAAGATCGCCACTATCTTCCTGGCTGCAGTAAAAGTTGCTCGGCTGGGGAGAATACCCTGCCCCGAATCAGCATCGTGCTGGTCAGCGAGGTCAAGCCCGAAGCCGCAAAAATCATGGCCAGGACCACAAACTGGTAAATGGCCGCGTACACGGGACGTGCGCCGGAGAGGAGCATTCCTGCCATCAGTCCGGGGATCCAAACAATCCCGAGTGAACGCAGCGAGTCGATGGCAGGAATCAGGCTGGCTTCAAAAGAAGCCTGAACGTAGGGCGAGACGCTGTTGCGGGCCTCTGCACCTAAAGCCAACGCAGTCTCAATCTCGCCGGCGTGCGCCAGGACGTCGGAGCGGAAACGGTTCAGGGCCAATCCGTTGGTGTTCATGGCGTTGGCAATCAGCATGCTTCCCACCGGGACCAGCGATGTGATCGCGGTGTCAATCGCTCCCAGCGATACCATCAAGGCGATGACAGAGCCGGCGCCGAATGCGATGGCCCAGGCGGATACGCGAAACGCGTCGGGCATGCCCTTGGCCCGGCGGGCGGAAGTCGCGCCGGCGGCCACGATCATCCCAGCCAGCAAGAAGGCGCTCGTCCACCGCGGCGCGCGCAAAAGGATAACAAGAATTGACCCCACGGCGATGATTTGCACCAACCCGCGAACCATCGCGACCAGGGTTTCGCCTTCCAGATGGATTCCCCTGCGTCGAGCCAGCAGGACGACGGCCAGGGCGGCCAACGCCGCCACCGCAGCCTGCGCGAAGCCCAGTTGAAGTTGCGAATGGAAAAACAGTTTAAGCACGCAGCACCTCCTCCAGCCGGCCGGCGCGCACTATGCTCCCGCGCTCGAGCACCAGCGCCCGCTCGGCCAATCGCAGAGCCTGGGCGACGTCATGCGTGACCACCACGCAAGTCAGCTCCTGGTGGCGCACGATTTTCTGAATTGCCGATTCAACCTCGAGTTTGGCGGCCTCGTCCAAGGCGGATGTCGGTTCGTCGAGCAGAAGGGCCAGCGGCGAATTGGCCAAGGTGCGAGCCACGGAAACGCGTTGAGCTTCGCCTCCCGAAAGGTTCGCGACGTCGCGCCCGGCGTAATCCTTGAGGCCAACCTCGGCCAGGAGTTCCTCGATCGCCTCGGGTTGCAGGATTTCATTGCGCTGCGCCGGGCCAAAGCGGAGGTTGTCCGCCACCGTGCCGGGAAACAGATACGGCCGCTGCGTCACCATGCCCAGTTTGCGACGTAGTTCCCGAGGCTCGATATTGCGATAGTCCGCGCCCTCAACGAAAACCGTTCCCGACGTGGGTTCGTCGAGACGATTCAGCAGGCGCAGCAGCGAAGTCTTGCCGGAGCCACTGGGCCCGGTAATGGCCAATACCTCTCCCTTGTTTACTTCGAAGGTTGCATCCTGAATCAAGATCTTGTCATGGACGGTCCGGCCCAGGTGCTCGGCTCGCAAGACGATGGAACTGGGGGGAGTGCTCACCGGTTGCGCTTCCCTTCTCCCATATCCATCTCATCCCGAGGCCGCGGCTGGCTTCGCTGCGCGAAGCCTCCGGGTCAAACGGTCTTGCGTCCCAATCCTAGCATCGCAACTCTGCGCAAAACTTCAAAAGCGGCGGTTGCAAAATCCGAATGGGCGTGGCGGGCATCCCATGAACGCCCGCCTTCATATATGGGAACTGCCCTTCGACTCCGCTACTGGCGAGCACGCACATTGGCTCGAAGTTCTTCTGCAATCTCGCGTGCCGCCTTGCGGGCCGCCCCTTCCTCGGTGACGCCGAACGAAATTGCGCCTACTCGCGCGTGGCCGCCGCCGCCGTAGCGCTCGCACACCTTGGCCAGATTCACGGTCGGCTCGGAGGGGGCCCAGGGATTCGAGCCGACGGAAACTTTCACCCGAAAGCTGCTCTTGCTGAGGCCAACGCTGTAAATCGACTCCGGATGCAGATAGTACGGCACGAATTTGTTGTAGCCCTCGAGATCGTGGTCCGTGATATCGAAAAAGAGGGTGTGATCTTTGGACTCAATCCGTTCTTTCAACACCGCAATGGAGCGCTGGTGCCGCTCAAGCAAAGGCGGCAACAGGGGCGCCACGAAAGGCTCTTCCAGGATTTCCGCCAGCGGCCGGGTGGCCAGCAGAGGGATAAGCCGGGGCACGAAGCTGTAGTCCTGCGCGGACTCTATGACCAGAGTGAGCTTCATGGCGGGCGCTTTCATTTCGACCGCGGTCTGGGCATCGGGATACATGGCTCCATCGACGATGTCCGTCCAGTGGATCAGGTCGGCCACGGGGCGGGGATCAAAACCAAAACGCTGTTCGGCCACAGTAGCGATGAAGCTGGTGCAGGACTTGAAATCCGGGTCGTAGAACTTGCGATTGCTCTGGTCCTGCTCGAAGTGAGCTGCATCCTCGGGAGTGAGGAATGCGCTCTGGTGATGGTCGAACCACCAGGTAATCTTGGGAGAGCTGGAGTACTTGAAGTCCACGATGGCGTTTTCGTCGCCGTCAAACTGCTTTTCATCGAACAATGCCCCGGCGCGGTGCAGCAGGCCGGAGAAAACAAAACTGGCATCGCCGCTGACCCGCTCCCGGTAAAAGCGCGAGAACAAAGCAGCCGACGATGCCCCGTCAAAGCATTTGTCGTGATAGAAGACCCGAACTTTCAATGGCCCCCTTCAACGGTCCTGTTTCCCGCGCAGGTTGCGCCGCGAGGATGCGAACCAAAAGCTAATAGGAATGACATCCCGGAGAAGATCTGTCAAGGGAGGAAGGTTGAACCGGTCTCCGCCGCGGAGACCGGTCGTGGACAAAGAGCGCAGGCAAGGCACATTGCCGGAGGCGCAAACTAGACGGCGTTGGCCTGTTTCTCGGCCAGGTCGCCAATGATTGGCAGCTTGAACATCAGCCCCTGATTGGCCTTGATCAGCAGGATGATCCAGATAATGAACGATCCCAGCCATATGATCATGTGCAGGGGGAAGGTGATGAAGATCAACCCTGGAACAAAGCCTATGATGGTCAAACCGATCCAGATGGCGATCAACGCCACGCAAAAGAAAATCATTTGAAAGGCATGAAACCGCACGAAGCGGCTTTTGTTGTATGGCTCCATCACCAGGAAAATGATGGCCGGAACGATCGTGATGTAGCACAACATGCCGACCACATTGTCGGTCATTCCGCCGGTTGTGCCCTGGGCAGGTGCTGCCGCCGCCGGTGCTGCCGTGCGACTGCTACAGGCCGCACACATGGTCGTGCCGTCCGCGATCTGAGTTCCACACCCGCTGCAAAAAGCCATGGACTTTCCCTCCCGTGATTGTGCGACTCAGCCCCTGGACAAGAGTCTGTCCGCCCTACCTGAACCGCGAAAGTTACCAGAATCAGCGTTCCAAGGCAAACAGAATCTCATGAGCTGCCCCGCCGTAAACCCGCCAGATTCTCGCGATCGCACCCGGCAGGGCCTTCCCTATCAACGCGATCCCCGCGATTCGCAGACTCCGGAGGAGGCTAGGGAACCGGGTCGTTGGTGCCGAGAGGGACGCTGCCACGGCAGCGCCAGAGCCGGGCCGCAGTCAAGGCAAGGCCTTTTCGCAGCCCATATCGTTGCACGGTTTCAATCGAGTAGCGGGAGCAGGTGGGCCGGAAGCGGCACTGGACATACCCCACCAAGCGCGGACTGCCTACCCTCTGATAATCGCGAACCAGGGCAATGTAGACGCGGGCCGTCAGCTGACGATCCGGGCGCCGGAAACTATCGGCATACACACTCGCAGCCACTACGCCCAGGAGCGCGAGATAGGTTGCGGGCTGCCTCAGGAGTTTCCGCAGTGGGGACATTTTGCGCTCACTTGCAGCCGCTTGTTTGCACATTGGGGACAGGGCACCAGATTGCCCGGTGGGCGGGTAAGCAGATAGATAATCAGACCGATGATTCCAGTCAGCATCACCAGAATCATCCACACCACCGCGTTGTCCATGCCCCGGTTTTTGGCGTCCTTCGCCACCCAGATCAGCAAAGCAATATTGAGCGCGAGAATGCCAACCATGATGACGCCGAAGAACCCCAGACAGCCGCAGGCAACAAACGGGTTGGCGTCCTCATTGCTTTGCAACAACAGGAAGGTGGCGGGCAGCGCGGCCGAGCAAGTCTTGACAGCTTCCAACACCAGGATGGAAAGCATGTATCGTTCTCCTGCGGGATGAAATGGCGGCGGACATTGTCTGTCCGTCGCCCGAAAACGCTACCAGGAAGTGCACAGCCTACGAGGAAGGCCGAGTGCGGCGGACATTATCAAAAAAGGTTTGCCGGCGCAACCCAAAGATGTCGCCGTGGGCCGGCGCGCGCTGCCGCGACTGCGTTGACGAAAGGGCCCTGCCGGAGTACGGTGGACCGATTTTGGCGTCTGCAAGAGGTCAGTCTGCAGTTCGCCACTGCCAGGGGTGAGGCGCATGATCTGCTCTCAATGTGGTAAGACGGTGGCCGAAGGAACAACGTTTTGCCCCACATGCGGCCAGCCAATCGCCCTCACCGATGCGGGCGCCGCCAAGCTTCCGCTGCAAGCGCTTACCGGTCAGGCGGGGCCAGTCGCCGTGGAACAAACCAGTGGCCTGGCCATCGTCAGCCTGATCTTTGGACTGCTCTTTCTTTTTTTCCCCTTGCCCATTCTTGCCATCGTCTTCGGACATGTTTCGCTTTCGCAAATCAAGAAAAGCGCGGGCAGGTTAGGGGGCAAGGGCCTGGCCATTGCGGGCCTGGTGCTCGGATATCTTGGGATCGCCATGATTCCCCTCATACTGATCATTGCGGCGATTGCGATTCCCAACCTGCTGCGGGCGCGGATTGCGGCCAATGAGTCTTCCGCAGTGTATTCGGTCAGGACAATCAACACGGCCCAGGTAACCTATCAGTCAAATTTTCCAACCGTCGGATTCGCCCCAGATCTGCAGTCTCTGGGCGGTGCTTCGCCTTGCACCCGCAACCCGGCAACGGCCTGCCTGATTGACGATAGACTGGCGGTTGCGACCACCTTGCCCGGCCGGAACGGCTACATTTTCACTCTGGCGCGTTCTGAGGATGGCACCCGGTACTTTGTGAGTGCAGTGCCCGTCAAGCGCAACCAAAGCGGCATTCGCACCTTCTGCTCGACCGAGGATGGGGTGGTTCGCGTCGATCAGGGCGGGGTCGCAGTAGTTCCCGACCACGACGCATGCGCCGCGTTTTCGCCGATTGAATGAATTCACGCCTTCTGACTTCGCAGTTCGTGGTGGCACGAACGTGGACGCTCGCGCCTACATTTGCGTCGCATTTGTTTTAGCCATGGGCACCCCATAGAATCAGAAGCTCAACATGGCGACCACCACGACTTCGCTTTCTGCTCCTCGTCGACGACTAAGCATCGGGCGGGGATTGTCGTTTTTCCTGATCGGCGTTTTGCTCATTGCTCTGGGAGCCCTGGCCTGGTTCTACTCCATCGCGCGCTCTGCCCTGCCCCAGTTGGACGGACACCTGAAGATTTCCGGCCTGTCCGCTCGGGTCACGGTCCTCCGCGACGGTCACGGCGTGCCCACGATTGAGGCCGCAAATTTTGATGACCTTTTCTTTGCCCAGGGATATGTGACTGCACAGGACCGTTTATGGCAGATGGACATGATGCGGCGGTTCGCTGCCGGCGACGTTTCTGAAATTCTTGGCGAGGCGTTTCTCAAGCACGACCGCGAGCAAAGAATCCTGGGGCTACGCGTAGCGGCACTAAAGGCACTGGAGGTTGCCTCCGCGCAAAATCGTTCTCACTTTGAAGCCTATGCGCGGGGCGTGAACGCTTACATCGAATCTCATCGTGACCGGCTGCCGATCGAGTTTCGCATTCTTCGCTATTCTCCCCGTCCCTGGGCGCTCGAAGATTCCACGCTCATCGCTTCCCAGATGGTGAAAGACCTGAACCATTATCCCTATCGCGACGCCCTTGAACGCGAGAAGATCCTGGCCAAACTTGGACCGGAGCTGACGGCCGACCTGTATGTCAACTCTTCCTGGCACGATCGTCCACCAACCATGCCGCGTCCCGGACCGGACCAGAATACGGACGAGGAAAACCCGCCTCGGCGCCCCGTGGGTAGTTCCGTGGCGGGCATCGCGGAGCCGGATTTTCAGAAGCTTGCCAGCGCATTGGATTCAGATGCGCGCATGGTAATCGGTTCCAACAACTGGGTGGTTTCGGGCGCGCACACGGTTTCGGGCAAGCCCCTGCTTTCGAATGATATGCACCTCGGGCACCAGATGCCCAACCTGTGGTACGAAGCCCATCTGCGTTGTGGCGACTTCGATGTCGCCGGCGTCACCTTGCCCGGCCTGCCCTACGTGATCGTGGGCCACAACCAGCGCATTGCCTGGGGCTTCACCAACATCGGCCCCACGGCGGAAGATCTATACGTCGAGACTTTCAACCCGGATGGTCAATACCTGACACCGGCGGGGTGGCAGACGCCTGAACACCGGAGCGAAGTGATTCACGTCAAGGGTAAGCCCGACGTGGTGGTGGATGTGGTGCTGACCCGCCATGGACCCATCATTACCGATCTGTTGCCGGGCGAAACCCGCAAGCTGGCGCTGCGCTGGACGCTATACGACGGCACCCATGATCCCTTTTTCGAAGTGGACTCAGCACAGAACTGGGAGCAGTTTCGCAGCTCGTTCTCGGCCTTTGACGCGCCCGGACAGAACGTCGTGTTCGCCGACGTCGATGGCAACATCGGCTATCAGGCCACGGGAAAGATTCCGATTCGCGCCTCCGGCGATGGGAGCCTTCCCGAGAACGGTAGCGACAACTCGCAGGAGTGGACGGGATACATTCCATTCGACAAACTGCCCAGCGTTTACAACCCGCCCTGGGGAATCATCGCGACCGCCAACAGCCGCATCACCCCGGATGGCTATCCCTATTCAATCAGTACCGGTTGGGAGGCCCCCTGGCGTTCTGCCAGAATCTATCGCGTGCTGGAGTCAGGTAAGAAGTTTTCCGCAGCTGACATGCTGG
>JBOGLD010000277.1:0-24040 GCA_050745885.1 Terriglobales bacterium
GCTGCGCCTTTGCTTGATCCTGCCCGGCTCTAACTGCTTTTCTAGCCGGCGTGTGCCCTCTTTACGCGAGGGCGATCGTAATTAATCTTGTGTTCCGCGCGGATGGCAAGCGCGGGCAAACCCCCTGCCATTCCTCATTCCTGCTTCAGTTCACGAAACGGCGCATGCGGACATTCATTACAATGCCCAACGCCAGAAACATAAACAGGACGGAAGACCCGCCATAACTCATCAGCGGCAGGGGTATTCCGGTGACCGGCATAAAGCCGACCACCATGCCGACATTGACCAGAATATGGAAGCTAAGTACCGCCACCACACCCATCACCACGAACGTGCCAGCGCGGTCGGGCGCTGTTTGCGCGTTCTGCGTCAATCGCATCAGCACTATAAAGTATAACAGCATTACCGCCAGGGCACCTACAAAACCGTGTTCCTCGGCGAACGCGGCGAAGATAAAGTCCGTCTGTGGGACGGGGAGAAAGGCCAAATGGGTTTGGGAGCTATCGGGGTTTCCCCAGATGCCGCCTGATCCGACCGCAATCAACGACTGGTTCACTTGATAGCCGGAGCCCTGACTGTCGGCCTCCGGGTGCATGAAGCTGGTCAGACGATCGCGCTGGTATGGCTTTAAGGCATGCCACGCCAGGGGCAACAGCAGGGCCGCGGCAATGGTCACGATAGCCGCCTGCTTGAAGCGGACCCCGCCCAGAAACAGGCCGCAGACGGCAATGGGCAAATAAGTGAGGCTGGTGCCCAAATCGGGTTGCCGCAGCACCATGAGCATGGGCACCAGAACAATCGCGCCCGCCTTGACGAAGTCTGGCCAGGTGAGCTCTCTCTGGTGCAGATCGGCGAAATACTTGGCCACGGCCAGTATCAGGATCAGCTTGACCCATTCCGAGGGCTGAAAGTGCGCCCCTCCCGGGAGTTTGACCCAGCGCCGGGCGCCCAGATACTTCTGACCGAAGAGCATTACGCTCATCAGGGAAACGATGGCGGCAATGTAGAGCCAGTGCACCCGGTCGAGCAACTTCTGGTAGTTCACCAGGCTCACCAGAAACATGCCGATGATGCCGCCTAAAATCCAGTAAATCTGCCGGATATGCGCTCCCGCGAATTTGGTATGCGAGGTGGCGCTGCGAATTTCCATCACTCCGAGCCCGCAGATGAGCAGCACAAAGATGAAGAGCAGCCAGTCAAAATCGCGAAATGAGATATAGCGGGACATTTGTCAGTCGTCAGTCTTCAGTCGTCAGTTTTCTCGTCGTTGGTCGTTGGCCCTCGGTCGTTGGCCCTCGGTCGTCCGTTTCGCCTGTTTACCATCTTGATTCTCTGTCATCTTGAGCGGAGCGGGAGTGCTCGCTGGCGAGCGCTCCTGCGGAGTCGAAAGACCCCTATTCCCTCACCTGCGCTCGCGTACACCACTTCACGCCGCTCTTTTCACCCCAAAGGCGCTACTCTAACCCCGGCGCAGCCACCGCCATGGGTGCCCGGGTCTTCGACAACGGCAACTCGAAATGGCCTCCGTGCAGGTCATCGTCATCTCCAGACCCTGCATTCCAGACCGCTCCAACCTCCACCTTTCCAGATGCACCCGCGACTTTAGTCGGCTGCCGGCGTTGTTTGTCGACGTAGGCCTTAATCACCTGCGTAGCCAGGCGGGCCGCCAGCTTGCCGTGCTCGCCCCCTTCGAACAGAGCAACCACGATGATGTCTGGATTGCGCCGGGGCGTGAACCCCACGAACCATCCATTCTGATTGAGAGCTTCGTTGTGGGCATGCTTGGCGCGGACGGCGAGTGAGACGACCTGCGCCGATCCCGTCTTTCCTGCTATATCGACTCCCGGGATGTGCGCCGAGGGAGCCGTGCCCTCGGGCAGAAGCACCCGTGCCATGGCGTCGGTAATCACGTTGAATCCGGTCGCGTCGATCGGAATATTCTTTACGTCGAGATAGTGATGGGTCTCGAGATACTCCGGGGGCAGGCCGGTCGGGCTCGCAACATGGGGGACGACCATACGGCCGTCCATCGAGATGGCGGCGATCGCACGCATCAGTTGCACCGGCGTGGTCGCCACTGCGCCCTGCCCGATGCCGACTGAAATGGTCTCGCCGGCGTACCACTTTTGCTTGAAATTACGGATTTTCCATTCTTCCGACGGCATGACGCCGCTGGCTTCTTCCGGCAAATCGATGCCTGTCTTCTGACCCAACCCCATCGCGGTGGCGTACTTCGCAATGCGGTCGATACCCAGCTTTTCCGCCAGAGTGTAGAAGAAGACGTCGCAAGACTGGTAGATGGCTTTGGTGAGATCGACCGCGCCATGACCGCCCTTCACCCAGCAGCCAAATCGCCGCCCATAAAACACGGCCCCGCCGGTGCAGTGCACATTCAGGGTCTGGGCGATGCCTTCCTGCCAGCCCGCCACCGACATCAAAATCTTGAACGTCGAGCCCGGCGCCAGTTGTGCCTGAATGGCTTTGTTCAGCAAAGGCTTATCCGGGTCGGTTATAAGTTTGTTCCATTCGCCGCGTGAGATTCGAACCGCAAAGTCATTGGGATCGAAAGTTGGCCGGCTTACCATGGCGAGGATTTCGCCGGTCCGCGGATCCATCGCCACCATCGCCCCGTTCCGGTCTCCCATGGCTTCCTCGGCGGCAATCTGCAGATCGATGTCCAGGGTCAGCTTGAGCGGGTGCCCGGGCACGGCCGGGATCTGCTCCAGTTCCCCCATTTCCTTTCCCCGGCTGTTCACCAGGACCTGGCGCGAGCCGTTCTTCCCCATCAATACCTGGTTGTACTGAAGTTCCACACCCGACTTGCCCACCACGTCCCCGGGGTTATAGAGCTCCCAGCGGGGCTGGTTCAACATGTTCTCGCTGACCTCGCCGACATAGCCGATGAGGTGCGCCATAAAGCCGTTGCGCGGATACAGCCGGCGATGCGCCACGATCGTGTCCAGTTCGGGCAACTCGTTATGGTGAGACTCGATAAAAGCCAGCTCATCCGGGGTGATGTCTTCCTTGAGATAGATGGGCTGGTACTGCGGAGTTCCGGCAAACTTGCGCAGGCGTTCCCGGACTTCCTTGGGGTCAAGGTGCAGGCCCTGGGCGATCATGTCCGCGTCCCCGGAAAGATCGCGGGTGGAATCGCGCAGCAACAAGGCGGTAAAGGAAGGGTAGTTGTCCACGATGACGCGCCCTTCGCGGTCGAGAATCTTGCCCCGCGGCGCCAGAATGGGGACTTCGCGGGTCTTGTTTTTCTCCGCCAGCGCCGAGTAGAAGTCGCTCTGCACCACCTGCAACCGCCACAACCCGTAGGCCAGCACCAGAAAAACGACGAGGATGATGTATTGCATCGCAGTCAGGCGCGAACCCGATACTTTTTCGTCGTGGCCAAACATGGGCTAGTCGCCAGTCTTCGGAAGTCGGTGGTCAGCCATTTGTCGTTGGTCGTTGGCCCTTGGTCGTTGGCCAATCACGTCACTTTTTATTGTAGACCGGCGGAGAACCGCTTTTGTTGTCATCAACGGTGACGGAGGGACATCACCGGTTGGATGGATGCAGGGCTTCGGGGTTGCCAACGACCAAGGGCCAACGACCAATGACGGTGCTCACGCTCTCTGCTTAAACCGGTCCAGCAATGTAAACAGCACCGCTGCCGTCGCCGCATTGAGCAGGGCGCCTCCCAACTCGTGTCCCCAACTCCATTGCAGGTTCAATTTCACCAGCCCGCGGGCCACCGTGAAATACACCACTTCGTGGACGGCGTAGAAAAACAGGGTCACCAGGAACCGCGCCCCCACATTCTCAACGTCCAGCTTCGCGCCCAGGGACGAGGCCCCAAACCCAACCACGGTCTTGGCGATCCCATACATCCCGATGGGTTGGTGAGTCAGAGAGTCCTGCAACAGTCCAATCAGCGAGCCGGTGAGTAGGCCCGCTACCTGGCTTCGCCGTGCCACCGCAAAGAAAATCACCACCAGCAGCGGCAGGTCGAACAGAGAGAAAAAGGGCATCCGCACGGGCAGAAAAGCCTGCAGAAAAAGCGCAACCAGCGGAATGATGATGGCCGCCGGAAGACTGAACCGGTAGACCTCCACCTGCTCCTGCGATGTGTAAGTGATGGGCACGCTAGTGCGGTTTATCCTCCGACGCCCCGGTTTGCGATGTCCCCCGCGGTGATGTCCCGGGCTCTGATACCACAGACTCGGACGGGGCCGGCGCACTGGTTGCCGGCTTGGCCGTTCCGTGCAATGCCTTCTTTGTCGCTGGAGCCGGCTTCGGCAGGGCTGGCTTCACCGCTTCTTGCCCGGCAAGCGCGTCGCTTTGCGGCCGGGGCGTCTCCGCGGGTGGTTTTGCGGTTGCCGCGGGGGTCGCGGTTTCGGGAGACTGGTTCGCGTCCGGCGTTGGGTTGTCGGGAACCGAGGGCAAGCGCCGGGTCAGGATGTCGACCGCGCGCATTGAATTGGTCTCCGCCACCGAGGGCGCCCGATCCTCTTTTCTGGTGATGACCAGAACTTCCTCCAGCCGGCTCAGGTTGGCGGAGGGTCGTACCCGGATATTGAGAAACAGGTCCGCGCCCGGCGAAACTTTCATCACCGTGCCCACCGTAATGCCCTTGGGAAAGATCTGGTCGCCGCCACTGGTCACGATCCGCTCACCGGGCGTCACCTGTTCATCAGTCATCACCTTTTCCAGGATTACCTCGCCCGCCGCCGTGCCTTTGATGACTCCCTGCAGCCGCGATTTATCCAGAATCACGCCCACGCCGCTGCTCTGATCGTTGATCAGAAGCACCTGCGCCGATGATCCAAATGCCCGCAACACCTTGCCGACCAAGCCATCGGCGGTAATCACCGCCATGTCTTTCTCCACTCCATTGTTCGTGCCTTTGTCGATATAGATCGACCGTGACTGTTCGCTGCCGCTCGTCCCGATCACTTGCGCGGCCACGGTCTTGGCGATGTACTGCTCCTTGAAGCCCAGGAGGGCCTGCAGGCGGCGCGCCTGCTGCGCGTCGTCGGAAAGACGCACCTCCTCCAGCCGGAGCCTTTCGATCTCGAATTTGAGGTCGCGATTCTCCTGCCGCACTCCGCGTAGGTAAACGTAGTTGCTCCACAGATTGCCCAGGCCGTCCTGGCACCAGACGATGACTTTTTCGAACGGAGTGATGGCGCTGACGGTCCACAGCCGGATGATGCGAGTGGATTCGTCCGCGCCCGATCGCCGCTTGACCTGCACCGCCAGCCCCAGCACCTGCACAAACAGGATCGCCACCAAAATGGTGACGTTGCGATAGCGGCTCATCAGATTTTCCATGGCGCCAGGACCCAGTTTCAGGTTTCAAGTTTCACAAAAAACATACCGGCGGCACCAAGGGTCGTTACGGTGGCAGGCTAGGGACAGGCGGAGACGCCCGTCCTCCACCGGACTGGGGCACACCACTGAACCGTTCGCAGAACGAGAAACCAGAAACTACTCGATCGAAATTTTCCGCAGCAGCTTGAAATCGCTCAGCATCTTGCCCGTGCCCAACACCACGCTGCACAGCGGATCATCCGCGATGGAGACCGGCAACCCGGTTTCCTCGCGAATCCGTTTGTCGAGATTCTTCAGTAAGGCTCCGCCGCCGGTGAGCACGATGCCGCGATCGCTGATGTCCGCGGAAAGTTCCGGCGGGGTACGTTCGAGCGCCACCCGGATCGCATTCATGATGGTCGAAACACACTCGCTCAGGGCCTCGCGGATTTCGCTGTCGTCCACGGTGATCGTCTTGGGCACGCCTTCGATCAGGTTGCGGCCCTTGATCTCCATGGTCAGGGGCTTTTCCAGCGGATAGGCGGATCCAATCTCCATTTTGATCTGCTCGGCCGTCCGTTCGCCGACCAGCAAATTGTATTTGCGCTTCAGGTAGTTCATCACCGCTTCGTCCATCTGGTTTCCGGCCATGCGCACGGAGCGGGAATAAACGATGCCGCTGAGCGAAATCACGGCGATGTCGGTGGTGCCGCCGCCAATGTCCACGACCATGTTGCCGCTGGGTTCAGTGATGGGAAGTCCGGCGCCGATGGCGGCTACCATGGCCTGTTCGACCAGATACACCTCGCTGGCCTTGGCGCGATAAGCCGAGTCCATGACGGCGCGCTTTTCCACCTGGGTAATTTCCGAAGGCACGCCGATCACGATGCGGGGGTGCACCAGCATCTTGCGGTTGTGCGCCTTCTGGATGAAGTAGTTGAGCATCTTTTCGGTGACTTTGAAATCGGCAATGACGCCGTCTTTCATGGGCTTGATGGCCACAATGTTGCCCGGCGTGCGGCCCAGCATCTCTTTGGCTTCTTTGCCCACGGCCTCGACTTCGCCTGTGTTCTTGTTGATGGCCACGATGGAGGGCTCATTGACCACGATGCCCTTGCCCCGCGCATACACCAGCGTGTTGGCCGTCCCCAGGTCGATGGCAAGGTCGCTGGAAAAGATACTGAACAGCGATCTCAGGTTGTGCAGGCGCGTCGAAGAATGGAATCCGTTGGATGACATACGCGATTTAGCTCTCTCGAACCGCTGTCATTGCCGGGCGTACCCGGTTGCTGCCGTGCGGGTGGGGGGCCGTGCCCTAATTCTATGGGATAATGCCCGCTTCGCCCTCAAACCAAAGTCCCAGCACCTCGGGTGTTGCCACCCCAGGCCGCGTTTTTACTACTGGATCACGATCTTTTTCTGCACCGTGTTCACGCCGCCCTTGGCATTCTGCGCCGTAATCGTAATCAGGCTCTCGCCCGGCGGAAGTGGAGGCATGAAGTAGTGGAAGCTGCCATCGACGCCGACCACGGGTACTTCCCTGCCATTGACCATCACGCGCGCTCCGACCTCGGTTTTTCCGGTCAATTCAATGACTTTTCCGTGCTGCATGAAGGGATCCAGTTCCAGGTCGATGGCGGTCGTGTTCTGGCCTTTGGGAATAATCGTGAACCGGTTCTTCTGGCTTTCCACCGACTCTTTGTCGCTGGCATCGTAGGACTGGACCAGCCAGTAATACGCCCCTTCACCCAAGCCGGAAACGATCACATCGGCGGTGCTTACCCGGCGATCCACAATGGTGGAAGAAAAATACGGGTTATGCGAAATGCGCAGCCGGTAGCCCACCGCATTGGTCATCGGGGTCCAGGAAAACTCCACCGGCTTGGACACGCCCGCGCTGAAAATCGGCATCATGTTGGCCGGCGAAATCGGCGTCGGCGGCCCGATTTCTTTTACCTTGTCCATGCGCTGAGACTGCGACTGAAAGGCGACTTTCTCCCAGTCGGCCAGGTGCACCACTTCGCCGTTGCGGCTGATTTCTCCGGACCCTTTTTTCACCAGAATCTCGTGCTGGTCGGCCTTGGGGTCGTTGTGCACCATGGCCGCGCTGTCCGGGGCCAGGGAGGCGGTGGCTCCAGCCACGATGACCTGGGACTTCGATCCCTGGACATAGGTCGCGGTGGTCAGATCCACGGTGCCCGTGCTCACGGCTACCGACACGTTGGTCTGCTGCTGGTCATTGGCTGAATTTTCCTCAATCACGATCAGCGAATCCTGCTTGACCGTGTAATTGGTGCCGTCGCTGAAGACGATTTTGGCCATGCCCTCCGAGCCGGTCTGCACCACGTCACCCTTTTCCAGCGGGACGTTGTAATCAGCGGTCACCCAACTGTTGCTGCTGGCTTTCTTGACCCGTACCGTCCCGTCGAGCGCGGTGATATGCGCTTGCTGTGAGTTAACCGACCCCGGCTTGGCCTTCCCCCCGGCTCCCGCGATGGCCTCCAGCAGGCTGTTGCCCAGCTTGCTGACCGACTTCACCCCCTTTTGCGTGAACTGCGGGAAGGCGAAATTCATCCCTACAAACAGCGCGATTGCCGCAAACAGCGCCGCCAAAGCCACGCTACGGTAGGTGACCGTCTTCCAGGCTACATGGATTCCTTGCTTGCTACTTGAAGAAGACACAAAGGCCACCGGACGCTAGTCAAACCCTAAGAATATGGGGTATTTGCGAGAGTATCACAAGCATAACTGGCAGGGCATGGTTGATTACCTTGGGTCGCACCCCCGGCGGCCATGTACCGCGGTGCGGCCCGCGGTGTGGCGAGGAGGAGGGTGAGCGGGGGCCCCGGGATAGAGACTAGCTATCCTTTCGATACAGGAGCGAGCGCATCGCTTGCCGCCGAGCCTCGTTCGCCTCACGGGCAGTCTTGCGATCATCGGCGTCCATGGGGACCTTGGTTGCAGGGCCAGTTGCTTCCGGGGTACTGCACGCTGGGCATTGGTTGGCGAAACCGGGTTTATCCGGTTTCAGCTCGAATTCTTCCGCGCAAATGGAGCAGATTTTGACGGGGAAAACCATTTACCGCCTATGATACGACGTTCGTAACGCTGTTTGGCGCCACGCCTGACAAATTGGGTGGCGGCAAAATAGGGCTGGGCAGCGCCCACTTCGACCCTACAGATGAGTTCGTCGACGCTTTAGGGTTCGATCGTAACCTCGACCATATTGTCATCCGGCACGCGATCGATCAACAACAGCAATGGATCGATTCCGGCTTTGTCCGGCTTTTCATCTGTCGTGAAGGAGTAACTGGCTTTGCCGCTGGTCATGTGCATGCGTTCGCGGTACAGGACTTTGCCAAAGCGCTTGCCCTTCTCGGGAGCTGCCAGAGCCCCGACTTCGATCCAGTCATCCACCGGAACTTCGGTCTCGTTGCCTTTTTCGTCGGCTTTGAATTTGTGCGCCTCGGTTTCGACCGTGACCAGGTACTTGCCGTCCGCGCCTTTGCGGGCCGTCGCGGTCAGCGCCCGATTGGAAAACAAGGTGATGTCATAAAACAGGTCGTTGATCAGGTACTGGAGCTGCGGCGGCGTTTCTTCGCGCAGCGCGTCTACCAGCGCATACGACGTGGGATACGGAGGCGGTTGGTATCCATACTTGTCGAGCACCTTGCGCAGGGCGCGGTTTACCGCTTCCTCGCCGATCATTTCCTTCAGGTAATACATCACGACGCTGCCCTTGCGATAGTGGATGTATCCCTGCGACGCCTCCACCCGCAGCAGCGGACGCTCTTTAAGCAGTTCGGCGCCACGCGAACGCAGATAATTGTCCATTTCGTACTGCATGAACTTGCGCATGGTGTCGCGGCCATATTCCTTTTCCATGGTCATCAGCGCCGAGTATTGGGCCAGCGTCTCCGACAGCAACGTCGCCCCCTGCATGTTCGCTCCCACCACCTGGTGGGCCCACCATTGGTGGGCCATCTCGTGCGCCACCACGTAAAAAACCATGTCGATGTCATCCGGCTTCTCGATGCTGGCAATGAACCCGATGGACTCCGAGTACGGCATGGTCCCGGGAAAGGCCTCGGCGAAGCTGGCCAGGCGCGGAAATTCGATGATGCGCGCCTCTTTCTGCGGATAGGGACCGAAGTTCTTCGTGTAGTAAGCAAAAGACTTCTTCACCGAGTTCAGCATCTTGGGCACATTCCAGGGATGCTCTTTGAGGTAATACACCTCGATGTTGATGCCATTCCACTCGCTGCGGGCGACCTCGTAGCGCGCGGACAGAAATGAGTAGTAGTTCAGCGCGAAGTGGTCGAGCTTGTACTGGAAATAGCGGCGCCCATTTTCGTTCCACTCCCGTTGCAGCGAACCCGGGGCAATCGCGATCTGGTCAGGCGACGTGCTGATCACGGTCTCGACATTCACCCAGTCAGAGTTATTGCTGATGTAGCTGTCGCGGCAATCGGCGTCGCAGTTCTGCTCGAGCGCCGGCATTAGGTCCTTTTCCTTGAGCCCGAACCGTTTGCGTTTGTTCTTGTCCTCCAACTCGTTGCCGGGCTGGTATCCGATCTGGGGAACGATATAGCTATGAATGAAAGTCCCATTCGGCAGTACCGCGCGGTTAGTGAGCGAGTTCTCGAAACCTCGAACCCGGGTTTGCATGGTGAATTGCATCACCCGCGACTCGCCAGGCTGCATGGGAAGGGTCAGCGCGTAGACCTGATAGTGCAGCCGCCGATCGTCCTGGGAAAGCTTCGCACCGGGGATCTCGATCGTGGTCTGGTAGTCGTTGGCCAGCGTGAAATGGACCTCGGTCAGCGGCTGGGAGGTCTGATTCACGATGGTCTGCTGGCCGCGCATGGTCATGTTTCGCGATTCCGGATAGAGGTCGATCGCATACTTCACGTCCGTAACCCGGGGCTCGGGCTGCTTCTCGAATATCTTGTAGGTCTTCTCGTAGTCCGCCTGCAGGCGATCGTTGTCGTTTTCGCTCCGCACCGTGTTCAGGACCTTGGTGTTGTAAAAGATCCAGCATCCGGTGGCGACAAAAACGATCGCGGCCGCGAAAGCAATCAAACGTATGGCTCCATGGAATCGCAAACGTGCGTTTCTGATCCTGCTCGGCCAACTGGTTTCGCGCCCGCGCTGCCAGAGCAGAATGGTGGCCGCCGCCAGGAGAATGCAAAACGCCTTCCAGTACAGCATGAACCAGGCCCAGCTCTCGAGGAACGGACCGTATCCGTAGAAATCCGAATAGGTCATGGTCTGGGCTTGCCCGAACTGGACCAGATACGTGGCGATGTGCAATGGCCGCCAGATAAATGTGGTCAGGATAAGGAAAGCGATATATCCGAAATAGCCCACGTATTTATTGGGTGAGATGACATGAATGAAAAACGCAAGAATGGCCAGAAAGGTAAACAGGAGCAGATCGATTCCAAACAGGTTCGCGACGTATAGCCCGATCTGGTAACGGTGATATCCGTGGAAGAACTGCACCAGAAGCGCCGCGCACATGGCCACGGCCAGAATGATCACAATGCTGCTCATCAGGGCCGTGAGCTTGGCCAGATAAGTGGGCCACTCTGGGTGGGGCAGGGCGTCGTGCACTTCGTCAGTCCCGCTGTCTCGCTCCTCCCACGCCAGAACTCCCGCAAAATAGGTGATCATGGCGATCAGAAACAGGTAGAGCGTGCCCGCAATCACTTCCAGCAGGCGGTAGGTCACCGGCAGGAACGTGTTTCCAAAGCCTTCGGTGTTGCTGTAAATAAGGGCAGGCACGCAGTTCAGCAAGGCGAAAGCGGTGATCACGATGAACGATGTCGTCTTGACCAGGCGCTTGAACTCAATCTTCACCGTGCCCCAGAATTGCAGCCATTCCGCGCCCGCGCCGAAATTCCGGTCGGCCGCGGGAATCGCCGTACTGGTAATCGAAACGCTCTCCTGCGTCCTCGCCTTCTTCTTTTTTCGCGGACTTCGTTCGGCAAAGCTGAACCGCCAGTAGGCGAAGGCAAAAATGGCCGCTCCGACTCCCATCCAGATCAGGCGGTTCCACAGCAGATATCCGGAGTAGCCGATGGAGAGGGTGTTCTTTTCGGCCACGGTCCAGTATTTGGTCGCGTACAGAAAGGGATCGATGCCGAAGGGGTCGATCAGCGCCGCCAGTTTCTGGTTTTTCAGGTCGCTGGTGAAAACCTGCGAAATTCCATACCCCGCCAGCAGCGCCAGGCTGCCCAGAAACGAAACCACCGTGCTCCGGGTCAGTACCGCAATGGCAAAGATGACGGCGGCGATGAACAGGGTGTTGGGAACAGCAAAAACCAGAATCGCCTTCCAGTGGGCGGCCCACACCACCGGTCCCCAGCGTTCCGCGTCCACCCAGGGCATGTACTTCGCAGCCAGAATTCCCACGGAAACACCCAGCAGCGGAATTACCGCGATCAGCGCCGAACCCAGAAAGCGTCCGCCCAGGTAATCCAGTTTGCGAATAGGGGTGCTGAACAGGATCTGGTGGGTGTTGTGGGCAAAGTCGCGCGAAGCGGCCGAGTTCACGAAGGCCGTCGTCATCAGCAGGGTTAACAGGCTGCAAATGGCGTAAAAATTTTCCACCACCCAGGGCGCATTGCGATAGGTGTTTTTCAGCGAGCTGCCCACGGTGATCTGGTCGCTGCTGGCGGCTCCGAAAAACATCAGGGCCACAATCAGGAAAAACACCCACAACATCCACGAGCGCAGCCAGAAACGGACCTCGAAGGTGAAGAACTCTTTGAACATGGCGGGTCTCATGCGATCCCGGAAATACGGCTGAAGAAGACGTCCTCGAGGTCCGCGCTCACCGGGGTGAAGCCATCGCCGGGATTCTCGGCCGAATAGATGTGGATGAGCGGCTTGCCCGCAATCAGCTTGCTGGAGATGACGCGATAGCGTTGCTAATAATCCTTGACCTGGGCCTTGGTCACCGATTTCTGCCAGATGCGTCCTTCGAGCGACTTGACTGCTTCGCTGGGAGCGCCGGCAAACAGCACCTTGCCCTCATGAATGATGGCCATGTTGGTGCACAGCTCCATCACGTCTTCGACGATGTGCGTGGAGAGGATCACAATGACGCCCTCGCCGATCTCGGAGAGCAGGCTATAGAAGCGGTTGCGCTCCCCCGGATCGAGACCCGCGGTGGGCTCATCCACGATCAGCAGGCGCGGATTGCCGAGCAGCGCCTGCGCGATGCCAAAGCGCTGCCGCATGCCACCTGAAAATCCGGACAACGCCTTCTTGCGATGTTCGTAGAGATTGGTGCGATGCAGCAGCGCCTCGACGGTTTCCTTGCGCTGCTTCGAGTCGGTGATCCCCTTAAGCAGGGCCAGGTGGCCCAGCATTTCCTGCGCCGAGGTGCGGGGATAAACCCCAAACTCCTGGGGAAGATAGCCCAGCGTCTTGCGCAGCTCCTGCTTCTGGCGCAGCACGTTCAACGTGCCCAGATGAATTTCGCCGCTGTCCGGCTCCTGCAGCGTCGCGATGGTACGCATCAACGTGGACTTGCCGGCGCCGTTCGGGCCTAGCAACCCATACATGCCCACGGGAATGGTCAGGGAGACGTTATCCAGCGCGCGCACGCCGTTTTTGTAGACTTTGGATAAATTTTGAATCTGCAATTCCACGAAGATTGGCTCCTCTGGGACGCCATCGCGCCCTCGCACTCAATACGTTGCCGCGGGCTGAACAGTTCCCCAGCCGACAAGAAGCATCCAGGCGTGGGGAGGTTCGCGATTCTGTACTGTCGTTCCCAGGTTGTCAAGCGACCCCAATCCTCTCTCTCGTGTCATCCTGAGCGAAGCCAAATGTTTCGCTTGCGAAACATTGAGCGCAGTCGAAGGACCTCTATAAGCAGATGATTCCCTGGTCAGGTAGGGGTCCCTCGACTTGCTCTCACCGCGCCAGCGCGACTCGAGCCGCGCCCGGGATGACTCGGGGTTCAAAAGGCTCTAACAGGCTCGGCGCCGCTTGCCGCACCCTCAGCCCCACCTGTAGCATAGAGATTCACGGCATTCTTCCCCGTAACTCAGGAGACTTTCTTATGGCAACCGATACACTGACCAGCCCGCCCGCGCTCGGCAGCAGCACAGCACCCAAGGTTTACAAGAACTTCATTGACGGCGAGTGGGTGGATTCCTCGACTGGAGAGACCTTTGAAAACCGTAATCCCGCCGACACCCGCGACGTAGTCGGCATCTTCCAGAAATCCGCGAAAGCCGACGTGGACGCGGCGGTTGAAGCTGCCCGCCAGGCCTTCGCCAAGTGGCGTCTGGTGCCGGCACCGCGCCGCGCCGAAATCGTCTTTCGCGCCGGTGAGATGCTGCTGGAGCGCAAGGAGGAATATTCCCGCGACATGACCCGGGAAATGGGCAAGGTGCTCAACGAAACCCGCGGCGACACCCAGGAAGCCATCGACACCGCCTATTACTTTGCCGGCGAGGGCCGCCGCATGTTCGGGCCCACCACGCCATCGGAGTTGCCCAACAAGTTCGCCATGGCGGTGCGAACTCCCATCGGGGTCTGCGGCATGATCACGCCGTGGAATTTCCCCATGGCGATTCCGTCGTGGAAGCTGCTGCCCGCCATCGTTTGCGGCAACACATGCGTGATCAAACCGGCGCAGGACACGCCGCTCTCCACGTACAACCTGGTGCGCACGCTGTCCGATGCGGGTGTCCCCAAGGGTGTGATCAATATCGTCAGTGGATTCGGTCCGATGGTGGGCGGACCGCTGATGGAGCATCCCGAAGTCCGCGCCATCTCGCTTACCGGCTCTACAGCGGTCGGGCGCATTGTCGGCACCACGGCGGCCAAAAGTTTCAAACACTGCTCGCTGGAACTGGGCGGCAAGAACCCCATGATCGTGCTGGACGACGCCAATCTCGACCTCGCCATCGAAGGCGGGATCTGGGGCGGCTTCGGCACCACCGGCCAGCGCTGCACCGCCACCAGCCGCATCATCGTGCAGAAAGGCGTCTACGCCGAGTTCGTGGAGCGTTACGTCGATCGTGCCAGGCGCTTGAAAGTTGGCAATGGCCTGGACGAAAACACCGAGATGGGCCCGGCCATCAACGAGGCCCAACTCAAGACCGACCTCAGCTACGTGGAAATCGGCAAATCCGAGGGCGCGAAGATGAAGTGCGGCGGCAACCGCCTCGACCAGGGCGAATACCAGCACGGCTACTTCATGGAGCCGACCGTGTTCGCCGATGTTGACCCCAAGATGCGCATTGCGCAGGAGGAAATTTTTGGCCCGGTGGTTTCCATCATCCCCTGCGAAGATCTGGAAGACGCGATCGCCATCGCCAACGGCATCGAGTACGGGCTGTCGTCCGCGCTTTACACCAAGGATGTGAACAAAGCGTTTACCGCCATGCGCGATCTGCATGCCGGAATCACTTACATCAACGCGCCGACCATCGGCGCAGAAGTACACTTACCGTTCGGCGGCGTGAAGGCCACAGGCAACGGACATCGCGAAGGCGGCATGGGCGCGATTGATTTCTATACCGAGTGGAAGGCGGTGTACGTGGATTACTCCGACCGCCTGCAGAAAGCGCAGATCGATAGGGTAGATTGAAAACCGTCGTTGGCCGTTGGCCGTTGGTCGTTGGCCGCACAGGCGCGGGGCCTGAGGGGTTTTTGGGGTCCTTTGCGGTTGTTCTTTGCGTCCTTTGCGGTTAAAAGCTTTTAGACGGAACCCCATGCCCAGCATGCAAATCCGCGAAGTCGCAGCTGCCCAGCGCCTCGACAACGTCCGCTACGCGATTCGCGACCTGGCGTGCATTGCTGACGAGGTCACCCGACAAGGCCACAAAGTCCTTGCCCTCAACGTAGGCGATCCCAACATCTTCGATTTCAAGACTCCGCCGCATCTGATCGACGCCGTGCACCAGGCGATGCGGGAGGGCAAGAACGGCTACGCTCCATCCCCGGGCATCCCGGATGCCCTGCAAGCGATCCGCGACGAAGCCGCGCGCAAGGGCATCACCACGGTGCAGGACGTATTCGTGACTTCGGGAGCCAGCGAGGCTGTGGACGTCTGTCTCACCGCCCTGGTCAACCCTGGCGAGCACATTCTGACCCCCAGCCCGGACTACCCGCTCTACTCCGCCGTGCTGTGCAAGCTCGGCATTGCGGTCACGCCGTATGACTTGAACGAGGACGACGGCTGGCAGCCTGACCTGATCGACGTCCAGCGCAAAATCAATGCGCGCACCCGTGCCATCGTTCTGATTAATCCCAACAACCCTACCGGCGCGGTCTGCTCCCGCCGCATGCTGGAACAACTGGCTGAACTGGCGCGGCGCCACAACCTGGTCATCTTCGCGGACGAGATTTACGACAAGCTGATTCTGGATGAAGGTGAAACCGTCCAGCACACCTCGATCGCGGCCGTCGCCCCCGATGTGCCGGTCGTGACTTTCGGTGGACTGTCAAAAAATCATCTGGCCCCGGGCTGGCGTATCGGATGGGGCGTGGTCAGCGGGGACGCAGCCGCCGTAAGGCCCTACATCGAAGGCATTCATCGCCTGCTGCGGGCCCGCCTGTGCGCCAATCATCCCGAACAGTACGCCATCAAACCCGCGCTGGACGGGCCCCAGGACCATCTCACGGAGGTCCGCAACAAGCTGCGCGCCCGCCGCGATCTCACCGTCGAGTGGTGCAATTCCACTCCGCGCCTGAGTTGTGTCTCTCCGCGCGGCGCGTTCTACGCCTTCCCTCGCATTGACATCAAGGAAGCGGACGACGTCTTCGTCAAGGAGTTGTGCCGGGAGAAACACGTGCTGGTGGTCCACGGTTCCGGCTTCGGACAAAAGGCCGGCACCCGCCACTTCCGCATTGTGTTCCTGCCCGACGAAGCGACGCTCAGCAAGGCTTATCAGTCAATCGGCGAGTTCATCGCGGAAAGATATCACTAAGCAATGGAGGCGCGAGCGTCCTCGCTCGTGCGGCAGTGCCACGGCCCATGCCGACTTCCCTCTTCGACGACATTTCTGCATCGTCGCCGTTGGCTTCCCCATCTAAAATTGCGTAACCTGAAGACCCACTCTCAAAACTCACTCCTATCCTGCATCTGAGGATCACAATATGAAAGCCGCGCAAGTCAGCAAGCCTGGTGGAAAGTTCGAAGTGGTAGAGCGCCCGATTCCCGAGCCCGGCCGCGCCCAGGTCAGGATCAAGGTCGAAGCCTGCGGCGTCTGCCACAGCGATGCCATCGTGAAAGAGTCGGGCTTCCCCGGATTGCAATATCCGCGGGTGCCAGGCCACGAGATCGCCGGACGGATTGATGCAGTGGGGCCGGACGTCACGCAATGGAAGCCCGGCCAGCGGGTGGGCGTGGGCTGGCATGGCGGGCACTGTTTCAAGTGCGATCCCTGCCGTCGGGGGCATTTCATTCTCTGCCAGTTCGAAAAGATTACTGGCATCAGTTACGACGGCGGCTATGCCGAGTATGTCGTAGTCCCGGCCGAGGCGGTTGCGGCCATGCCCGACGAGCTTGCGGCGGACGAAGCTGCGCCCCTGCTCTGCGCGGGCATTACCGTGTTCAATTCGATGCGCCACGCGGGAGCGACGGCGGGCGATCTGGTCGCGGTGCAGGGTATCGGCGGCCTCGGTCATCTGGGCATTCAGTACGCGCGCCAGATGGGGTTCCGTACCGTCGCGATTGGCCGTGGCGCGGACAAAGAGGCCCTCGCCAAGAAACTGGGCGCGCATCACTACATTGACACGGATGCCGGCGCTCCCGCCGCCGCTTTGCAAGCCCTGGGAGGGGCGCGGGTAATTCTCGCCACCGCGCCCGATTCGAAGGCGATGTCGGCCCTGGTGGATGGGCTGGGCCCGGACGGAAAGCTGGTGATTGTTGGAGCCGGCACGGCGCCCCTTACTATCACTCCCCTGCAACTCATCTTTGGCCGCAAAGCAATCCGCGGATGGCCTTCCGGCACGGCCAAGGATTCCGAGGATACGTTGCAGTTCAGTTCGCTGTCCGGTGTTCGCCCCATGATCGAACGCTACCCGCTGGCAAAAGTCGCGGAAGCTTACGATCAAATGATCAGCGGACGGGCTCGCTTCCGGGTCGTCCTCACCATGGGCCAGTAATACTGGGCCAGTGTTGGCACAAGCGTTCTTGCTCGGGTGTGGGTCGGCACGAGCGGGGACGCTCGCGCCCACATTTTAACGGGTGAATGCCAGCTCCGGCACTCCTGCCAGCTCGCCAAACTCTTCCGCAGTCAAACGCAAGGACCCGGCGAGCATGTTTTCTTCCAGGTGTTCGAGGGAGGAAGTTCCGGGAATCGGCAGCATCAGCGGGGAGCGCTGCAGCAACCACGCCAGCGCCACCTGCATGGATTTCGCTCCGTGGGCAACCGCGATCCGCTGGATGATCTCCTTTGCAGCCTTGCCCGCTCCCAGCGGGAACCAGGGGATGAACGCGATTCCGTTCTGCTCGCAATAGTCCACCACGTAATCCCACTCGCGGTCGGCGAAGCTGTAGCGATTCTGCACCGAAACGATGGGAACGACCTTGCGCGCCCGCTCGATGTGCTCGCGCGTCACATTGGACAGGCCGATCAGGCGAATCTTCCCTTCGGACTGCAACTCAGCCAGCGTACCTACCGAGGCCTCCAGAGACACAATCGGATCGGGAATATGCAACTGGTACAGATCGAGGCGGTCACGGCGAAGCCTTTTCAAGCTGCCCTCGACCGCCTGGCGCAGATGATCGGGCGTGGCATCGTGCGCCCACAGGCCCGGTCCCGGACGCACCCAGCCTCCCTTGGTTGCGATCACAAGATCGCTGGGGTAAGGCGAAAGCGCCTCGGCAATCAGTTCCTCGCTGACCTCGGGACCGTAAGAGTCAGCCGTGTCGATGAAATTTACACCCAGTTCAACCGCCCGGCGCAAGACCGCAAGCGCGGCTGAACGGTCCTTGGGGGGGCCCCAGATTCCCGCTCCGGTGAGACGCATCGCTCCATAGCCCAAACGGCGAACGGTCAATTCGCCGCCGAGCGTCACCGTTCCCGCTGCCCTCGAGTTTGAAACCTTCGCGTGATCAGTCACCAGAGCACTCCTCTACCCAATTCCGAATCAAAGAGTAACTGGAAATTGATCGTGATCGCAACCCGCTTCCAGCCCACGGGCCTTGAACCCAACGTAAAATGATCAAGCGGCATGGGTTTCGAGCCGGCATGGCAGTTTGCCCGGGTGACGAAAGTTTGAAATCAAGAAAGGATGCGGTCCCTCTGTCCTTTGTCTTTCGCCGGAAATCTGCTTAAATCAGCTCACAGCCCTTTCCCGCGAAATCCACGTGATCGATATTCATTGCCATGTCTTGCCGCAGGTGGACGACGGTTCCAAGTCATGGGACATGTCGCTGGAAATGTGCCGCATGGCGGCGGACGACGGCATCGAGCACATCGTGGCCACTCCTCACGCCAATGAACGTTTTCGATATGACCGTCCCCAGCTGGCCAGCAACCTCGAGCGTCTCAAGGCGCTGGTGGGCAAAAGTCCGGGACTGAGCCTGGGCTGCGATTTTCATCTTTCTTACGACAACTTGCAGGATGTCCTGATTTCGCCGGAACGATACACCATCGAAGGCAGTCATTACCTGCTGGTGGAGCTGAGCAACTACAGCGTCCCGTCGCAAATCAATGAGTGCTTTACCCGCATGGCCGATGTCGGCATCACTCCAGTCATCACCCATCCCGAGCGCAATCCCATCTTGCAAGAGACGCAGCATCGGGTTCTGCAGTGGGTGGACCAGGGCTGCGCGGTGCAAGTGACGGCTTCGGCGGTGACTGGAGCGTGGGGACAAAAGGTTCAGCGCGCGACCGAGTGGCTGCTGGAACGCGACGCCGTCCACGCCTTGGCCACCGACGCCCACGACACTAAGCACCGCACACCCTCGCTCTCCGCCGCGAGGGACAAAATAGCCAAACTTTACGGCCACGACGTCGCCGATGCGCTGGTCGATGACAATCCTCGCGCCATCATCAACGACAAGCCCCTGCCTTATTTTCCCGACCCAGAGATAAAGGGCGGTCGGCGGACCTAGGAATCGGACCCCAGAGGTCGGCCCCGCGGATTCGCGCGCCCGGGAGAATTCGACTCGAAGCCGTGCCCCGCCCCGCACAAGTCTGAAGTCTGAAGTCTGAGGTCTGAGGTCTGGAGGGCCGAAGTCCGAGGTCTACTTCTGGGTCTCGATACTCGAGGTCTGTTCCAACATCGGTGTGGCGTGGAGTGTTTCGGGTAGCGAGGTCATCGCGCTTTCCGGATTCAACAAATGCTCGTGATCGGGTCCCAATCCCAGTTTGATCAATGCCCGGGAATCGGGAACCGACTTGCTCTGCCAGCCATGGTTAGCCTGGTAGCGCTGCATAGCGCTTTGCGATTTCGCGTCCCAGGTTCCAGAAGGGGCGCCGTCCAGATAGTGCTCGCGTATCAGCGCTTCCTGAATTTCCCGGGCGCGGGCAGCGTCGATCTTCAGCTGTCCGTGCCGCCGCGAGCTTACCTTCCGGTGCGATTTCCTGCTCTTGGAGTACGCCGGATGGGCGGAGGCGGCCTTCAATTTCGCCGTCGATTTCTTCCCGACTGGGGCTGACGGCCTGCTCTTGGTCTGCGCCGAACCCGTGCCGCAGACCAGGAGCACAATGCACCCGGCGCACAACACAGTGGTCGAAATGGAGCCGCCCAGTTTCAAAATCGTAGCCTCGCCAGTAACCCTTTAGTAATGCTCTCGTCGACCTGGACAATTCCCGATCGAGCAGGCAGGGTAAACCATTCCGGCCTCCGGTGCCAGCCCTCTTTTGTGCCAGTCTCAGGTTACGGAAGTGTACCGGCCAGGAAGATGGTTCCCCCCTGACGGCCGGCACCCCGCTGGCGGACCAGGAATACGACATCTTGTCCGCTCTTCAGCGTGGCAGCGACGCGGTTGAACTGGTCTTCGTTGTCCACCGCCTGCCGATTCACCTCGAGGATAATGTCACCCCGACTGAGGCCAACATCCTCGGCGAACGACCCCGTCTTTACGTCCTTGGCGATCACACCCTTGCCCGCCGGGACGTCGAGGCGGTCGGCCATCTCCTGGGTCAGCGTCTGGACGCTCACACCGAGTTTGCTTTCTTTGGGTCCGGCCTCAGGACCGCCTTCATCGTCGTCGCCCAGGCGCGCGGCGAACAGCTTGGCCCGGTCAGCCACGGTAGCGGTCGCTTCCTGCTTTTTGCCGTTGCGAACAAATCCGACCGCGACTTTCGAGCCTGGTTTACGCGCGGCGATGTCGGCCACCAGCTCATCGCCGTTCTTCACCGGCTTGCCGTCCACGGCAACGATGGTGTCGCCCACTTTCAGTCCCGCCTGCTCCGCCGGACTGCCCGGGGTCACGTCCGAAATGGTGACTCCGGAGCCGGTCCCGTACACTCTGGCGATGGCCGGATTGTCCAGCGCGTTAAACATGATTCCGATAGACCCGCGCGACACCCGGTGTTCCGGGCCCACCAACTGGTTGTAAACCTGTGCCACGGTATTCGAGGGCAAGGCAAATCCCACGCCGGCGTAGGCGTTGGTGTCGGTCAGAATCGCGGTGTTGATACCGATCACTTCACCCGCCATATTCACCAGCGGGCCCCCGGAATTGCCTGGGTTGATGGCCGCGTCGGTCTGGATAAATGATTGGAACTGGCGTTGGGGAACGATGTTACGACCCTTAGCCGAGACGATCCCGGCGGTCACCGTTTCCTGGAGTCCAAACGGGCTGCCCACCGCAAGCACCCAGTCTCCCACCTGCATGCTGTCGGAATTGCCCAGCTTCGCAATGGGAAGTGGTTTGTCGCTTTCGATCTTGATGACGGCCAGGTCTGTTTCCTGGTCCGAACCGATTACCTTGGCGTCATGCAGCAGCCCCGGCGGATCGTCTTGCAGCTTCACCCGAATCCGGTCAGCCTTCTCCACCACGTGGCGGTTGGTAACGATATAACCCTTCGGATCCACAATCACGCCCGAACCCAGGGAACGCTCGCGGATGGTACCGGCACCCGGACCACCCTGCCCGCCTTGCCCACCGAAAAAACGGTCAAAGAAGTCGTCAAACGGATTCGCATCATCGTCGCCATTGGGAACGCCACGGCGCCGGTGGGGGCTCTTGATGGTGGATTCGGTGTTGATGTTGACCACGCTGGGCTCAAGCTGCTTGGAGATCTGCGAGAACTGGTTGGACAGGAACTGCGGCGAAGGCACCGTCAACAGAGCCGCATCGGAGGATGATTTCTTGTCTTGCCCCTTGACTCCAGAGGAGATAACCGTCCCGATCAGGATACCGACGGTCAAGGTCACCAGGATAGAAATGCTGTACGCGAGACGGTTCGCCTTCAAACGTACCCAAAGAGCGCTTGCGCGCTGAATCATAATGACTTCCTCCGAATGATGTCTGCCCGGTCGATTATACCTTCCCGTCGATGGCAGTCACTAACCTAGTTCCAGTGAATTAGACGCAGATTTCGGGAAAAGTGTTGCGGGATCAAGTCTTAGTGTGGGCGCGGGCGTCCCGCCTGTGCGGAGCGCGAAAGCGCTCTTCCCACCCACTAAGCCGCCACGCCTCTACCCGTGCTGGCTTGGCACGGCGGCGTGATCCGGAGAGACGGCCATCGACTCCATACTTGCCTTCTCTTCCGAGATCAGCAGTCCCGCCAGAATGCAGGCCGCACCAAACCCGCCGCGGCTACCCAGCCGTTCTCCCAAAAAGATGAATGACGTGAGCCAGGCAAACACCGGTTCCAGGGTGAAGATCAGGGCGGTATGCGTGGCGGGCGTGAATTGCTGCGCCCAGGCTTGAATGGCAAACGCCAGTGCCAGGCTCAGAAATCCTGTGATCCCAATTCCCCAGATCACCCGCGCAGACCAGACGACATGGATCTTCTCCGCGACCGGCACAGTCACAATCATCAACACGGCGGTTACCGCCACCTGCACCACCGTGATCTGCTGCCATCCCTGGGTCCGGGTGGCGTGCTCAATGAAGATGATGTGGAAGGCGAACACCAGGGCTGCGCCCAGGGTAAGCAGGTCGCCTTGATTCATGCTGCGCAGATTGAGTCCGGCTCCGGCCGAGGCCGGCACCGTCAGCAGGTACAAGCCGACAAACGCCAGAACCACTCCTGCGGCGGTCCAGCGATTGAGGCCGCGTTTCCAGAACAGAGCGAGCAGTACGGGAACCAGCACGACCGAGACTCCGGTCAGGAAGGCTGATTTCGATGGCGTTGTATATTTCAGTCCTACCGTCTGCAGTTCGTTCCCCACAAACAGGAAAACGCCCACCAGGAGGCCGGAGCGCAGCGAGCCCGCCGTGACCCGGCCCAGCTCGCGATAGAAAACTACCGCCAGCGCCACGGCAGCCAGGCTCATGCGGACCGCGTTGAAAAATAGGGGCGAAATATCCGCCAACGCATTCTTGATGACGACAAAATTCGAGCCCCAGATCAGAGTGACCAGAACCAGCAGGATATGGGCTTTGAGCGAGCGCGACACAGGGCTAGAGTAGCAAACGAGAAAGCGTCGACTCGGATTGTCGGGTTTTAGGATTGTCGAATTTACGAATTGAAACCCCAATCATCGGGCCGGGTCGTGACTTTTTCAATTCGTTCACTTGGCCTCGTACACCGTCTTCCCGCCCACCACCGTGCGCAGCACCTTGGCTCCCAAAATCTTCTCCGGGGCCACGGAAGTGATGTCCATATCCAGGACAACCAGGTCGGCCAGCATCCCGGGAGCCAGTGTGCCCTTGTCTTTCTCGGCGAATTCGGCGAACGCAGACCCGGTGGTGTAGGCGGCGATGGCCTGTTCCATATTCAGCTTCTGCTCGGGATAGTATTCCTTCTTGCCATCTTCGCTCTTGCGGGTTACGGCGGCGTAGAGGCCGCGGAACGGGGTAACGGGTTCGACTGGATAGTCGGTGCCGAAAGCCAAAGTCACGCCCTTCTTCAGAAACTCGGCCCAGGCATAGGAGTGCGCCGCCCGCTTCGGACCCAGCCGAGCCTCGGCCCAATTCATATCGGTGAGCAGGTGGCAGGGCTGCATGGAAGCGATCACCTTCAGTTGCTTGAACTTCGCCACCTGCAGCGGGTTCGTGACCTGGGCATGCTCGATCCGCAACCGGTAGTCTGTGCCCCCATCCCACGCTTTCGCGCTGATCGCGTGCGCTTCCTGTTCGGCGGCCGCGAAGGCGTCGAGCGCCATCTGGACGCCCTTGTCGCCGATGGCGTGGAACCCGATCTGGAATCCTGCATCCACCCGCTCTTTCGTCATCTGTATGAGCTGGTCCGGTTGATACTGTGGCAGCCCGGAATTAGTGGGGTCGTCAGCGTAGGGTTCGAGCAGCGCTGCGGTTCTCGATCCCAGCGATCCATCCATGTAGGCCTTGAGCATGCCGGTGTGCAGCAGGTTGTCCGATTCAGGGTGGGCCAAGCGATGCTCCCGCAAGGTTGGCAGGGGATCGTTGAAGGGCAGCCATTCCGTGATCCGCGCGCTGAGCTTGCCCGCGCGCTCAATTTCTTCAAAGATCTGGAAATCGTCCCAGGACAGCTGCGAATCTCCGGAATCGGAATTGTCCTGCGCTGACGTGATGCCACTCCGGGCCAGTTCCTGGAGTCCGGCTTCAATGGCCTGGCGGCGTTTGTCGTGGCCAGGTTTGGGAATGACCTGGGTC
>JBOGLD010000278.1:0-6251 GCA_050745885.1 Terriglobales bacterium
TCACTGTGGTGGGCGGCATTCCGGCCAAACCGATCAAGATAAAATCGATCGCGCCGGAAGAACTGCGGCAGTCGCGGGAAGAACCATAAGCACAGCCGATTGACGCCCGCATCGCGCTCCGGTCTGGCGTCCGGGACCGCGCGAAATCGTGCCCTCGCATGTTAGTATCGGAACCAATCTCGCATGACCCTGCAACACATCGACATGGTGTTCCAGTTGATCGCGTTCCTGTTCGCGATCAGCGTCCACGAATCGGCGCACGCCTGGATGGCCAATCTGCGCGGCGACCCCACCGCGCGTATGCTGGGGCGGATTACGCTCAACCCCATCAAGCACATTGATCCGGTGGGAACCATACTCTTGCCCGCGGTTGCCATGTACTTTCACGCCCCCGTGATCGGCTGGGCCAAACCTACTCCAGTCGATCCACGCAACTTCAAGAATCCGGTGCTGGATGACATTCTCACCTCGGTGGTTGGACCGATCAGCAACTTTGTAGTCGCGATTGGCGCCGTGTTCGCCCTGGCTGTGATAAAGCTGGTCTCTCCCCTGGGGGAGCAGATCCTGATGCAAGGATTCTCCACGGACACAAACTCACTTCTACTGCCGTTGTGCCTGCTGATGTACGAGCTTATGGTGATCAACGTTGTGCTCGGCGTTTTCAACCTCATACCGGTTCCGCCTTTGGATGGTAGCCATGTCTTACGTCATCTTCTGCCCGCGGAAGCGCTTCGGATCTACGACTCGGTTGGCATGGTGGGCCTGTTTGTTCTGGTGTTCTGGGGTGGCCGTTATTTGAGCATGCTGATCTCGCCGGCTATTGGATTTTTTAACTACATTCTCCTGAGAATCTGATGACTTCTCGTTCCAACCAACGCAAACGCGTGCTCAGCGGCATGCGCTCCACCGGCAAGCTGCACTTGGGCAACTTCGTCGGCGCCCTCGACAACTGGGTCCGCATGCAGGACCAGTATGATTGTTTTTTCTTCGTGGCGGACTGGCACGCGCTCACCACCGATTATGCCGATACCTCGCGGATCAAGGACAACTCGCTGGAGGTCCTCCTCGACTGGTTGGCCGCCGGGCTGGATCCCGAGCAATGCACCATGTTCATTCAGTCACACGTCCCGCAGCATGCGGAATTGCATCTGTTATTTTCCATGATCACGCCTCTCGGCTGGCTGGAGCGTGTGCCCACCTATAAGGAGCAACGCGAAAACATTACCGAGAAAGATCTGGGGACTTACGGATTTCTCGGCTACCCGGTGCTGCAGGCGGCGGACATCCTGATCTACAAAGGCGATTTCGTTCCGGTGGGCGAAGACCAGGTACCGCACGTTGAGCTGACGCGCGAAATCGCGCGCCGCTTCAACATGTTTTATACCCGCAAAGGCATGTACGTTTTCCCCGAGCCCCAACCGCTGCTCACCCCGGCCGCCAAGCTGCCCGGGACCGACGGGCGAAAAATGTCGAAGTCGTACGGCAACACTATCCTGTTGACCGACCCCGAACCGGTGGTGCGGCAGAAACTCAAGACCATGGTGACCGATCCGGCGCGGGTGCGGCGCAGCGATCCCGGCAATCCCGATATATGCCCTGTTGGGGACCTGCACAAGATCTTCAGCGACCGGCAAACTATCATGAAGGTGGATGAAGGCTGCCGCTCCGCCGGTATCGGCTGCATCGAATGCAAGGGATTGGCGGCGGACGCCCTGGTGAGCATCCTCAACCCCATGCAGGAGCGGCGCAAGAAATATGAGGACAATCCCCGCCTCGCCTGGGATATTCTGGAGGCAGGCTCCTCCCGCGCCAGCAAGGTAGCCGGCGCTACCATGGACGAAGTCCGCGACGCGATGGGCATGTCGCTCAACTACGAAGAAAAACATGGCTGAGAACCTTAAAATCGAGACCGGGGCTGCAACGGAAGCCGGCGCCACGCTGGCGCCGGTGGTGCAAATGCCGGCCGCGCAGAAGGCGAAGCCGGAAAGCGACTTCCCGTTCTCCGTTACCGTCGGCGATGTCTATGAAGGACCCCTGGACCTGTTGCTCGACCTGATCCGCAAGCAGGACATCGACATCTACGATATCCCGATCGCACGCATCACGGCGCAGTACCTGGCCTACGTGGAAAAGTTGCGGGAACTGGATGTGAACGTTGCGGCCGAATTTATCTACATGGCGGCCGTGCTGATTCACATCAAGTCGAAGATGCTGTTGCCGCGCGATCCCGCGGCGGCTTCCGACGAGCAGGACGATCCCCGGGCCGAACTGGTCAACCGCCTGATCGAGCACGAGAAGTTCAAGTCCGCGGCACAGATGCTGATGCAGAAGCAGCAGATCGAAGACGCGGTCCGGTCGAACCCGTCAATCCGGGAATTCATGGAGGCTGAGGGCACCGAGCCCGAGATCGCGGCCGACGTCATCGACCTGGTGAAGACGTTCCAACAGATTCTGGAGCGCGCCCGCTCGCGCCCCATGCTCCAGGTGGATGAAGAGACGGTCACCGTTGGGCAGATGATTGATTATTTGCAGCGGCGACTGGCGCTCGAGGACAGGCCGATACGTCTGAAGCAAATCCTGCGCAATGTGAATTCGCGCCCGGCGTTGGTCTGCATGTTTCTCGCGCTCCTGGAGATGGTCCGCTTGCAGGCGATCCAGTTGCGGCAGGACCACATTTTTGGCGAGATTCTGCTGCGCAAACATACCGGCTTCGAAGCGATCATCGCCGAGCAGGCAGCGGTACGCGATGATTGGAAATGAGCAGTCTTCGGTCGTCAGTGAAGACTTTACAGGGCACCTAACCATGAGTCTTAAAGCTAAGATTGAAGCCATTATCTACGCGGCGGAAACGCCGATCACGCTTGATCACATTGTCGAGTTGCTGGGTGAATCCGTGATCGCCGAAGGGGCCACGGAAGGCGAGGTCAAGTCACGTGTCAGCATCGCGCTCGAAGAACTGATCGACAATTGTTGTGCTGCCGACCGCGGTATCGAGATCCGCCAGATCGCCGGCGGATATCGGATGTCGACGAAGCCCGAGCATCATGACGTGCTGCGTGATTTTGCCAAAAGCTTGAAGCCACCCATTCGGCTCTCTCTTCCCGCGCTCGAAACCCTGGCGGTCATCGCCTACAAACAGCCGGTCACGGTGCCCGAGATCAGCGAAATCCGCGGCGTGGACGCGAGCGGTGTCATCGCCACCCTGCTGGACCGGAAGCTGATCACCACGGCGGGGCGCAAGGCTGTCATCGGCCGGCCTATCCTCTACAAGTCGACAAAGGAATTTTTGCTCCGCTTTGGCCTGAAGGACGTCAGCGAACTGCCCAGCATGGAGGAGTTCGAAAAACTGGTGGCGGAATCATTCCAGAATGAATTGCTGCCTTTGTCAGACGACGGCGCGGAAGGTGCGTCCGCGGGCGCCAATAACCCGCGGGTCGAGTCCGAGCCCGCGGCTATCGAAACCGGCGGGGAACCTGTTTCCGCCGAGTCCCACGCCGCCGGCGAAAATGATCCCGCCGCATAAACCAGGATCGGCCGATTTCCATGCCGCAATCTTCGCCTCACGAGTGTTTGAACAATCCTAATGCCCGCCCAACGTCTGCAAAAAATCATCGCCGCCGCCGGAATCGCATCGCGCCGTAAGGCGGAGCAGCTTATCGCCGGCGGTCTGGTATCGCTCAATGGGCAAGTAGTCACGGAGCCCGGTACCAAGGCCGATCCCGAGCGCGATCACATCCGGGTGAACGGCAAGCTGCTGCGCGGCGCGCAGAAGAATGTCTACCTGCTGATGAACAAGCCCAAGGGATACATTACGGCCGTGACCGATCCAGAAAGACGCCCCACGGTGATGGACCTGCTTCGGGGTGTGGGTGTGCGCGTCTATCCGGTTGGGCGCCTGGATTACGCCAGTGAAGGCCTGCTCCTGCTCAGTAACGACGGCGAGCTCACGGCAGCGCTCATGAAAGCTTCGTCCCACGTTCCCAAGACCTACATGGTCAAGGTGGCGGGCACGCCATCGGTGGAGGGATTGGCCAAACTGCGGTCCGGTGTTTACATACAGGGCAAAGGCGGCCGAAGACAGAAGACAGCGCCGGCCAAGATCAAGCCTATTCGCGAGGCCGACAATCCCTGGTACGAAGTAACTCTGATCGAAGGCAAGAATCGCCAGATTCGGCGGATGTTCGAAACCGTCGGACATCACGTGGAAAAGATAAAGCGGGTACGTTACGGGCCTCTGCAGCTTGATGTTCCTCCGGGAAAATTTCGGCATTTGACCGCGCAAGAGGTTACGAAATTGAAATCTGCCATTAAGTAATTGCCGGCGGAACGCCCCTTAAGGTCTTGCCGGCGGACGCACGGGCGGGACGCCCGCGCCTACATGACGACAATCATCAAGCTCGCGGAACACCACAAGGTGAAGGTTGAACAGGTCCTCGTCGCTTTCTGGGAATGCTCGCGTGCTCTCCTAACGGTTGGTCATCGGCAGTTGCGCCGCGCCGTAGAGTCCGGCATCGCTGCCCAGCAAGGCGCGAGTGATGATCGTCGTGGCTCCGCCTTCCCTTGCCACATGCCCGGAGGCGCCCTCCCCAGCGGAGACGGGAGAGGCAGGAGCGGTTGCGGTATAGACCAGAGAGCGCTGCTGCAGTTCCTCGAAGATGGAGGGCGAAAATGCCTCCCAAGCGCTCGCCACGCCACCACCGACCACATACATATTGAGGTTGAACGCATTGACCAGGTTTGCCAGACAGATTCCCAAAGCGCGCCCCACCCTGCCGAAGATTTTCCTGGCTTCGTCGTCTCCCTGAATGGCGAGGTTGTAAATGGCTTTGGCATTGAATTCCGGATCGCGATTGGCCGCTTTCGCCAAGCCGGGCGCTCGGCCGTCGGCAATTGCCTCCTTTGCCATGCGAACCACGGCAGTGGCCGAGGCATATTGTTCGACGCATCCGCGATTGCCGCAGCCGCAGGGAGGCCCCTCAGGTTCGACCGTCATGTGGCCAAACTCGCCCGCCATTCCGGACATGCCGTGCCAGATGCGGCCCCCAAAAACGATGCCGCCACCAACGCCCGTCCCCAGCGTCAACATGGCCATGTTGTCGACATCTCGGGCCGCGCCCAGCCATTTTTCGCCGAGCGCAGCCATGTTAGCGTCGTTCTCGAGGATCACTCGAGTGCCCAGAAGATGTTCGATTTCTGCCTGCACCGGCGTGCCCGCCCAGCCCGGCAAATTCGGAGACTCGCGCAACATGCCCGTCTTCATGTCGATAATTCCAGGCACGCCGATGCCGATCCCCTGCAGGGCAGAGGTATCCCCATACTTGGCGGCAAGAAGACGGATGGCATCACACATCTCGTGGATGACATGGTCTTTGCCCAGCCCGACTCGCGTGCCCAGGGTAACTTTCTCCATCAAGTCACCCTGCTGGCTGACGGCCGCGATGCGCAGGTTGGTACCGCCGAGATCAACACCGATGGAAAAATTGGGCATAGTGGAGTAGCGTACCAAATTTCAGATGGCAGAATTCAGATTGTAGATTGCCGAAAGTAGTGCGGTGTAGCGCGGGTGGGACTCTGGCGCTACTTTTGACACTTCGGGCAATAGTGGCTGCTCCGACCCGCGATAACCACACGCTTGATGGGTGTCGTGCAGACCAGGCAAGGTTCTCCCTCCCGGCCATAGACCCGGTGCCGTAGCTGAAAGAATCCCTCGTCGCCATCTACGTCAACATAGTCGGAAACCGAAGACCCACCTAAGGCGATAGCCTCTCGCAGCACTTCCTGGATCGCGGGATAGAGCCGTCGCAAGTCTTCGCGCGTAAGGGATGCCGCCCGTCGCCGCGGGCGAATCCCGGCGCGGAAAAGCGACTCGTCGGCGTAGATATTACCCACGCCACGCAAAAGTTTCTGATTCAGAAGAGCGCTCTTGATGGGAGTCTTGCGACCGTGGAAAAGTTTGACAAAATGATCGAGTTTAATCTCAAGCGGCTCCGAACCCCCCGCTTCGAAACCATGGGCAACGCTCAGGCGCCCGAAGCGCCGCGGATCGACGAAACGCAATTCCCTGCCCGAAGCCAGTCTTGCGACCAGGTGAGTGTGTTTTGCCACTTCACTATCGGGCGAGCAAACCACCATGCGCCCGGTCATGCCCAGGTGAACGATCCACTGCGCGCTTGATGGTGTGTTGGTTGGTGTGGGGCGGGCGCCCTCGCCCGCCGCTTTTTTCCGTGGTGATAGCCTGCGAAGGCTGGTAC
>JBOGLD010000279.1:0-11224 GCA_050745885.1 Terriglobales bacterium
AGCGGGGTTGGATTCACGTGGACCTCCAGCGACCCGAGTGTGGCAACGATCGATGCAGACGGCCTGGCCACCGGGATGGCGGTTGGCACGACCGAGATCAGCGTCTCGGCCCAGGGCGTAGGCAGCAATGCCGTATCGCTCATTGTTACTTCTGCCGCTGGCGGTCCGCTCACCATTACGCGGCTTTCCCCTCCCATGGCGCTGGTCGGGAGCGGAGATTTGATCCCTCTCACCATCACCGGGACTGGCTTTGTTACGGGGGCCCTGGTGAACTTCGGATCCAACATTCTGATCCCCACTTCCGTGAACCCGACCGCCATCACGGTGACGGTTCCGGCCGCCGAGCTGGCCTCGGGTACGCCCCCCAATCAGCCGCTGTTGGTCACGGTTACGAACCCGGCGCCTTATGCCGGGACTTCAGGCGCTCTGCCCTTTACCATCACCCGTCAGGGGCTGGTCTCCATCAACTTTGACGACGGCTACCAGTCCATGTTTGACAATGGCCTGCCGATCCTCGATGCTGCCGGACTCAAAAGCACGCAGTACATCATTACGCAAAAGGTGGGCACTGACAGTTACGTCACCCTGGATGAAGTTCTGCAGATGTATCGCAACGGGCACGAAATCGGGGTCCACACCAGAACCCACCCCAACTTGACGACTTTAACCGTGCCCGAGATGGCGGATCAGATCGCCGGAGCAAAGCAGGACCTCGTTTCCTGGGGCATCATGCCGACGACGCTGGCTTACCCCTACGGAGGCTACAACCCCACGGTGGAGGGGATTGTTCAAGGTGCGGGGCTTCGTGGCGCCCGTGATTCTGATTTGGGTTACAACAGTTCCGGCTTAGGGCTCACTTTCGGAGGACCTCTCTATCACGACACCCGGCCTCTCGTGCTGTGGAGTGAGGCCGCGGAAATGGACATGAACACCACGCTGAACGACGTTACCTCCGAAATCGACTACGCCGTTGCCAACAATTTGTGGCTGATCATACTTTTTCACCGGGTGGATGAAACCGACCCGTGTTGCGCGTCTATCAGCGTGGACCACACTCTCATTCAGGGAACGGTTGACTATTTGGTGCAACACCATGTGCCGGTCGTGACCAACAATGAAGGTCTGATCATCGAAAATCTCAACGCCCAGAATTAGTGCCACGGTGTCCGTGGTCTGCCGCTTTGATGCAAAGCGGCGGGCATCCCCGCGCTTATCGCCCATCGTTTGCCATCAGCGGGATTGGGGGCGGGCGAGCCGCGATGATCTCGCGTACAGTCGAGCCGGATCTAGTCGGTAGGCAAAAACTTGGGCGCTAACGGGGGAACGTAACCCGGGGGCGTGCCCTTCTGGATGAACGGCAGGTCGTCGGGCACTTGTACTTCGACGCGGCCATCGGGCATCAGTTTGTAGGGATGGCCCAGAGGGTCGATGGGCGTGCCCCGCAACAGACCCACTGCTTCCATTTCGGAAAAGCTGGAAGGAAAATGTCCGGTCTGCTGCTGGTAGCGGCCGGTCAGCGCTTCCAGGGTGGTCACGTCACCATCGACCTGCAGCGCCCGCAGGTGCGCTGCGGCATTCGCCCGCACGCTTTTATCCTTTGTGGTCTGGTAGGTGGTGCTCCACATCATCCGCGCCATTTGTTGATCTCCGGCGTGTTCCGCCATCTTTGCGGCAAGAATAGCCAGGAAAGGATGAGCGTTGGGCACGCGGGAACCGCGGGCAAATGCATCGGCCGCGCCCGCATAGTCTTTCAGTTCCATATAGTGGATGAACCCGTCGTTGTAGTACAGGTGCCAGTCGTTGGGGTTGTTCTGGATACCGAATTCTTCCAACTTGATCGCGCGCTCGGGCATGCCGCCGCCGTTGGGCGGTTTGGGGGCGAGAAAATTGGAGCCATATTCGTAGGCCGCCAGCAAGTGAGGATCAAGGGTTGTAGTGATCTCCAGCAGCGGGGCCAACAAATCATACCGACCGGTCCCGGCGTGATGTTTGTTGCCGAAATATTGCACCGCGCGCGTCCAGTAGATATCGGCCAGCAAGCCATCGTAGCCCAGGCTCATCTTCTTCAACGCCTGGGGCGATGACACGTACAAGACTTCTTCCAGCGTGGCCCCGGTTCGAATCTGGTCCAGGTGGCGCAGCAACAGGACCGAGGTCACGACGCAGCCCAGCAGGAGCAGGCTGAAGACGACTGTGACTCGCTGCGGGGCGCTCATTTCAGGTTCCGGTGTTCAAACACCAGCACGGCTCCGCAAAGCGCCATGGTGGTGTAAATCAAGGCGTAAGCACTGTTGTAGAGAATCAGTTGTCCCGCGACCGGCTGGGCGTGGGCCACCGAACTGATTACATTCAGGGCGGAGAAATTCGGCACCAGGTAGGCCGCCCCTGTGGTCAGCCAGCGGGTCAGGCCGTGGCTGATGCCGGCGAATCCGCGCAGGTCTTCGGCAAAGCTGCCCGCCACAAACAATGAAAACGCGAATACGGCGGAAAGCAGCGGCGACGAAAATGAGGAAAAAAACAAGGTCAACGCGGTAATGATCAGGAACTGCAAGATGATGAAATACAGCGCCACCAGCAACCAGCCGTCCTGCCTCTGGAAGTGGCGCGAAACATAGAGCAGCGCGACAAATACTCCGATGGCCATGAACAAGGTATTCACCACCAGCGTGCCCGCCAGCCCGAAAAACTTGCCCACAATAAATTCCCAGCGTCGGACCGGCCGCGAGAGCACGGTATAGAGCGTCCGTTTCTCGATTTCTTTCGACACCAGCCCGATGCCGATGAAGATGGCAATCACCATGCCGAACAGGGAAACCGCCGTGAGCCCAAGATTGATCACCACCAAACGTTCGATATCGATGGAAATCTGGCCCACCAGCACCGATGCTCCCGACATCAGCAAGGCAAAGATGATCAGGTTGTACAGCACCCGATCGCGCACCGCTTCGCGGAAAGTATTGGATGCAATGTGTACGATGCGCGCGCTCATGCTCTGGCTCCCGAGCTGGCCGCGGCCGGCTGCAATTTCTGCAGGAAATAATCTTCCAGAGAGGTTCGGACCGGAATCAGCGAGATCAGGCGGAGCCGTTCCCGGCGCAAGGCTTCAATGGCGGTGTCCTGGTTGGCTTCGGAAAGGATGGCTCGCACCGTGTCGCCGGTGACATGGCATTCCGCTCCCAGCGCCCGCAGCGATGCGGGTACGGTTGTCCCGTGCCAGACCAGTTCCACCTTGCCGTGAACGCTGGAAGTGAGATCGGCCACCGCCCCCACTCCTTGCAGTTCGCCTCTATGGATAATGGCCACGCGGTCGCACAACGCTTCGGCATCGGACAGGATATGGGTGGAGAAGAAGACAGTTTTACCTTCGTGTTTCAGCTGCTCCATGAGGTCGCGAACTTCACGGCGCCCCATGGGATCCAGGCCGGACATCGGCTCGTCAAAGAAAACAATCCTGGGATCGTGCAGGATGGCCTGGGCGATGCCCACGCGCTGCAGCATGCCTTTGGAAAACTTGCGCAACTGCACTCCGCCAACGTCGGGCAAGCCCACGCGCTGCAAGACTGCATTCACTCGGTGCGATCGCTGTTTCGGGTCAACTCCGGAAAGCTGGCCGTAATACTCCAGCAATTCGCGGGCGGTGAGGTAGTCATAAAAATACGGTTGCTCCGGCAGGAAGCCGATCTGCGCCTTCATGCGCGGATCATCGACTCCCATGCCCAGAATGCGGGCCGAACCGCTGCTGGGGAAAATGAGTCCCATGAGCAGTTTGAGGGTGGTTGTCTTGCCCGCGCCGTTGGGACCGAGGAAGCCAAAAATTTCCCCATCCTGGACGGTCAGATTAAGCGGGCGCAAGGCGCATTTGGGCCGCTTGCGCCAGAAGCCGACGGTGTAGGTTTTTTCCAGACCAAGAATTTCTATTGCAGCCATTTGGAGGAACTCAGAAACCTTGCTGAGAAAATTATAAGCAATATGCGAGCGCTACAGATACTCGCTGCAGTTACGGAGGTCATCATCTGGGAAAGACGAAGAAAAAGGGAACCAGGCGAACCCGGTTCCCGGTTGGCGGTGTACCCTCCCCCAGGCACATTGCCAAACTTGCTACTGCATGCTGATGAAGGCTTGGCAGGCGGCCTGGGTCTTGACCGGAAGGCTGCCGCTGGAACCGGGATCGAACCGGATCACCCCATCCTCGCTCGAACAGAAATTGCGTACGCCCGTGATGTTGTAATTGATCGGCGAGGCGCCAGTGACAAAGGAGCGTATGCTCGTGCCCACGACGGGAGGTATTCCCGTGGCTGCGAATATATAACCACTCTTGCCGTTGGAGCCCGCAGTTGCCGTGGACAGCACATTGTCCAGCAGGCAGGCTGCCGCCGCAGTCGGGGTGCAGGGTGCCGCTCCCCCCAGATTTCCCAGGGCCAGCGCAAAGCCGCTATTGGAATACGTGGAATTATAGGCAAACTCCGCGGTATTGATGCTGCGGATCGAATTCGTAGCTGATGCTTCGTTGGCGGCAATCTTGGCCCGTATCAGGTTAGGAATTGCGATCGCAGCGATGATGAGAATGATCGCGACCACAATGAGAAGCTCGATCAGGGAGAACCCGTCGTCTCCCTTCGGCATCTCCGACTTGGCACCGTTGCATATCATTCTGCTCTTACTGATTGCATTTAGGTGACCAGTTTCAAGGGGCGGGCCAGTTACTTCAGTATTCAGAAAGTCTAGAAATTACAAGCACTTAGGTCGACAGCTACCAGGATGGAGAATCAGCCCCGGCTCAGAAAGAGACGGAAAGTGGTATTGCGACGACAAAACGTGTCGTTCGCGCAGTAGTGGAAAAACAAAAAAAGAGAGCAACGGATTGCTCCGTTGCTCCCTGGCTGATGCCCTCCCTTTGAGCACCTCGCCCTTGATCTGTTACTGCAGAACCACGTAGGGAGCAGCAGCGCAGCTGCCAGCCCCAGTGTCGACCGTGGTCGAACCACCAGTGTTGGCATCGAAGTGGATTACTCCATCTTCAGCCGAGCAGAAACGTCGTACGCCGGTCTGGTTGAAGTTCAGAGGAGCCGTACCCACCTGATAAGTCACCAGGAGAGTTCCGACCGCACCCTTAACGCCTACGGCGGCGAAGCTATAGCCGCTCTTGCCGTTACCCGCCGGGTTGCCGTTATTCGACACAACGCCGTCAATCAAGCAGGCTGCCGAGGACGTCGGACCACCGCCAGCGCAAGTGTAAACGCCGGCTCCCGGCCCAAGGCTGACCAACAGGTCGGCGTAGCCGACTGTCGGATAGGCGCTCTGATAAGTTACTTCCGCAGTGTTGACGGTACGAATAGAGCTAACCGCAGACGACTCGTTAGCCGCAATCCGTGCCCGCAACAGGTTTGGAATCGCGATCGCAGCGATGATCAGAATGATCGCCACCACGATCAGAAGCTCGATCAATGAAAAACCCTTCTGTTTCCGCATCTCGTTTGTCCCTCTCCGTGTCTCGAATTTGGTCTCTATGGACCCGACTTGCAGACTATGTTCGCATTTCAGCAGCCACCGCCTGGAGATATGGGCGGTAACCAGTCCTTCCGTTCTACCCGCTTTGTTTTCAACGGAACGAACCATTTTCGTAACCAGCATTCCAGGCCCGGGTCACATTGGAAGGGCAGCGGGAGTGTCGGATTTTGTCGAAGAGACTGACAAGTTGTGTCAGTCTGACACAGCAGATGAGATGCCACCAGGCACTGGAAGCGCAGGATTGTCGTCAGTCAGCATCGGCCAGGGACAGCTCCCCGACTCAATGGAGGCCGAAGAATCAAATCCTTACGGGCGTACTATCTGGGGACAATCTCGAAAGCCAGCCACGATGGGCCATGCCTGGGCTGAGTAATAAGCTGCCCATTTGCTTGCTTCACTACTGCAAAACTACGTACGGGGCAGCCGCGCAACTTCCCGCAACGGTATCTACGGTCGTGGATCCGCCGGTGTTGGCGTCGAACCTGATCACTCCATCTTCCGCCGAACAGAAACGGCGCACACCCGTCTGGTTGAAGTTCAGCGGAGCTGCCCCGGCCTGGTAGCTCAACAGCAGAGTTCCAACCGCACCCTTCACGCCCACGGCACCAAAGCTATAGCCGCTCTTGCCGTTACCCGCCGGGTTGCCATTGTTCGACAGCACCCCGTCAATCACGCAGGCCGCTGACGATGTCGGACCACCCCCTGGACAGGTATAAACTCCCGCGCCAGGTCCGAGGTTGGCCAGGAGGGCTGCGTACCCGACGGTGGGATAAGCGGTCTGGTAGGTTACTTCCGCTGTATTGATGGTACGAATCGAGCTGACCGCCGAAGACTCGTTGGCCGCGATCTTCGCCCGCAACAGGTTGGGAATGGCAATGGCCGCAATAATCAGAATGATTGCGACTACGATCAAAAGCTCGATCAGGGAGAACCCCTTTTGCTTCCTCATCTCGCTGTTACCTTCCATCTGGGTTTGATTGCGGCGACAGTTAGCTCCCCAGCGCTCCATATCGAATAGGTCAGCTACCATTATCCTCCGGCGGTACCTGCTTGTCGACGAACTTGGCTATGGGCGCTGCCTTCAACTGTGCACAAATTTTCACTTTGGATGATTGAGACTTAGGACCGAAGGCGATGGCGTGCCCGATCCCGTAGAATATTCTGGCATGCCCGACGAACCAGCCGTTCAGATCGATTCCGATGTCTCACGGGCCTGGTCGATTCCGGCGCGGTTCTATACCGACCCCGACGTAAGCGCGCAGGAAAAAGATCGAATTTTTGCCCGTGCCTGGCAGGTGGTTGGACATCGCGAGCAATTAATAAAGCCCGGCGACTTTTTTACCACCGAACTCCTGGGCGAACCGCTGTTGCTGGTACGCGGCGCCCAAGGCGAGCTGCGCGGTTTCTATAACGTCTGCCGCCACCGGGCCGGGCCTCCCGCCGAGGGCTGCGGATCGCGCAAGCTATTTCGCTGCGGCTACCACGGCTGGACCTACTGGCTGGATGGATCCCTCATCAGCGCGCCGGAATTCGAAGGGCAGCCCGGTTTTGATGCCAAAGAATTTGCCCTGGCCCCGGTGCGGGCCGAAGAGTGGTCGAATCTGATCTTTGTCAATTTGGATCCCAACGCCGACCCGCTGGTGAAGACTCTCGGCAAACTTCCAGCTCAGGCCGAACCCTTTGGCTTCGCCGGGATGAAGCTGTTTGAACGCCGCACCTACGACATGAAGTGCAACTGGAAGACCTATGTGGACAATTATCTCGAGGGCTACCACCTGCCCAGCGTGCATCCGGGACTGAATCGCGAACTGGATTACAACGCCTACACGGTCGAGCCTTATGCGGGTCATGTGCGCCAATTCAGCCCCATTCGCGGCGCGCAGCCCGGAGATGCCACGCCCCGCCGTTACCAGGAGGTGGCCGCAGACCTGACTACCGACTATTTCTGGATCTTCCCCAACTGGATGCTCAACTGCTATCCCGATAATGTTTCACTCAACATCGTGCTGCCGGTGTCAGCCGATCGGTCGCTGGCGATTTTCGAATGGTATCTGCCGGAGAAAGATCTGGGCAGCGCCGCGGCCAGGGCGGCGGTGGAGTTCAGCGATCAGATTCAGATTGAAGATGTCGGCATTTGTGAGACGGTACAGAAGAATCTGCACTCGCGAAGCTACCATCGTGGGCGTTACAGCATCAAGCAGGAGACGGGAGTGCATGCTTTCCATAGAATGTATGCAGACGTCATGAATTTGTAGCGTTGCGCTACCCTAACCGAGGAGTCGAATATGAGCAGTTTGACTTTGCTGCAATCATTGCACGAGAGCCTTTCCACCCGCGCCCAGGTCACCAGCGTGTTCGGAGAACCGATCATCGCGGGCGACAAGACAATTATTCCGGTGGCCAAGATCGCCTATGGCTTTGGGGGCGGGACAGGCAGCGGCGGACTGGAAATCAAGACTGCCCGGGGCGAGGGCGGCGGGGGAGGCGGCGGGGTCGGAGCTCTTCCGGTCGGCGTGTTCGAGGTCGGTCCGCAGGGCACCCGCTTCGTTGCGGTGAGCGACAAGAAGAAGCTGTTGGGCACGCTGTTGCTGGGCGCGGGGCTGGGCCTGCTCTTCGCGCGGCGCAAAAGAAGGTAGAGTTTCGTACCGATTTCCCCGCCCGGCACTCAAGAAGTTGCGCAAAATCACGCAATGTCATCCTGAGCGTAGTCAGCTCATTCGCTTGCGAATGGGCTGACGGAGTCGAAGGATCCCTAACATCTTAAGTGCCCACGCTGGATCGATAAGGAATCCGTTTCCGCAAACCTCCGACGCTGAAAGCGTGAGGGTAGGTAGCGGTCCTTCGACTGCGCGGCTGCTTCGCCTGGCGAAGCAGCCCCTCCGCTCAGGATGACACTCCACCTGCCTTTACCAGCAGGCACGTAATGTCGTCATGTTGGGGTGTCGCGCCCACGAACGCATCCACGGCGCTCATCATCCGACGCAACATCTCGTCAGGAGTGGTGGCCGCGCCCGCATGCAGCACTTCCAGCAGACGCGCTTCGCCATACTCCTCTTCCCGCTGATTCAGGGCTTCCACCAGGCCGTCGGTGAAAATCACCAGCCAATCGCCCTCCTGCAAAACCAGACTGGCGGATTCATAGGCGGCTTCTGCCCGGATTCCCAAGGGCAGTCCACCTACTGTCAAGCGTTCCACTGTGCCCGCGCTGCGCCGGAGAATGGGCGTGTTGTGACCGGCGTTGATGTAAGTGAGCGCCTGGCTGACGGGATCGAATTCCGCCAAAAATGCGGTGGTGAAGCGTAGTCCTCCCTGGCTATTGGTGCAGGCGTACCGGTTCATCCCGGTGACCAGTTCGGCCAGAGAACAGGAGACGGCGGAAAGAGTCTTGAGGCTGGCCTGGAACGTAGCCATCAGCAACGCCGCCGGGATGCTCTTTCCCGCCACGTCGGCCACTGCCAGCAGGAAACGGGTTTCTCCGGAACCGGCTGTCGGGCGAGCGAATACGTCGTAGTAATCTCCGGCCACAGTGTTCGCTGGGCGAGTCGCAAAGGCGATCGCGAGCCCTGGCACCTGGGGCGGGGTTGACGGCAGGAGCCAACTCTGGATATCGCGCGCGATTTCCAGATCGCGCTTCATCACCACCCGGTCCGAGACTTCAAGCATGAGCAGGACGAACAGAACCAGCCCGCCGTAGAAATGAAAGTTGAATTCGACCATCTCGACTTCTCCTGATTTTCCCGGGTGACTGTACCCCCCACTGGGAAAAATCAGGAACACAATCCCCAACAGCAGCAGGACGCGCCGCGCGGGGCTCAGTTTTTCCAGAATCGCCCAGAGAAATTCCAGGACGGTGTGGAAGACGCCGCGGGGCTGGGTCTCTTGTCGCCGCCGTGCCCCGTAGTCGCGCTGGTAGAGCCGGAAACTGGCGCGCGCGTCGGTGTGAAACTGGGTCCAGAGCTGGTTGAGTTCCAGGCCGTCGGTCACGCGCTGCCAGAACTGGTTGAGCTGGCCTTTGACGCCTGCGGGCGCAGGCTCGACGGGTCTGGAGGCGGTAGGTGCCATGATCGAGCACGAATTATAGCCGAGGCGCGCAGGTGTGGTCGCGGGCGGCCTCGCCCGCGAGCGGTTGAAATATGCCAGGGGAGGCAGCAACGCGCAGCAAACCACAAGGTCCCTCGACTCCGCCAAACGATTCGCAAGCGAATCGTTTGGCTACGCTCGGGATGACAGGCTTGGTGAGTTCGGGTTGTGAAATCCCTCAGAAAAGATTCAGCTGCGGTTCGCCTGTCGCCGGCGGGAGTCGAATTTTTTCGCGTTCGCGATGACGAATGCCGTATTTCTGGCGCAGACGCGCCATCAGTTGTGAAATCCGCTTTCCGTAGGTCTTGGGCAGGAAGGCGCGATCTTTGTAGCGCTGCCGGTAGCCGGTCGCCAACTGGGGAAATTCCTTTTCCAGAAACGGCATGAAGACCGCCGCGGAGCAGGGCTTCAGAAATAAGGGATTCGCGAAGATATGTTTTCCGCCCGCTTCCGCTGTGGCGCGAACCAACGCCTCCAGGTTGCGCGGAGAGTCCGTGATGCCGGGAATCACGGGCGCACAACTCACCCCGGCTTCGATCCCTGCCTCATTCAGCTGGCGGACGGTTTCCATCCGAAGATCGGGGCGGGGCGCCCTGGGTTCGAGGACGCGGGCCAGGTTCACATTCAAAGTCGTAATCGTGACGCTCACCGTGAGCCGGTTGTTTTGCGCAATCTCATTGAGCACATCCAGGTCCCGGAGAATCAGGTTGCCTTTGGTAACGATCCCCAGATCGAGTCCCTGATGGCGGGCGAACTCTTCGAGGATTGCCCGGGTTACTTCGAACCGGCGTTCGGCCGGCTGATAGGGATCAGTGGCGGTCCCGAGCGCAATCTGCTCGCCCGGCTTTACCCGGCGCAACTCCTGGCGCAGCAGGTCGGCGGCGTGCTGCTTGACGAAGATCTTCTGCTCGAAATCCACGCCGTCGCGCATTTCCATGAATTCGTGAGTGTAGCGGGCGTAGCAATACTTGCAGGCAAACTCGCAACCACGATAGGGATTGATGGTCCAGGTAAAGGGCATGCGCACGCCGGTGCAGCGGTTGAGCAGGGAACGAACGGGCAGGGTGAAGTATTCGACTTCATGGCCCTGGCGCAGCGATTCGCCCTCGGCGGCCAACCGGGCGATGCCTACGAGTTTGGGTCCGGGGAGAGGTAGGAGGGGAAGGGTTGCCATGGTATATTCGCGTTTTGTTCGCTACAAAATTAGACGCCGGCGGCCCTCGTGTCAAGAAGTTTCACCTTGAGCACTTGAGGAATGGAACACGGGCGTCCCCGCCCGTGCTTATCAAGGAGCAAAGTGATTAGTGGCCAGGAAGGCGGCTTAGCGACGATGCGAAGCGGATGAAGTTCATCGCGGCGGCGATCCGGCCGATGCTCTCCATCTGGTCGGCGGCCTGGCGCCCTTGCTATGGGGCGGGTTTGGCTGGCGGTTCCGGCGGCCCGCCTGGAGGCGGAGGGATCGAAATATCGATGTTGGTCACCGCGCCCAACGACGACAGCGGCTTGTCGAACTCCGCTTGATTGCCCACCACCAGTATGGCCAGTTTTTCCTTGTGGAGATATTTGGAGGCTGCCCGCGCCACGTCTGCCTCCGTTACTTTGTCCACGCCTTCGCGGAACTTCTCCAGGTAGTCCT
>JBOGLD010000280.1:0-7403 GCA_050745885.1 Terriglobales bacterium
CATCTGGGATGGGAGCAGATCCAGCACGCCATCGGCATTTCGGCCAGCCGTCATGCCACTTTAGGGGCGGTTACGGCCGGCAAGCTGACCATGATGAAGAACACGGTCGATCCCATGGCCACCCAAAGCGGAGTGCTGGCCGCGCTACTGGCCGAAAAAGGCTACACCGGGCCGGAGCACGTGGTCGACGGCAAGGAAGGGTTGACCCACTGTTTTGGCCCCTCGTGGAAATTAAACCTGTTGACCGATGGGCTGGGCGAGTCGTGGCGGATCATGCAGTGCGGCATGAAGGCGTTCCCCACGGAAGCGCTCACCCACACCCCGATTTCCGCTGTGCTCGATATCGTCAAGTCGAACGATCTGAAGCCGGAGCAGGTCGAGAAGGTGCAGATTCGTTCTCTGGCGCGGGCGGCCGATATTCTTTCCGATCCCAGCAAGTATGATCCGCAGTCGAAAGAGACCGCCGACCACTCTCTACCCTACGTGATTGCCGCCGCGATCGCCGAACGCCAGGTAACGCCGGTGCAGTTTGAGATGAAGAAGATCATGGATCCCACGATCCGGGCGCAGTTGAAAAAAATCGAAGTGGTGGCCGATCCTGAGATCGAGAAAGTGTTTCCCGCGCTGCAGCGTGTGATCGTGAATCTGACGGCCACCGACGGGAGGACGTTTACCAAGCAACTGGATTATCCCAAGGGAGACCCGCGGAATCCGCTGTCCGATGCGGAGGTTGAGGAGAAGTTCGCGGCGCTGGCGGAAGGTGTACTGTCGGAAAGGGCGCAAAAGAAGCTGAAGGATGCGATCTGGAACCTGGAGAAAGTCGGGTCGGTGAGCAAGTTAATGGCGCTGATGAAGGCGGATGTGCAGAAGAAGGCGGCGCTGCGGAAGCGAAAAAAGAAGTAGGGCGGCGCTGGCGGAGATAGAGACCCTTCGACTCCGTAACTGTTTCGCGAAGCGAAACAGCTTCTCCGCTCAGGATGACAAGTTACGTTGAGGTCCGGGTTCGAAGGAAGTGGTGATGTATGGGTCAGACCATCGTTGAAAAAATCGCGCAGGCGCATCTGGCCGAAGGTCCGAAACGGCTGCTGCGGACCGGGGACTTCGTGGCCATCCGGCCGCATCGCGTGATGACGCACGACAATACCTCGGCGGTGATGAAGAAGTTTCAGACCATCGGCGCCAAGAAGATCCACAATCCCAAGCAGCTGGTGTTCGCTCTCGATCACGATATCCAGAACAAAGAAGATTCGAACCTGCACAAATACCAGGCCATAGAAGGCTTCGCGAAATTTCACGGCGTGGATTTCTATCCGGCGGGTTCGGGTATCGGGCACCAGATCATGGTGGAGCGCGGATATGTTGTCCCCGGTTCTTTTGTGGTGGCGTCCGACTCGCACTCCAATATGTACGGCGCTCTGGGCGCGGTCGGCACGCCGATCGTGCGCACTGACGCCGCCGCAGCCTGGGCCACGGGCGATTTCTGGTGGCAGATTCCGAGGTCTGTACAAGTTGTGTTGGAAGGCACGCTGCCCGCGGGCGCGACCGGGAAAGACGTCATCATCACGCTGTGCGGACTGTATAACCACGACGAAGTCCTGAACGCGGCTGTCGAATTCAGCGGGCCAGGCGTGGCCAGCCTTTCCATGGACGCGCGCTTTTCCATTTCAAATATGTCTACCGAGTGGGGGCCGCTGGTGGGTTGGTTTCCAGTGGACGAGGTCACGATCAAATATCTGCGAACGGTGAAGCAGCAGGTGGCGGCGCGGGGCATCGAGCGCTTCACCGACCAGGACATCAGGAACTGGTCAGAGAATCCTCCACAGCCGGATCCTGACGCGGTCTATGCGGCGCGCATCGTGCTCGACCTGTCGCAGGTGACTCCGCATGTTTCGGGGCCCGACAGCGTGCAGGTCATGGCGTCGCTGGCTGAGATCGAGACCCAGAAGATCGCGATCCAGAAGGCGTATCTGCTCTCCTGCGTGAACTCGCGGATTGAGGACCTGGCCGCCGCGGCCACGGTGTTGCAAGGTAAGAAAGTCGCGCCGGGAGTGAAGTTGTATCTGGGCGCGGCCAGCAAATGGGTGCAGGAAGAAGCCGAGCGGCGCGGCATCTGGCAGACGTTGCTCGATGCCGGCGCGAATCCCTTGCCCGCAGGCTGCGGGCCCTGCATCGGTCTCGGCGTGGGACTGCTGGAGCCGGGCGAGGTGGGAATTTCCGCCACCAACCGTAATTTCAAGGGCCGTATGGGATCGCGCGACGCGAAATGCTATCTGGCCAGCCCTGAGGTGGTGGCGGCTTCCGCCGTGGCCGGCTATATCCGCGGACACTCCAAGATGACGGACCGCAATCCAACGCGCAACTACAAGGAATTTCTCGCCGGCACCGCTGCCGAGAAAGTCGAGATTCTGCCCGGTTTTCCCCAGCGGGTACGGGGACGGCTGGTGTTCTTGCCGCAGGACAACGTCAACACCGACGCGATTTACGGGAAGGACTACACTTACCGCGACGACGTTACGCCCGAAACCATGGCGAAGGTGGTGATGGAAAATTACGATCCGCAGTTTGCGGCGCGAACGCGCACGGGAGACGTAGTGGTAAGTGGCTTCAATTTTGGCACCGGATCGAGCCGAGAGCAGGCAGTGACTTGCCTCAAGGCAAAAGGGATTCCCCTGGTGATCGCCGCCAGTTTCTCGCAAACCTATCTGCGCAACGCTTACAACAACGGCTTTCTTTGTGTTGAAGTCCCGGGACTGGTAAAACGCCTGCGCCAGCAGTTTGCCCAGGAAATCAGCGCCAAAGAAAAAACGCTTATTCCCGGCGACGAGATTGATATTGATTTCACTTCTGGCGGGATCGCCTGGCGAGGCGAGAAGTTTGCGTTTCCTCCGTTGGGCAGCGTGCCGCAATCGCTGGTGATCGCGCAGGGCGTGGAGAATCTGGTGGCCAAGCGCTTGGGATTGGGTTAGGACGGTTTCTATGCAGGGCGTGCGCCCTCGCCCGCCAGGCGGTGCCGAGGCAAAAAATCAGCCGGGTTTCAGACCAGGTTGTTTTCGGCTGTAGGGGTCCTTCGACTCCGCACAGGATGACACGAGGAGAAATTTCGAGGATGGCGAAACATACTGTCGTGACCATGCCGGGCGATGGCATCGGCAATCAGGTCCTGCCCGAGGCCTTGCGAGTTCTGAAAGCCGTTGGCTTCGACGCCGAGTACATCCATGCCGACATCGGCTGGGAGATCTGGTGCAACGAGGGCAATGCGCTACCCGAGCGGACGATCGAGCTGCTCAAGAAGCACAAGCTCGGCCTGTTCGGGGCCATTACCTCGAAGCCTAACAAGGAAGCCCAGTCGGAACTGAAGCCGGAGTTGCGTGGCAAGGGTCTGGTCTACTACAGCCCGATCGTGACCATGCGGCAGAAATTCAATCTGGATATCTGCATGCGGCCGTGCATTGGCTTCACCGGCAATCCTCTGAACTACATTCGCAAGCGCACCGACGGAGGATTCGACGAGCCCAGGATTGACACGACCGTATTTCGCCAGGGGACCGAGGGCATGTACGTGGGGGTGGAGTGGACGAACCCTCCGGAGAATGTTCGCGCCGCGCTGAATACGCACCCCCGGTTCAAGGCATTCAATAGCGTGCCTGGTCCTGACCTGGCGGTGAGTGTGCGCATTATTACGCGAGTGGCGGCGCGGCGCATCGTTACGGCCGCGTTTGAATGCGCGAAGAGGCGGGGTTTCAAGGGCGTGACCATCTGCGAAAAACCCAACGTGGTGCGCGAAACCTCGGGGATGATGGAAGAAACGGCCAAGGAAGTGGCCAAAGGCTATCCCGGAATCGCGCTCTGGTCGACGAACATTGATGCGCAATTGATGTGGCTGAACAAGAATCCCGAAGAGTACAACGTGATCGTGGCCTCGAACCTGTTTGGAGATATCTTGTCTGACGCGTTCGCCGGACTGGTGGGCGGGTTGGGGTTTGCAGCATCGGGCAACATCGGCGACGAGGTTGCGGTATTTGAGCCTACGCACGGTTCAGCGCCCAAGTATGCCGAGCTGAATCCTCCGATTGTAAATCCCATTGCCATGATTCTCTCCGCCGCGATGATGCTGGATCACGTGGGCGAAGGCGCTAAAGCTGACCGCATCCGCAAGGCCATCGCCGAGGTGGTGCAGGAAGGCAAAGTGCGGACCTACGACATGATGCGGATTGCCGGAGGAGCGAAAGCGATCGGGCAGGGGGCGGCGAGCACGGTGCGGATGGGGGACGCGATTCTGGAGAAGCTCCGGTAGGGATGTTCGCCTCGCGCTTTATTGTTCGAGTCGCGAAGCGACTCGAACGCGCGGGGGCTCACCTGGGTCCTTCGCGCGCTAAAAGCTGCGCGCTCAGGATGACAGAGTGTGACTTGTAGAACGTGCGTGCGGCGGCGAAGTGCAGCATTGGTGACAGGTGGCGATGGCGGATTCAGTGCAGGAAAAAACGGCGGGAATTGGGGAGGCTGGACACGCGGGCAAAGGCGTGCGGTCGGACCTGCACGTGACGGTTGAGGCGCGGGACAGCGGCGGTCTCGAGATCACAATGCAGTCCCGGGTCGCGCCTTACTACGGCGATTTCATTCTGGCGCAGGCCCGGCAGGTGTTCGACGTGCTTGGCATCAAGCATGCCCGGGTCGAAATCCGCGATGAGGGCGCGCTGCCTTTCGCAATTGCGGCGCGGATCGAGACGGCCGCGCGCCGCGCCGGACTCGGCCTGGGACGCAAGGCCTCGCCGGAGAAAGTTGCACTGCCGGAGGCGTCACCGCGCGATCGTTTGCGCCGGTCGCGTCTGTATCTTCCCGGGTCCGAGCCCAAGTACTTCATCAACGCCGCGCTGCACGGGCCTGACGCCATCATTCTCGATCTTGAGGATTCCGTTCATCATGCGGAAAAGGACGCGGCTCGCGTTCTCGTCCGCAACGCGCTGCGGGCGGTGGATTTCGGCCGATGCGAGCGCATCGTGCGCATCAACCAGTTGCCCCTGGGCCTCGAAGACCTGGCGGAGATTGTTCCGGAATCGCCCGACTTGGTGCTGCTCCCGAAAGCGGAGCTTCCCGAGCAGGTGGCGGAAACCGACCGCATGATCGGCGAACTCAAAGGCCGCTACGGCATCACTCGTCCCATCTGGCTCATGCCGATTCTGGAATCCGCTCGCGGTATCGAAAATGCGTCGGCCATCGCACAGGCCAGCAAGAATGTGGTCGCGCTCACAATTGGGATCGAGGACTACACCGCTGATCTGGGCGTGACCAAGACCGTGGAGGGCCGCGAGTCGCTGTACGCCCGGATGCGGTTGGTCAATACCGCAAAAGCGCTGGGAGTGCAGGCCATCGACTCCGTGTTTAGCGACGTGGGTGACCTGGACGGTTTGCGTCTCTGGGCGGAGAGTTCGCGCGGGTTAGGATTCGAAGGGATGGGGTGCATTCACCCTGGGCAGATTCCGGTGGTCCATGCGGCCTTCGCGCCGTCGCCCGCCGAGATTGAAAAAGCGTTGAAAGTTGTGGCCGCATTCGAGGAAGCGCAGCAGCGCGGGTTGGGCGTGGTCAGCCTGGGGTCGAAGATGATCGATCCGCCGGTGGTGCAGCGGGCGCAGAAGCTGGTGGAGCTGGCGAAGCGAATGGGGAAACTTGGTGATGGCGTCGGCAGAGAGCTTTAACCACCAAGGACACGAAAGCACACCTTCGTGATCCTCGGTGTCCTTCGTGGTCACCGGTTTTGTCTTCTCAGGGGAGTGGAATGACGGAACGAGCCGAACTGGTGCAAAACGCCGCGGGACGCATGGTGCCGGCCATGGTCAATGGCAAGCCCCAGATTCCTTACCTGGGCCTGGCCAAGTATCAGCCCCGCGGCCGCAAGGCGTCCCCTCCCGTGCGCTCGAGCAAGGACTACCCGGACAACGGCGACAAGCGCGTTCCCGATCTCGAAACTGCGCTGCGCAAGTGCGGCCTACGCGATGGGATGATCGTCTCCAACCACCACCATCTGCGCAACGGCGATCGCGTGGCCCTGATGATGCTGGAGAGTGCGGCCAAGCTAGGGGTCAAGGACCTGGTCTGGTTTCCCAGCGCGTCGTTCCCCTCGCAAAAATCCGCGATCGAGCTGATGCAGTCCGGCGTCATTCACCACATTGAAGGTTCGATGAATGGACCTTTGGGCGACTACTGCACGCAGGGCAAGATGCGCGGCCTGGGCGTTTTGCGCTCGCATGGCGGACGCTGGCAGGCCATCCAGGATGGCGAAGTGCACATCGACATCGCGGTGATCGCAGCGCCTACGGCGGATGCTTTCGGCAACTCGGATGGATCGCATGGCAAGTCGGCCTGCGGATCGCTGGGCTTCGCATTGGCTGATTCGATCTACGCCGATAACGTCATCGTGGTCACGGACAATCTCGTGCCGTTCCCCTGCATCCCGTGGCAGATTCAGGGCAACAATGTCGATTACGTTGTGGAGGTCGATTCTATCGGCGATCCGGAAAAGATTGTTTCCGGCACCACCCAGATCACGCGTTCTCCCGACCGCCTGCTGGTGGCGGAGTATGTGGCCCGCTTCCTGCGCGATGCGGGGATCATGCGCAACGGATTTTCCTTTCAGGCGGGAGCGGGCGGCATCGCGCTGGCGTTCGTGGACTATCTGCGCCGCATGATGAAAGAAGATGGCGTGAAGGCGCGCTTCGTTCGCGGAGGATCGACGCGCTATCTGGTGGAGATGCTGCAGGAAGGCTTGACCGACTACATTCTCGATGGCCAGACGTTCGATCTGGACGCGGTCAAGTCCATCGCCGGCGATCCCCGGCACGTGCCCACATCGCCGTTTACCTCCTACAACTATCACGGCAAGGGTTCGTTTGCTTCGATGGTGGATGCCGTGGTGCTGGGCGCGACTGAAGTGGATGTGAACTTCAATGGCAACGTGGTCACGCACTCGGATGGGCGGCTGCTGCACGGCATCGGCGGCTGGCAGAATTGTCTGGATGCGGGCTGCACGATTCTTGCCGTGCCGTCGTTCCGCGATCGTATCCCGGTGATCGTGGACGAGGTAACGACGCTGACCGGGCCCGGCGAATTAATTGATGTTGTGGTGACGGAGCGCGGCATTGCCATCAATCCGCGGCGCCAGGATTTGCTCGATGCGGTGAAAGGGTCGAGTTTGCCGGTCCGGCCGATCCAGGACATCAAGGCGGAAGTGGAACGCATCTGCGGCGGCAAGCCGCTGCGGCCGAAGTTGGGCGATCGTCCCGTGGCGGTGGTCAAGTGGGTGGATGGAACCGTGCTGGACACGGTGTGGCAGGTGGAGTAGGTCCGTGTAGGCGCGAGCGTCCCGCTCGTGCTGGCGGCGTCCGTGCTTACTCCGCACGAGCGGGACG
>JBOGLD010000281.1:0-17002 GCA_050745885.1 Terriglobales bacterium
CACGAGCGGGACGCTCGCGCCTACATATCTACGACGCTCCCACGGTAATCTTCAGCTTTCTCGATTTCTCTTCCACGCTATTGGCCAGCTTTTCCTTGTGGGCGGCAAGCTTCTTCGCCAACGGGTCGCTGGAGAGCGCCAGAATTTGGGCCGCCAGGATGCCCGCATTGGTGGCGCCGGGCTTGCCGATGGCCACCGTCCCCACGGGAATGCCGGCCGGCATCTGCACCGTCGCGAGCAGCGAATCCATCCCCTGCAATGAGGTCGACGGGATGGGTACGCCAATCACCGGGAGAGAAGTGTGGGCCGCAATCACGCCCGCCAGGTGGGCCGCTCCCCCGGCTCCGGCGATGATCACGCGAATCCCCCGCCCGGCTGCCTTGCGGGCAAATTCCGCTGTCCGTTCGGGAGAACGATGCGCGGAAGTGACGTCAATCTCGTATTCAATTCCAAACTCCTCCAGCGCTTTGGCCGACTCGCGCATGATGTCGAGGTCAGAGTCGCTTCCCATCACAATCGAAACCCGAGGCTTTGTGCTCATGAGTGTCCTTTATTACTTGATTGAAACCTGTTATCTCTACCGTCCCAGACACATCCTGGGACGACGTGGAAGAGCGGGCCTTCCAGGGCCACCTCTTATCGCCCCTGACTTGGACCTTCAGTGGCGCCACCGGGGCTGAAGCCCGAATCTCTTTGATCCGCAACGGGGCGCTCAAAGCGCCGCTCTTCCACGTGGACCCGCAACGCGGCGCCGAAGCGCTACCCTTCCACGTGGCTGTCAGACTCCCCGCCAGGCGTGCATTCCTAAATCATCCACGCCGCTGAGCTTATTTCCTAATGGCCCTGGAGGCAATGTCGGTGCGGTAATGCGCGCCTTCGAATCCGATCTTCGATACCGCCGTGTACACTCGATCCACCGCGGTCTTCAGGTCAGCCGCCCGTGACGTCACTCCCAGCACCCGCCCGCCCGCGGTGAAGAATGCGCCGTCGCGCCGGGTGGTGCCGGCATGAAAGACCTTCACGCCTTCCACTTTCCCCGCGTCCTCGAGGCCCATGATCTTCTTGCCCAATTCGTAGGTTCCAGGATATCCCCCGGAAGAAATGACCACGCACACCGAGGCGTCCTGCGACCAGCGGAAATCTCCCTCGCTGACCCGGCCCTCAATCGAGGCCTCGAGGGCTTCCAGCAGATCGCTCTCCAGCCGCATGAGAATCGGCTGGGTTTCGGGATCGCCGAAGCGGCAGTTGAATTCCAGAACCATCGGTCCGCGCGCCGTCATCATCAAACCGCAGTACAGGATGCCCTTGTATTCGGCGCCTTCCGCCTTCATGCCGGCGACAACCGGCCGGGCCACGTGCTGCAAAAGCCACTGGGTCATCTGCTCGTCCACGATGCTGGCGGTGGAATAGGCGCCCATACCGCCGGTATTGGGGCCGCTGTCGCCGTCCCCGATACGTTTGTGGTCCTGGGCCGCCACCAGCGGCGCCACCCTCTCGCCATCGCTCAAGACCAGAAACGAAAGCTCGTCTCCCTGCAAGCATTCTTCCAGCACCACCCGCCGTCCAGCTTCGCCCAGGGTCTTGCCGCTGAACATTTCGGCCGCCGCCGAGGCTGCCTCTTCCTTCGTCCGGCAGATCACCACGCCTTTACCCGCAGCCAGGCCGTCCGCCTTCACCACCACGGGTGCGTGAAAGTGCGGCAGGGCCGCGAGCACATCGTCGATCGAATCGCAGATAGCAAAATGTGCCGTGGGAATGCGGTGGCGCTTCAGAAACTCCTTGGCGAAACTTTTACTGGACTCCAGTTGCGCCGCCGCCTTGCTCGGTCCGAAGATTCGCCAGCCGCGCTTGGTGAATTCGTCCACCACTCCCAGAGCCAGCGGCAGCTCGGGTCCAACCACGGTCAAATCCGGACGGATCTGCTCCGCTACCGCTACCAGCGACTCGATATTTCTCACGTCGGCGGCCAGGCAGACGGCTTCTTCGCCGATGCCGCCGTTGCCCGGCGCGCAATACACCTCGGAAACCCGCGGAGACTGGCGCAGTTTCCAGACCAGGGCATGCTCACGCCCGCCGCTTCCGATAACCAGAATCTTCATAAATTGGAAGCCATAAGGTTAGGGGCGGGGAGGAAGAGATGTCAAACCAAGACGATGGACTTGGTTGAGCACGGCGCGCGGGGAAACGGGGCGTCCCAGAAAGTCCTCCATCAGGGTGCGAGTGTCACGCTCGGAGCCATATTGCAACAGGTGTTCGCCGAGCCACCCGTACCAGCGTGGGTCGCCGGTGTCGAAGGGTCCCAGGGCTTCCCGGATGTGTTGCCGCATGTCCGCGGTCAAGACCGCGCCCAATCCGTAATTCACAATGTACCCGGGCGAGTCCACCAGCTGCACTCGCAGGGCCCACCTGGAGAGCTCGGGGTGGGGAACGATATGCAGGTAGTGGCTTGTGATCTCAGACCAGAGAAGGTTGGGATCGGTGGATGGGTCCCGCAACATTCTGAGCTCAAACAACGACCACGCCACATCCAATATCACCACGGCGTACAAGGCACGCAAGGAAACCTGGTCAGACGTGCCGCGTCCCAGGTATTTCCGTTGCCATGCCGGTTCATAGGTGCTCCAACCGGGGACGTCGGCGAATGCCTCCGCGAAAAGATCGCTGGGCCAGTCAGAAAACGCCGGGCGATTGCGGATGGCGGTGATGTTGATCACATGTCCGTTCTCATGCACCAGCTCGTTCAAGACGAACAGGCCGCCATGAGCGTAGGGCGCGGATACACGGGCCACAGCGGGTTGCCATGCGCCGTCGATCATGCGCCCGTGGATGACGAAGTCGGTGTAGGCCAGGGGAGCCTTGCCCGGCCGCGCATCCAGGTCATAGAGCACGCCGAGTTGCTTCAGGTCCGCGCCCAGGTCTCGATAGAAGCGGAAGTTGATCGGCTGTAGCGACTCGAGGGGAATGGCAGACGCCAGGATGCGATCCGCTTCGGCTCCCTCAAAGCTGAAGCTCCATGGCTCGACCGGCTGATCGCTGGTAGACTCGCGCCAGGCATCGAGCATCTGTTCCAGCCAACGCTCTACTTCCGCGGTGCTGACTCCCACGTCGTGAGCAGCATGGTCAATCTCCGAGCCATTCCTGGTTGCGTCTGCCGCCGCCATCGCGATCAGGCGGCGATACGGGCTGTCCGGTTCATCGTTGCCGTTGAGAGAGTGCCACAAGGGGCCAAGAGCCAGAAACACGCCCTTGCGTCGTTCCGGCTCCTTGAGCTCATGCAGCAGGTCGAGCGCCGACTGCCGGTTAAGGCTCTTGCCCTCGAACAGCATGTGCTTGTCATTCTCCACGAAGCAGGCCACCAGGGCAGCGCGCAAGGATGGGTAGTCCAGATCTTTGCGCCGTGCGTCCTGGCAATTGCCGTTGGGAGCGAAAGACGCAGAGATATTTTCAGGGAATGATTCCAGTTGCGTCCGCATGGAAGCAATGGCATGAGCATCGCCTGCCGACAGGCCCTGGCTGGGGAGCCGGGCGAGCGCCTTGACCAGTTGCCGGCGCTTGGTATGGTACAGGCGCAACCAGGCGGCCCGGTCTTTCCCTCGATAGCTGGTGAACAGGCCGGAGTCAATGGTCCCGATGACAGTCTTGGCATCATTGACCTCGGCATAGATGTTTTCCGTCCGCGCCACTTTCCTGGAATCCGCGGTCAGGCCGGCCTGCGCGCTGGTGGCCAGGCATGCCGCCAGCAAGGCCGGCAGAAGGTATCGCGTCATGAAGATCTCCCGCACACATAAAGTGGGGACAACTGGGCGTCAACATAGTACCCCGCACGCCGCCCCCGAGGGTGGCCTCGATTTAAATCCCACAACTGAAGCAACAAAAAGATGGGCCTTCAGATTTGCATTAACTGTGCTTAACCATTCTCTATAATGCTTGTAGATGATCACGGTTTCCAAAGAAGATTACCTGAAGGCCATCCTCGAGGCGGAAAGCGAGGGCGAGACTGTAATCTCGGCCACGCTGGCGCACTGGCTATCGGTTTCGCCGCCCGCGGTCACCATGGCGGTGCGGCGCCTGAAACGCGACGGCCTGGTCCGGGTGCAGAACGGCGGGGAGGTCAGCCTCACGCCGGTTGGACGCAAGATTGCCCGCAAGCTGGCGCTTCGTCACCATCTGATCGAACGCATGCTGGCGGAAATGTTTGGCATGGAATGGTACAAGGTGCACGACGAGGCCGAACGATTGGAGCACGCCGTATCCACTGATTTTGAGGCCAAACTGCTGGCCAAACTGGGACGCAGCGGGGCCTGTCCTCACGGCAATCTCAGCGAACGGGAGAGTCCCGGCAGCCGGCGCCGGCGCGGCTTGCTCTTGCTGGCGGACGCCGAGGCGGGAACCAGCTACCGGGTCAGCGGAATCTACGAGCGCGACCGCCGCCTGCTGGAATTCCTGGAACAACGCGGCGTGCGCCCCGGCGCCCAGGTACACGTCTCCGGAAGAAATTACGACCACACCCTCACGCTCGACACCGATGCCGGGAAGGTCTCTCTGGGCGGGTCCGCGGCGGAAAAAGTCTGGGTAACAAGCGTAGACCGTCGGTTGACCGAGGACGGGCGTCACGCCCGTCGCGCCGGGCGGGGACGCCCGGCCTCCACTGCCTCATAGCCGGGAACCACGTCAAAAGTAATTAACCGTGGTTTACTTTAGCCTGTATACTTACGCTAATGTTGTCGCCACCAGAGTCGCCAGTCCTTCCCAGCACGGAAATTAGCCGAGAGCAAGGCTGGCGATACGCGGTCGCGCGCCCCAGCCTGCCTGAAATCTACCGCAGCCTGCCCATCCCGCAATCGGCCGGTTTTCTGCGGAAGCTGCTGGCTTTTGCCGGGCCGGGCTACCTGGTCGCCGTGGGCTACATGGATCCCGGCAACTGGGCCACCGACCTGGCCGGCGGCTCCAAATACAATTACTCGCTGCTTTCAGTCATCATGCTTTCCAACCTGATGGCCATCCTGCTGCAGACCCTGGCTATCAAGCTGGGCGTGGTAACAGGGCGTGATCTGGCCGCCGCCTGTCGCGACCACTTTAGCCGTCCGGTATCGTTTGTTTTCTGGATCGGAGCCGAGATCGCAATTGCGGCCTGCGACCTGGCCGAGGTCATCGGCTCGGCCATCGCGCTCAACCTGTTGTTTCACATTCCGCTGCTGTTGGGCGTGTGCCTCACAGCGTTCGATGTTCTCCTGATTCTGTTCCTGCAGCAGAAGGGCTTCCGGCTGGTGGAAGCGCTGATCGTCTCTTTGATCGGCGTCATCGGGGTCTGCTTCGGACTGGAAATTCTCTTTTCCCGGCCCAGCTGGTTGGGCATCGCACATGGATTCTTCATTCCTTCGGCGCAGATTATCCAGGACCCCGGGATGCTCTACATCGCGATCGGCATCCTGGGAGCGACCGTGATGCCGCACAACCTCTACCTGCACTCGGCCCTGGTGCAGACCCGCGATTTCGAACGCACTCCGGAGGGTAAGCGCGAGGCAATTCGCTTCGGGACCATTGATTCCACCATCGCGCTCACCTTTGCATTGCTGGTCAACGCGGCCATCCTGATCGTGTCCGCCGCCACCTTCTACAGCCACGGATATAACAACGTGGCCGAGATCAACGACGCTCACAAGTTGCTGACGCCGTTGCTCGGAGTGACGGGAGCCAGCACCATGTTCGCGCTGGCCTTGCTGGCCTCCGGCCAGAACTCCACCCTGACCGGCACTCTGGCGGGCCAGGTGGTTATGGAAGGCTTTCTGAACATTCGTCTGCGTCCCTGGCTGCGCCGGCTGATCACGCGCTTGTTGGCGATTATCCCCGCGGTCATTGTCACCGCCTTCTGGGGAACCGGCGGCACAGCCAAGCTGCTGGTATTCAGCCAGGTGATCCTGAGCATGCAGTTAAGCTTCGCCGTCGTTCCCCTGGTGATGTTCACCAACGACCGGCGAAAGATGGGTGAGTTTGCCAATGCACCCTGGCTGAAGTCTTCGGCCTGGGTCACCGCGGTCCTGATCGCGGTCCTGAACGTCTGGCTGCTGGCGCTGGCTTTCCGCGGCGCTTGACACGAAGACAAGTTTGGAAGGGGCAACGGGTTTTGGGAAGGGCACGACTTCAGTCGTGCCCATACATCGCCCAAAGCTGGCCGCGCCTTAGCGCCCGTGGTTGCTTCTCGCGCATGACCTGCGGAATGGGAACTGGGGATTTCACTTCAACCACCGGAAAAAGAAAACCCCAGCGGCTAAAGCCGCACTAACTTCTGCCCGATGCGGCACGACTGAAGTCGTGCCCTTCCACCCGACTGGATCAGCACTAGATTCCGAGAAAATTCTCTACTAACTTCTTGCCTTCCTCGGTCAGCACGCTTTCGGGATGGAACTGCACGCCTTCCACCGGAAACTTCCGATGCCTCAAACCCATGATGGTGCGTGTCCCATCGCGCTCAGTGGTGTAGGCGCTTACTTCCAGGTCCGAGGGCAGGCCCCGTTCTTCGACGATCAGGGAGTGATAGCGCGTCGCTGTCATGGGAGATGGGATACCACCGAAGATGGTTTTGCCATCGTGCTGCACCTGGCTGGTCTTGCCATGCATCAGGTGGGGGGCGCGCACGACCTGTCCTCCGAACGCCGCTCCGATCGCTTGATGTCCCAGGCAAACCCCCAGCAGCGGCACCTTGCCTGCAAAATGGCGGATCAGCGGGACGGTGATTCCAGCTTCCTGGGGCGTGCAGGGACCGGGCGAGAGCACGATCCGCTCCGGACGCATGGCCTCCACTTCCTCGGGCGTAACCTGGTCGTTGCGCCGCACCTCGACCTCCGCCCCCAGCTCACCCAGGTATTGCACCAGGTTGTAAGTAAACGAGTCGTAGTTGTCGAGGACGAAGACCATTCGGCGGGACCGCCAGGCTCCTAGCTTATACCAGAGGCCTTTCTTCCGGTTCTGGCGAGCCTCCAGGTTCGCGGCTTGCGATTCGCCTGGGTCACGGGTCTGCGCTGACCCCTATCCAAACCTGTCTAAACCACTTGACACGCTGGACCCAAAACGCCATGCTTATGCAGTTTTTACGGAGAGCTCATGGTCGAGACTGAACCTGAGAAGCGTGCTACGCGCCGTTTTGCGCTGCGACTGCCCGTGGCCGTTACTTACGCGGACAACGGATCGCAGGAAAAAAGCGCTCAGACTCGCGACGTAAGCGCCCGCGGTATTTGCTTCTACGTAGACTCGGCCATCGCTCCCGGTTCGGTCATCGAATTTACTCTCACCTTGCCGCCCGAAATCACTCTGACTGAAAGCATCCGGGTGCGGTGCAAAGGCAAGGTCGTGCGGGTCGATGACGGCGACGGCAAAGTGGCCGTGGCTGCGGTAATCGACGAATACGAATTCCTCGCCGAACCTTGAAGCCGGCGTCGGACCTGGGACCTGGGAAAAACCTTTCTTTACACTTTGATGAAAACCCTTCTGCGACATCGATACCGCCCGCTGGCCTGTCTGACCGCGTAACTTGAAGCCTGAAGTCCATGTACTGACTCCTCGACGTCCGAAGTCCGGCGCCGACCCGCGACCTTTGCTACTTCTCCGGGCCCATTCGCGGTGATATCGTTGCAGATAGAACCCTGACCTGCGAGAGATGAAGTCTTTGCCGCGTATCGGCTGCCAATTAGTGCGGTTCGCGCTGCTGGCGGCTACGCTGGGCGCAAGCTTTGGCCTGGCGCAGACCCCCGATGATCCCCCCAGCCCCAAGGGTCCGGCCGCGATCCTGCGTTCCGTGAAAATGATATCGGACGCAGAAGGACCGGCCCTGGAGATCATCTCCAGCCAGACGCCTGAGCCCGCGATCGAATTCCTCGACAGCCCGCCCCGTCTGGTCATCGATCTTCCCAATACGCGTGTGCTGTTGCCGCGCAAACGCATTGCGGTCGGCAGTGGGCAGGTAAGCGCCGTGCGCATCAACCAGTTTCGACAGGCTCCGCCGGTGGCGCGAATCGTGGTGGACCTGCTCCACCCGGTCGGTTACGGGAGCGATGGCAAGGGCCCGCGCCTGCTGATACGGCTGCACCCCATGGCCGAGGCCAGACAGAACATCGAACCTCCCTCCGTGCCCGCATTCAGCAAGGGGGTCCAACCCGCCTTCGTCCCGATCGTTCCCGGCAGTTCAGGGGCGGTGGTGGAGGCGGGAAGCCGGTTGGCAGGCCCTTCTGCGCTCACCGCGGGCCCGGACACTGCGATTTTGCACCTGGCTCGGGGCGGCGAAGTCCGCGTGTGTCCCCGGACCACTCTCTCCGTCACCCCTTCGCAGAATGGCCGCGACCTGATGCTGGGCATGAGCACAGGCGCGATTGAGGCCCGATACACCCTGAACACCTCGTCCGATTCCGTGGTCACGCCCGACTTCCGCATGCTGCTCGCGGGCTCGGGCGAAGTTCACTTCGCCATCAGCGCCGATGCTCAGGGAGATACCTGCGTACGCGCGTTGCCGGGAAATACGGCTTCTGTGGTCGTTTCCGAGCTGATGGGCGATGGCACCTACCAGGTGAAACCCAATGAGCAGGTTTTCTTTCGTTCAGGCCGGTTGAGCCAGATGGAGACTACGGTGCCCGACGATTGTGGTTGCCCACCGCCACAGATCCCGGCCCTGCGCGCCGCTGTGCTGGCGCCCACGATTTCCGAGAAAGACCTGCCGCCGATGGTGCATCTGGCGCAGCCGAGAGAAGAGGCCAAACCGATGCCTTCCGCAAAATCGGCCTCCGGGATGCCGGCGCAGCAGATGCCGGCGTCCCAGGTAACACTGACCATCGCCCCGCCCGGCACGCAGAACCTGCCAGCCCCTTCGCCCAACGCACCGCACGCTCAGGTGGATGCCCCTTTCGTCTTCCGCGCCAGCGATTCGCCACCGGCATCGGCGCCCGACCTCGGAGCGGGAGCTTTGCCCATGTCCCGTACGACCAGCCCGGCGCCATCGCTCACGACCGCGGAGTCTCAGCCCGAAGCCGAGCACATGAGTATTCTGGGGAAGGTAAAAGGCTTTTTCGCATCCATCTTCAAATAGGAGATCAGCAAATGGCACATCAGCCTGTTCCATGTGTCTATGTTGGCGCGGGCGTCCCGCCCGTGCTACCTGTCAAGGAGCAGAGCGGGAGCAAGAGCATCGAACGCAGATAGCCAAAGTCCGAGGCCCGCCGCAGGTATCCTTTTGCTGATGACCCGCGTCTCACCAGGAAATCATCCGGTTACCAGGAGGTGGCCATGACGGCGAACACACCGACGTCGGTTTTCCCAGGGCTCCTCAGCGACAACATCGGTCTTTACCGGGCTCGGCCGGAAAACTTTCTGGCCTCATTCCTCGTCCACGTGATGGGATTGGCGCTCGTCCTCTGGCTCGCGGCTTGGATCACGGATCGCCCTGACACCGCCGGCCCCAAGGTCAGCCATGCCATCAGCATCGGCCCGATTTCGTTCTTGCCGCAAGATCCGGGCGGACACGGCGGAGGCGGCACTCGCGATCCCCTGCCCGCCTCGCGGGGAGCTTTGCCCACGTTGACGCTCGCGGACCAACTGACTCCGCCGGAAGCGGTGCCTTTGAACCCTGATCCCAAGCTGCCCGAGCCGCCCAGCGTGATGGCCTTGTCAGCCGTCAAACTGCCTCAATTGGCACAACTCGGAGACCCGCTCTCTGCGGTTCAGGGACCGCCTTCGAATGGTCCCGGCGGCGGTGGCGGAATCGGCACTGATTGCTGTGGCGGCGTGGGTCCGCGCAGCGGTCCAGGCTTTGGACCTTACGACGCTGGCAACATTTTCCGTCCAGGCATCGGAGGCGTCACTCAGCCGCGCCCCATCTATGATCCGGATCCCGATTACTCCGAGGCCGCCCGTAAAGCGAAGTATCAGGGATCGGTATTGCTTTGGCTCGTGGTGGGTCCAGATGGACGACCACATGGCATTCGCGTGCAGCGATCGCTCGGGATGGGCCTGGACGAGAAGGCAATCGCAGCGGTCAGCACATGGCGATTTCAGCCCGCCACCCTCAACGGCCAGCCGGTCGCGGTCGAGGTCAACGTGCAAGTGAGCTTCCGGCTTTACTAGAACCGGACGTCGAGCGTCAGACCTCGGGCCCCAACCCCGAACCTCAGGCCTCGGACTTCAACATTGTTTCGACTCAGGCGCGGGCATCCCGCCCGCACAGGCGTGCAACCCAGCGGGAGGACAGTCCATGCGATCGAAGGACGCTGAGCTCTGACGTCCGCCTTACCGGCGAATGGCTTTGGCCAGGGGAGCTACTCTTTCCCGGACTTCGTCGGCGATTTCAGCGCCGCGTTCCATGGCCTCTTCGGCGAACTCCTTGGCATCGTCGGTCCATTCGTCCACCGTTTCGCGGGCGCTATCAAATTTACGCCGCAGGTCTTTTCTCATCTGCTTGCCCGCTTTGGGGGCAAGCAACATGCCAAGCAGGGCTCCGGCGCCCAACCCGATCAGCAGAAAAGTCACGGCAGTCCCAGCAGCATTGCCGGCTTCTGAAGCTTCATACTTTCCAATGCGCATAAAAAATCCTTTCAAGTTCGCTTCTAGCCCAAATTTGTCTTGATATTTGATTCTAGCTGTCCCTTGCGGGTTCGCGGCCTTCTTTCTGCACATTCCCGGGTAACGGTTTGGGTCCAGTTCCCAAATCAGTTCAAGCCCGTGTAAACTAACGAGTTGGATCCTCGTGTCCGGCGAAGATGTGGCCTACCCGCCTTCCGCCGATGGAATCGCAGTAGTTAAGGAGACTTACCGAGTAATGGCTATCCCCGCAACCCAGCTTCGTCCCGGCATGATCATCAAGCACAACAATGAGCTGCATTCCGTATTCAGTGTCGAACACCGCACCCCCGGCAACCTGCGCGCCTTCATCCAGGCCAAATTGCGCAATCTGCGGACCGGCGCCATGTTCGAACATCGTTTCCGCTCGCCCGATCCCATCGAAAAGATCGTCGTGGATGAGGTTGAGATGGAGTTTTTGTACGCCGACGGCGACAGCTACTACTTCATGGATACCACCAACTTTGAGCAGACCCACCTGACCCGGGAGATTCTGGGTGATGCCGTCAACTACCTGATCTCCAATCTTCAAATCAAGGTGGAATTCTTCGACGGCAAAGCGGTGGGTATCGAGTTGCCTCAGACCGTCGAGTTGACAGTGGTCGAAACCGAGCCAGGATTGAAAAGCGCCACCGCCTCCAGCGTGACCAAGCCGGCCAAAACCGAAACTGGACTGGTGGTTCACGTTCCGCCCTTCATCAACGAAGGCGAAAAGATCCGCGTGGACACCTCAGAAGGCGCCTATTTGTCGCGGGCGTAGCCAGAGCTCCTAATGGCCCAGCGGAATCGAAGAACCCCCCCAATCAAAATGCTGTCATTCTGATCAGTGCGGTTTGCGCGACGCAAAACTTAGTTTCTCGATCAGTTCGTTGACTTCGTCCGGACTCCCGCCGATGAACGTGAACGAAATGGCATAACCCTTTTCCAGCATCGCCAGAGACGTCTGATGCATGGTGAGCGTTCCCCGCGCCTTGCTGAAATCTCCGCGTACCAGGCGGGCGGTACCCAGCGAAAAGCCATGCGGCTCTTCTACCGTCTGGAAGCCTTTGGCGGTGGTCAGGCCGGCCAACGATTCGTAATATTCGGCTGCGGTCTTGATTCCCCCGAAGAGTGGCTCGGCCGCAATCACGACCGCGGAGTTGATCGTGTCGCCTGTCGCTTCCGGTGGCCGTTCGAAGATGGCCAACAGCAGCCGCGACTTGGAAGCATCGGCGGAGTCGTCCTGCATATCGTGGGTGCGATCCACCCAGCCAAAGGGAAGCTTGTAACTGAATCCGAAGCCGCGGTTGTGGTACACGCCATCGCTGATCGCGCCGGGCTCGGGAATGGATGACTTGGCGCGGGCGGGAGGACGGGAAGAAGGCGCCAACTGGGCCCACAGCGCGGTTGCGAGCGAGAGTACAAGGATGCTAGCTAAGAACCGGGCCATCCCTCATGTTACCCCATGCCGCCGGTTCCAAAAGTCTTTGCGGGGACTCTTGTTCGCCCCACACTTGAGAGCCATCAGTCGCTCCAGCTCTTCAATCCCAACAACTTCTCTCCCAGCGGCGTCAGCTTGGCGGGCGAACAGTTCTTCTTTTCCCACTCCCTCGGGTCGCCGGGGAAGGCGAATCCCTGCGGCGGCTCCATCTCTCTCCATGAGCGGACGCGCAGCTCGCGCAAGTCTTCCCGCGATTCGTCCGCCGGCGTCATGGAAATGTATTGCGCGATGCGGACTTTATCTTTCGAAGTGTTGGGCCTGATGCCGTGCGCCAACAGGCTGTTGAAGATCAGGAGATCCCCGGCTTTGGGCATAACCGGCACCACTTCGAAGCCGGTCGTGTCCGGCTTCCAGGGATCGCGATCGGCGGGCTGGGTCTTCCGCCATTCCTCCAGCCTGCGAAACAGCTCCGGCACGCCCTGGAATCCGCCCATCTCCGGCTCGTGGTCCACCAGCGACAGCACGCCCTGCACGTTGACCGGCAGCGGGTCGAGGGTGGTGTCGGCGTCCCAGTGGATGAAGCCGCTAAAGGGGCGCTGGCTGCGGTTCGGCGGATTCAGATTGGCGCGATCAATCGTGACCCAGAGCTTTTCGTTGTCCCATATATCGACGAAGGCGTCGTAAACACGCGGATACTGCCGATTGTCCCACAAATACTGATGGTTGTAGATCTCCACCATGCCGCTGTTGTTCAACTCTTTCATGGCATGATCGCGGAGCTGGTCCTTGTACCAGGTGGAAGGATCGGCGGGATCCATCTCCTGGAACTCCCACAACAGGTCGACCAGCCGCTTCACATTTTCGGCAGGGACGGCCTGCCTGACCACGACGTAGCCGCGCGTGGTCCAGTGCTTCCAGTCGTCTTGCGAAAGCACGCGCAGGGGCAGAGTTTTTTGAATGTCACGCAGCTGGGTTTCGGCCACGTAGGCTACGCTGGCGTTTCCGGGGCGGTTGTCTCCGTAGGCATAACGGTCAACCGTGGATTTCAGCTTGTCCGACATGGCCACCTCCTGCTAGAAGGGCCCTTGCCACCCCCAGCACGAGCGGGACGCTCGCGCCTACATCAGGCGGCGCGCGCCGCCAGCGGCTGGGTGCAGAACCCGCAGCGCCGGGCGTCGATGGGAATCTCGCTCAGGCATTCAGGGCACTTTTTGGTGGTGGGGTCGGCCGGCGCGGGCGCCTTGCGCATGCGGGCAATCAGCGCGTTGACCGGAGTCACCACGAAGAAGTATACCGCCGCCGCAACCAGCAGGAACGACACCACGACGTTGATGAAATCGCCCACGGGAAACGGCGTACCGTTGATGGTGAAGCTGATCGCCGAGAAATCAGGCTTGCCGACCAGGGCTGCGATGAGTGGAGTCAGCAGGTCCTTGGTGAAGGCCGACACTACAGAGCCGAAAGCCGCGCCGATGACCACGCCCACCGCCAGGTCAACCACGCTGCCACGAAGGATGAATTGCTTGAAGCCGCTAAGCATGGGATGGAGCCTCCAAAACGCAAGGCGGCTAATTTACGGCGTCAGTACGGGGTAGGTCAAGCCGGACCGTGTGGGGGTGGGCGCCCTAGCCCGCCGCGTTTGAAGTTGCTTCCCAGGTTGGGGCACGTTGCGTTGCCGGCAGTCGCACAGAGGGGCAAGGAGCTCTAACATCAGGAACTTAGGGCCAAAAGCGGCGGCCGAGGGCGGCCGCCCTACACAGTTCATGCTCAGATTCGCATGGGCATCACGATGTAGCGATACTTGTAGTCTTCGCTGTCAGCAGGGCGGAGTTGACCGGCGGACTGGGGGTCTTTGAATTCGAGTTTGACGTCGCCGGCGCCGACTGCCTTCAGGAAGTCCAGGATGTATTGGGCGTTGAAGCCGACGGTCAGGGAGTCGCCCTGATAGCTGGTTTCGAGCGAGTCTTCCGATTCGCCAGTTTCGGTCGACGAGGCAGAGAGTTTGACTTCGCCCTTTTCCAGCCGCAAGCGTACTGCCCGGGAACGTTCGTCGGCAAATTGCGCCACCCGGGAGATGGCCGCGCTCAGTTCGTTGCCGGCCAGGGTCACGCTCTTGTTGTTGTCCTTGGGAAGAACGGCTTCGTAGTTGGGAAATTGGCCGGTAAGCTGGCGCGAAGTCAGCAGCCGCTGTCCGATGCGGAAATACAGTGTGGATTCGTCTTTTGCGAACTCGATGGTTTCAGCGTCGGTGGAATCGAGCAGGGACCGGAGTTCGTCCATGGCCTTTTTGGGGACCAAGGTCTTGAGCTCTCCGGAAACGCCTTCGAATTTTTCTCCGCTGCGCTCGATGTGCGCCAGGCGATGTCCATCCGTCGCAACCATGGTGATGGATTCAGGCTTCAGTACCATCAACGCGCCGTTTAACGTGTAGCGCGACTCTTCGCTGGCAATGGCGAATCCGGTTTTCGCAATCATGGCCCGCAGGACCTGCGCCGGAATCTTTACCACCCCGGCCGTGGGAAATACAGGCAGCGTGGGGAAATTCGAGCGCGCCATCCCAACCATTTTCGTGTTCGACCGTCCACAGCGGATGCTGATCCAATGATTCTCCAGCAGTTTGATGGTGATGTCTGCATCCGGCAGCAGCTTTACATAGTCGTGCAACTTGCGGGCCGGAATAGTGCAGGAACCTTCCTTTTTAACCTTGGCATTGCACACCGTCCGCAAACTCAGATCGAGGTCAGTGGCGGTAAGCGAGAGCCTGTCGCTCGAAGCTTCAAACAAGTAGTTTGAGAGGATTGGAATTGTGGTCTTTCGCTCTACCACTCCCTGCGTCGCAGTCAGCTCTTTCAGGAGCTCGAACTTGCTGACTGTGATCTCCATCGTGGCAGCTCCCGTAGCTGAGGCCAAAGCTTCTACCGGCATAACCCAAATCTCCCGTCGAGCGGCGCTACGCTACTTTGAATACTTCCCTTATACCAAAATAAAAACCTATAAAACCAGTAGTAACAGTAGAGGAGTCGTAAAAGTGGAAATCGCGGCAAACTCTGCGGCCAACCGGCATCTGCGCCCATTCCTTCATGTCCAAAACTAACCTGCCCGCTGGCGGAGATGAAAGTATCGTTTGGCCGTGCCTGACGAATACCACTGGATCTTGCACACCTTCCACACCTGATTCACAACGTCGACCAAGGAAGACCCTGCTGCTGAGTGGAAATCCGAGGGGCAGCCGCGATTCATCCGCCCAACTGCTCAGTCATTTTATTGATCAACCTGTTCAAATCCTTGTCGGTCTTCCGGGTGACATCGATCTTGTCGACCGAGTGCAGCACCGTGGTGTGATGCTTGCCGCCAAACTGACGTCCGATCTCAGGCAGTGAAGCTTCGGTGAGATGCTTGGCCAGATACATGGCGATCTGCCGGGGATAGACGATGGCGCGCGAGTTGTTCTTGGCCTTGATCTCGACCAGGCGCAACCCAAACTGCTCAGCCACTGCTTTCTGAATCGACTCGATGGTGACCTTGCGGGCCTGGGAGTCGATGAAATTCTTGAGCACCTGCTGGGTGTAGGGCAGGGTGATCTCGGCTCCGATCAGCGAAGAGTGCGCCACCAGGCGGATCAGCGCGCCTTCCAGCTCGCGAACGTTGGAGCGGATATTCGAAGCGATGTAGAGCGCCACGTCCGTGGGCAGGATGACCTTTTCCTGCTCGGCCTTTTTCTGCAGAATGGCAACCTTGGTTTCGAGGTCGGGCGGTTGGATGTCGGCGATCAGTCCCCACTCGAAGCGGCTGCGCAGCCGGTCTTCGAATTCCGCCAACTCCTTGGGAGGCCGGTCGCTGGCGATCACGATCTGTTTCATCGACTCGTGCAGGGCGTTGAAGGTGTGGAAGAATTCTTCCTGCGTCCGTTCCTTCTGGGCCAGGAACTGGATGTCGTCCACCAGCAGCACATCCACGCCTCGGAACTTGTCGCGGAAGCTGATCATCTTGTCGTAACGCAGCGAGTTGATCATCTCGTTGGTGAACTTCTCGCTGGAGACGTAGCAGATGGCGGCCTGGGGCTGGCGGCGCTTGATCTCGTGCCCGATGGCCTGCATCAGGTGGGTCTTGCCCATACCGACGCCGCCATAGAGGAACAACGGGTTGTAAGCTTTCGAAGGACGTTCCGATACCGCCTGGCAGGCGGCGTGCGCGAACTGGTTGCCGCTGCCGATCACGAACGCGTCAAAGGTGTAGCGCGGATTCAGTTGCGCCGCCCCGTCCCAGTCGAACCGCGACTGCGAAACGTGGGCAGCGGGCGCCAGATGAGCGGAGAGTCCGCCATCGTGGCGCACCGGCGTCGAAGCGGGGTCATCTTCCGGCGTCACGAACTTCACTTCCTGGAACTCCAGACCAAGATTGTCCAGCGCTTCCTGGATCAGGTCCGCATACTTATCTCCCACATGGCGGAACTCCGCCGTGGGAACGCGCACGAAAAGTATGGGGCCACTGGAATGACTGTACTTGGTGGGCTTCAGCCAGGTGTCATACGAATGCCGGTTGATCTTTTTTTCCAGCGCGTCCAGAACGCGCAACCACGGATTGGGAGAGAGGCTTGGGCTTGGAACGGACATAAAATAATTTTCGTGGGGCTGCGGCCAGGTCAGCACCCGGTATCAGAACCTTTGCAGTAAAAATGCTTTCAATTTCCAGCGCCGAACAGCCTTGCTTTGGTGGCCGTTTGCACCAGGCTAAGAAAATTTCTGTAAGCTGGATCAGTCCGGCATGGTAGCACAAAATTTTTACGTTTGTGGGAATCTTGTCCGCGGACTTTTTTTCTTTCGTATGATTCAGAACCCTAACCAAACCTTCTGTCAAGTGTTCAACTTATAACTGTCGCGCGAGTGGTGCAGAAATGCGAAGAATTGGTGTGGGGCGGGCGCCCTCGCCCGCCGCTTTTGATTTTGACTTTTGGTATTTGGCAATTATCGAGGGCCGTATGGC
>JBOGLD010000282.1:0-5222 GCA_050745885.1 Terriglobales bacterium
ATGTTCTGCAGGACTGGCATACCTTTCTAGTATACCGAAAGCGCCTTGCCGGTGTGGCGCGGGCGCCCCCGCCCGCGGCTTTTGACTCTTCGGGCCGGCTTTCGCCGGCGAGGGCGCCCGCGCCACACCGGTGCCACTGGACTGTCAATCCCCCGCCCCGCCCTCTTTCGGCTCAACTCCTTCATTCGCTGGACGCAATACTTTGGCCCGCCCTGTCCCATTCTCCCTTTCCAAACTGCTATCCTATAACCAGAAAGTAAATATCAGGCGCGGGCGACGAGCTCGCGCCTTTTTTCGTTTGGGCGTGCCGGCCAGCGGCAAATGCGGGGACGTGATCACGGGTTTCTCAGTCGCCTCAAAATTCGCGGGGAAAACTCGAAACGGCTGCAGCTCGAAAGGATACGGCTTTCAGGAGCCCATCCCGTGAGCAGCCGAAGGATGTTACCGGAGCGGTTCGAACCAACCCGGCGCATCCGAAATGCGTGCCCTACCCACGCCGGTCGAGCGCACCTGAAATGTGCGCTCTCCGGAAGCAGATGCGTGGCCCCTCGCCGCGCCTCTTGAGTTGGGGCCATGGAAAACAGCGCGGAAGTTCCTGCCGGGCAGCGCGCCGGGCGGGACAAAAAGGGTAAGCCACAGAAAGGCACGGATAAACAGAGGGGAGAGTTGGCCGAGATGCACTTCATGCTCAAGGCCGCCGGCTTGGGATTCGGCATCGCCAAACCCTGGGGAGAGAGCGAACGTTACGATTTTGTCCTGGATACAGGAAAAAGATTTTGGCGCGTACAAGTCAAGTCCACGTATGTGGCGCGAGTTCCTAAGTATTCGGTAAATGTGTGCCGAAGCATCAGAGGTAAGAAAAAGACGCCGTACACGGCTGAAGAAATCGACATTCTGGTCGTATACATTGTCGCCGAGGATGCGTGGTATGTGGTTCCGATCGCTGCTGTCGCCCCTCGCACCCGTCTGTCCTTCTTTCCTTCGGGAAGCAAAAAAGGGGGCTTGTACGAAAAATATCGCGAAGCCTGGGATTTGATGAAAGCAGCACCAGCCAGTCCTGATCTCGGGCCAATGTAGGCGCGAGCGTCCCGCTCGTGCGGCGGCGCGCAAGCGCCGCGGAGGTTGGCGCGGCCAGGGCAGGTGAGACGTCCGCCCCAGGGTGGTTCGCACAATTCGTTCGTTACTCCAGCCCCAGCTCTTTCCACTTCCTGTCCACCAGCGCTTTGGTCTTTTCGTCCATCAGAATCTCGTCGGGCCAGGGACGCGCAAAGCCTTCGCTGGACCATTTGCGGGTGGCGTCAATGCCCATCTTCGAGCCGTAGTTGGGCAGACGCGAAGAGTGGTCCAAAGAATCAACCGGGCCGAGCGTGAACTGGATATCGCGCTCCGGGTCAATGTGGTTCAGTACCTTTAACGTGACCTCGCCGATGTCCTGCACATTCACGTCTTCGTCCACCACGATGATGCACTTGGTGAACATGGCCTGGCCCAGCGACCAGATGGCGTTCATCACTTTGCGTGCCTGTCCGGGATAGGACTTCCGAATCGAGACCAGCATCAGGTTGTGGAACACGCCTTCGACCGGCAGATTGATGTCCACCAGCTCGGGAATCGTAAGCCGCAGCAGCGGCAGGAAGATGCGCTCCACCGCCTTGCCCATCCATCCGTCCTCCATGGGCGGCTTGCCGACGATGGTTGTCGAATAAATAGGATTCTTGCGGTGGGTAATGCAGGAAACGTGAAAGACCGGATAGAGATCTTCCAGCGAATAGTAACCGGTGTGATCACCGAACGGGCCCTCGCTGCGGAGTTCGTCCAGGTGGACGTGACCTTCGAGTACGATCTCCGCCGTCGCGGGGACCTCGAGGTCAACGGTTTCGCACTTTACCAACTCTACCGGCTTCTGGCGCAGGAAGCCGGCGATCAGGTATTCCTCCACGTCGGGCGGAGCCGGGACAATCGCGGAAAAAGTGATGGCCGGATCGGTGCCGATGGCGACGGCAACTTCCATTTTGCCGCGGGGGCGATCACCCTCGATCAATACTGAACCGCCTGAAGTGCGGGCCATAACATCGACCGCGGCCGTGGCACGAGCGGGGGCGCTCGCGCCCACATTGGTCTGGGCAGCGGTGCGAAGGGCTTCACGGTAGTGCTCGGCGCCAACTTTCTGGCGCTGCCAGTGCATGCCCGCGGTGCGCTCATCGTACAGCTGCATGCGATACATGCCCACATTTCGCTTGCCCGTTTTGGGATCGCGGGAAATCACACAGGGCAACGTGATAAAGCGGCCGGCGTCTTTGGGCCAGCATTGCAGGACGGGGAAATCGAGCAGCGAGAAATTGTCTCGTTGGATGACCTCCTTGCACGGGCCGCTGGATACGGTCTTGGGAAAGAACTTCCCCATTTCCGCCAGCATGGGAAGCATTTTGACTTTGTCCAGAAAACCCTGCGGAGATTTCACGTCCATGAAGGCGCGGATGCGATCGGCAACCTGGTCGAGGGCGTCAACTTCGAGCGCCAGATTCATGCGGCGGGCGGAGCCGAACTGATTGATCAGCACCTGCGCTCCGGGATGGCCCTTGATGTTCTGAAAAAGCAGCGCGGGTCCGCCCGGCGCCCCCGTGCCTGCATTCTTGCTCACGCGATCGGTAATTTCCGTGATCTCGAGAACCGGGTCGACCTCGGTGCGAATTGTCTTCAGTTCACCGGCGCGCTCCAGTGCTGCGATCCATTCGCGCAAATCTTCGTAGGCCAAAATCTTCCCCCGTATGGAGATCGAATTATACCGGCAGCCACGAGATTTGGCCGTCCGAAGCGCCGGAGAGGAGTAGCTGAATGGAAACACCGCAGAGCGCGAACCAGATCGAAACTCTGACTGCAGTCCCGCACGGACTGGAGGAAATCATCGCAACCTTCGGAGACATCCACAAATATATCGGGAGCGATGGCCAGCTTGACCCGCGTTGGCAAACAGATTTCCTGGCGAGAATGCTCTTGCCCTTTCCGCTGCGGCTGGCCTGGAACCTGTCGCAAACCATTACCCGGATGACCTGCCATGGCCGGCTGGCCCGCGTCTATGCATCGGTCTTCGCCAGTATTCAGGAGCAAGGTCTGCAGGCGAAAGTGGCAAGCTTTGGTGGATGTTTTGCCTTTCGTCCCCAACGAACCGGCAACAAGCTGTCATCCCACAGCTGGGGCATCGCGATTGATTTGAATCCAGAGAGCAACATGCAGGGATCGGCTGGCAACATGGATGCCGGCCTGGTTGAAATCTTTCGCAGGGCCGGATTTGAATGGGGAGGCAATTGGAAGGGCAAGACTCGCGACCCCATGCATTTTCAATTCTGCACCGGGTATTGAATAGCTGATTCCAGGGCCACGCTTTCGGCATAATGCATCCGGGAAGGAGCCAGCTTCGATTTGGTTGAGGAGGCGGCGTGAGTGTATCGTCGGCGGGCATGGAGTAACGGGTTTCGAGCCAGCCTGAAGTTTATGAAAAGTCAGTTTCTGGTTGTCAGTGCCTGGTTTTCAGTGCCTGGTTCTCAGTGCATGGTTCTCAGTGCATGGTTCTCAGATTATTGGCCCTCGAGCTTTAGCTTCAATATATAGTTCTTGGGCACGATCCAGACCAACCATCGAGGTGGGTGAGTGAAGCGACGCGTGGTCATTACGGGCATGGGAGCCGTGAGCCCTAACGGCATAGGGAACGCTGCGTTTTCCGCTGCAATTCTCCAGGGACAAAGCGGGATTCGGCGGATCACGCGCTTCGATCCGTCGGAAATTCAGGTCCAGATCGCGGGAGAAGTGGCGGGCTTCGACGAACTGGCCTGGGTGGAAAAACGGGAACGGAAGCATGTGTCCCGGGTGCTGCCGCTGGCCCTGGCGGCGGCGACGGAAGCCCTGCAAACGGCTGGAATCGATGCCCCTTCCTTGCCCCTCGAACAGAAGCGGCGCTTCGGTGTGATCTTAGGATCGGGGGGTGGTTCGCAGGAATTTACCGAAGAACAATACCGTTTGTTTTTTCGCCAGCAGTACAAGCAGATGAGCCTGTTCTGCGTGCCCACCGGAGTGATGGGAACCCTGTCCAGCGAACTCAGCGTGCGTTTCGGGCTGCGCGGACCCAGCCACGTAGTGACCACCGGTTGCACTTCGTCGACTGACGGATTCGGCTACTCGGTGCGGCAAATACAGTCCGGAAGACTGGATATGGTGTTGAGCGGAGGGGCCGATGCGCCCATCTCGCTGGGGATCGTCAAAGGGTTCATCCTGATGAAAATTCTCACCGACTCCTGGAACCATGCGCCGGAGCGCGGGTCGCGGCCGTTTTCCGTGGATCGCGACGGTTTTGTGGTAGCGGAGGGATCATGGATGTTTGTGCTCGAAGAATATGAGCATGCGCGCGCCCGAGGCGCAAAGATGCTGGCGGAGATCTGCGGCTACGGTTCGACCTGCGAGGCGTTTCATCGCGTGCGGCTGCAGGAGTGCGGCGAGGAGCCGGCCCGAGCCATCGGTCTGGCGATGAAAGAGGCGGGGATCGGGCCGCAGAATGTGCACTATGTGAATTTGCACGGCACCTCTACCCAGTTGAACGATCGCATCGAGACCCGGGCGTTGAAGCTGGTACTGGGAGAGCACGCCGCACGGGTGCCGATGTCGGCTTTGAAATCGCAGATCGGGCATCCGCAAGGAGCGTGCGGCGCGGCGGGAGTTGCGGCCACGATCGTGGCTATGCAGAACGGACAGATTCCGCCCACCATCAATCTGGAGACACGCGACCCCGAATGCGATCTTGACTACGTTCCCGACGTGGGACGGAAGCAGGCAATCGAGCACGCGGTGTGCAACTGCATTGCTTTTGGATCGAAGAATTCCGCGCTGGTGTTGCGGAATTGCGCTTAGGCAGTCGTTGGTCCTTGGTCGTTGGTCGTTGGCCAACCCCAAAAGACAAAAGCCTCAGCCTAAGCGGCGCGGAAAAACTCGTGAATGTCGGCCCTTCCGTGGAAGAGCGGCCCTTCAGGGCCGCGTAAGTCGTCAAAAATGTGTGCGGGCTTTAGCCCCTGTGATCGCTTGGTCCGGGCAAATTGAGTTTTTCCGCAGCCCGCCAACGACGAACGACCAAGGACCAACGACCAAGGACCGCTACACTTCGATCAAATGCAATACCGTAATGTCAGTCCTTCCGTGGAAGAGCGGCCCTTCAGGGCCGCGTAAGTCGTCAGAAA
>JBOGLD010000283.1:0-9506 GCA_050745885.1 Terriglobales bacterium
CCGCTCAACGAATGGATTTCGCCGCCCTTTGAGCCCACCGAGCGCAACAACAATATCTACGCCCGCGGCGCGGTCGACGACAAAGGCCAGCTCTGGATGGAGATCAAAGCCGTCGAGGCCCTGATGAAGGGGCACAACGGCAAGCTGCCCCTCAATGTGAAGTTCATCATTGAAGGTGAAGAAGAAGTCGGCGGCGAGTCGATCGCGGCTTATGTGCGCAAGGAAAAGGCCAGGCTGAAAGCGGATTTCGCGTTGGTCTGCGACACTGAATTATTCGCTGCCGACCTGCCGACATTGTGCGTGGGATTGCGCGGGCTGGTCTACACCGAAATCGAAGCCGTGGGAGCAAAGACCGACCTGCATTCCGGAATGTACGGCGGCGCCGCCCCCAATCCGTTTTTTGGCCTGATCGAAATCATCAGCAAGCTCAAGGACGCCAAAGGGAAAGTCCTGATACCGGGCTTCTATAAGAACGTAAAAGCTCCGAGCAAGGACGAACTGAAGGCGTGGAAGCGCCTGCCGTTCAATGTGGAACACTATCGCAAAACGGAAGTAGGTTCGACGGTTCTGACCGGCGAGCCGGGCTATTCCGTGCTCTACCGCACCTGGGCCCGGCCTACCCTCGAAGTGCACGGAATGCCTGGAGGATTCGTCGCTCCCGGCGCGAAGACCGTGATTCCGGCCAAAGCCTCGGCCAAGGTTTCCATGCGGCTGGTGCCGAATCAAAATCCGGACGACATTCTCAAGCGCTACAGGAATTACGTAAAGAAGCTTACGCCCAAGGGCATTCAGACCAGCATCAAGGTTTGGAGCAAAGGCCCGGCCTGCGTGGTAGGCACGGACAATCAGTACATCAAAGCCGCCACGGAAGCTCTGCACGACGTATTCAGGAAAGAGACGGTCTTCATTCGTTCCGGCGGCTCAATCCCCATCGTTACCGACTTCCAGGACATATTAAAAATTCCCTCGGTGATGATGGGCTTCGGCCTTCCCGACGACAACCTGCACGCGCCCAATGAGAAATTCCACATCCCCAACTTCTATCGCGGGATTGAATCGATTTGCCTGTTCTTTGAAAAGCTTGGCCAGTAGGAGAGGACGGCCAGGTTGTTCATGACGATAGCGCGCTGGGAAAGCGAGTCTCGAAGTCCAGGAGACCGACCCACTCCGGCACAATCACGATTCGCACCATAGACGAAATACGAGTGCGAAGCTGGTTCATCCAGGCCTGCGCCACCTCGGGCGAGAAATAGCGCTCGGCAGCCGCGGCATACTCTGGGACGATCCCTTCTACTGACTCCAGTCGCGCCGTTCCCCGCACCAGTAGCACCTTGTGGGGAAAATCGTTGCTGTCGATGGTGAGCGACACTTTCGGATTCTTGGCTAGAGCCTTCAGCTTCGGAGCTTTGGGCGGCGTCGCCATCACGAACTCTTTCCCGTTCCAGTGGAACCAGATGGGAACGACTCTGGGCGTCCCGTCTGTCCAGACGTAGGCCAGCCGAGCTGGAATCTTCGATTGTAGAAGCTCCTTCGAGGCGGGATGCTCCAGGAGCGCGAGGTCGCCCTGCCTGACTGTCATGTGTTTACCTGCCTTGAACCGGCACCTCGGTATGGTGCTGGAAACTGGCGCTTGGAATTGTCGAGCGATTCTGAGCTTGTCGCGGAAGAAGGTCAAGGGCTTCCGCCGTCGGTTTCAAAAATCGCAATCGATTCTGCAACATTGCCTTAGCTTTGCAATTGCGCTAGGCTAGTTTTGCTCTCGCGGTCCTTCCCCTCCTCTCGCTCCCCTACCCATTTTGCCGGAAGGTGCTGCATTATGTGTTCAATCTGGCGCGGTCAGCCGTAAGGCCATACCAGATATGGTGTTTTCGTACTTGACCCCGGGATGATTTGACCGTTACAGTAGCTCTAATTTGTGCCTCGCCGACTCCAGCCTGGGAGGCGCTCACCAGAGCGACATATTGGAGGAATCCAATTAATCAACCCGGCTGATGATGCTTGCATGCACCACCGATAACCGGTCATTCTTCGCGGGCGAGTCGCCTGCGACCACACAAACTCGGCGATCTTAATCGGCAGCCCTAAGGAGTAGAAGTTGCTCAAACTGAAAAGGCTCCAGATTCTCGGATTCAAATCGTTCTGCGACCGCACCGAACTCAAGTTTCACGGGGACGGCGTGGCCGCCATCATTGGCCCTAACGGTTGCGGCAAGTCCAACATCGCCGACGCCATCTCCTGGGTGCTGGGCGAGCAGTCGGCCAAGACCCTGCGCGGTTCGCGCATGGAAGATGTGATCTTTGCCGGCACCCGCGATCGCAAGCCTACCGGCATGGCCGAGGTGTCGCTCACGCTGATCGATCCCGAGGTCTACGACGGAGCGGACGCGCATGAGCCCACTGAAGTCGAAATACACGACGAGATGCCCCGGCTGGCGGAAGACTGGGACGAGGCTGAAGTTCGAGCCGAAGCGGCGAAAGAGACCGAGCGCCTGACCGAAGACGCCCGGCCGGGGCGGGCGGAAGACGATGGAGAGACGGGCGTCCCGCCCGTCCATCCGGGCGAGGACGCCCGGCCCTCCACAGAATCAGAGGTTGCGATCGCCGGACCCCAAGTCGTGCTCAAGATTCGCCGCCGACAGTTCAAGCAACAGTTTAAGGCTGGGGAGATCGTGGTGAACCGGCGTCTGTTTCGCAGCGGCGAAAGCGAATACTTACTGAATGGCAAGTTGTGCCGCCTGCGCGATATCCAGGAACTCTTCATGGGGACCGGCCTGGGGCCGGAATCCTATGCCCTGATCGAGCAGGGACGCATTGGGCAGATCCTGAGCAGCCGTCCTACCGATCGCCGGGCCATCATCGAGGAAGCTGCCGGCATCACCAAGTTCAAGACCAAGAAACGGCTGGCGGAAGCGCGTCTCGAAGATGCCAAGCAAAATCTGGCGCGGGTGAATGACATTTTTGAAGAAGTTACCCGCCAGATGAATTCGCTGAAGCGCCAGGCTTCCAAGGCCGAGCGTTACGCCAAGCTGCGGGAAGAGATGCGAGCCAAGCTACGCCTGGTTTTGGCCAGCAAATTTGCTCAACTGGAACAGGAGACCGCGGCGCTCGACGCGGAGATCAGCGCCGTCTCGGAAGCGATACGTCAGCAGGCTGAATCCGTCCAGCAATCCGAGTCCGAGCATGCCGAGCGTACCCAGCGTGGATACGTCATCGAGGCCGAAGTGCGCGAGAACCGCGAGCGCCTGAGCCAGCTCAAGCTGGAGTCGGACCGTGCTCTCGCCCAGCGCCGTCATAATGAAGAGCGCTGTGCGGAACTGGTCGCGCGCGCCGCCGCGTCCGAGGCCGACCTGGCGCAGGCCCAGCAGCGGCTGGCGGCATTGGCGGCAGAACGCGATGCCAATCGCCAGATTCTGGACTCGGCCGCGGGTGATCTGGCTGCCGCGCAACAGGAGTTGGCCCAGAGCCAGCAGGAAGCCAGCGCCGCGACTCAAGCTTTGGCCGAACTGGAACATCGGCAGGAACAATCGCGGGTCGCCATAGTAGAAGCCGTGGCAGCAGCTTCCACCCTGCGCAATCAGCACATTCAGGTAGAAGAGCGCCTGGCTGGGGTCGATCGCGAGGCCCATCGTTTGCACCTGGAAATAGCCACGGCGAACTCCCAACTGGAAGCTTTTGGCGGCCAGCGTGGCCAGTTGGGGCTGGAATTTGAAAGCGTATCGCAGCGCGTCTCCGGGCTGACCGAAGAACTGCGCCAGACTCGCCAGGCCCTGGATTCCCGGCGCCACGAAGAATCTGAAGCCAAGAACCATCTCGACAGTCTGCGCGCCGAGTATGCCTCCGCTATCGGCAAGAAGGGTTCACTCGAAGCCGTCATTGCCGAGCACGGATACTCCACCGAGTCCGTGCGCCGCCTGTTTCAATCTGGAGTCATGCAGGGCGGGATGGCGCCGGCGGGTGTGCTCGCCGATTTCCTCGAAGTGGAAACCCGCTATGAAGGCGTGGTTGAAGACTTCCTGCGCGACGAACTGAATTACATAGTGGTGAAATCGTGGGACGCGGCCGATGAAGGTTTGCGCCTTCTCCGCACCGATGTGGATGGCCGAGCGACCTTCCTGGTGCATCCCGAGGATTCGCAAGCCAAGTTTTCCTTTGCCATTGACGAGAACGCGCACCAGGTGCACCCCGAGCGGCCGATTGTCCCGTTGAAGAATGCGATTCGCGTGCTCAACGGGTTTGGCCGGTCGCTCGAAGTCATCCTGCCCAAGCTGCGCGATGGCTACATCGTTCCCGATCCCACTTTCGCCCGCGAGCTGGCCCTGGAAAATCCCGATGCCTTCTTTCTCTCCCAGTCGGGTGAATGTTTCCACAACGTGACCGTGACTGGCGGCAGACAGCGCGCGGAAGGCCCCCTCTCGATGAAGCGCGAACTGCGTGATGTGCTGCGCCAGCTCGAAGAGCTGGAACAAGGGCTGCGTCACGAAGAAATGCGCGTGCTGACGCTGGGCCGCGAAATCAAGGACCTTACTTCCCTGCTGGATCGTCTCGAGGCCGAAAAGCGCGAAGGGGAAAAGCAGGCCATGACTTCCGGCCACCTGCTGCGGCAATTGGAATCCGAGTTCAACCGGGCCGGCGAACGCCTGCAGACCTCGGAGCAGGAGTTGCACCGGCTGGAAGCGGAGCGCACGGAAAAAGGATCACTACTCGACCAACTGCGGATGCAGATTGCCGCGGCCGAGCAAGAACGCGTGGAGCGGGAACACCTTGCGGCCGCGGGACAGCAGCAACTCTCCAGCCTGCGCGAGCGCCGCGACCAGGCGGCACAGAACGCCTCGCAATCCCTGGCCCGGGCGGCCACTCTCGAAGAGCGGCATCGCAGCGCGACGGCTGGCCTCGACCGAATCGAATTGTTGGTTACGGAAATGATCGAGCGCGTGGTAGCCCTGCGCCTGCAGATCGAGTCCTCGTCCGCCGAGAAACTGCAACGCGAGACCCAGAACCAGGAGATCACCGTCCACCTGATAGATTTCGATGCGGAACGCAACGCCTGCGAGACCCGCGACGGCTTGTTGCAGGTCGAGTCAGAACAGGTCCGCACCCGTTTGTCAGAAATCGACCAGGCGCTCCACCAGGCCCGCCAGTTGCTCGACCAGTCGCGCGACCGGCGCGCCGACCTTTCCGCGGCTGCGGCCAAATTGCAATCCGACGCGCAGTACATGGCTGAAAGTTGCCTGAACGAACTCGGCGTCCAGCGCGACGCACTCATGGCGGATCCGACCATCCCCATTGCCCGCGGTGAACAGCTCACGGTGGAAGACCAGATCTACCGCGATATGCGGACTCGGCTGGATGCCATGGGCCCGGTCAACATGATGGCGCTCGAAGAGTACAAGGAAACCGCCGAGCGCCACGCCTTTCTCGAGACCCAAAGGAAAGATCTCTACGACTCCATCGCGAACACCCAGGCGACGATCAAGGAGATCGACGCGTTCTCGCGCCAGAAATTTGAAGAGGCCTTCCATAAGATCAACGAGAACTTCCAGGGTACATTTCGCAAACTCTTTGGCGGGGGACAAGGCTTCATGCGCTTGACCGACGAGGAGAACAGCGCGGAGAGCGGTATTGATGTGGTGGCGTCCCCTCCGGGAAAGAAGCTGCAGAACGTGTTACTGCTCTCCGGCGGCGAGAAGGCCCTGACCGCGCTGGCCCTGTTGGTCGGTATCTTCCAGTATCAACCCAGCCCGTTCTGCATTCTCGACGAAGTCGACGCACCGCTTGACGAGACCAACATCGGCCGCTTTACCGAACTGGTGAAAGAGATGAGCCTCCAGACCCAGTTCGTACTCATCACCCACAGCAAGAAGACCATGAGCATCGCGCCCGTTCTCTACGGCGTGACCATGCAGGAGCCGGGAGTTTCCAAGCTGGTGTCCGTGCGCTTCGGAGCCACAGCGTAAACGCGTTTCTTTGTCATGCTGAGCGGAGTCGAAGCGCCCCTACCCTCTTCTGTGCTGCCGTGGTCAAGAATGGCCGCCCCCCGGACCGAAAGGTTCGATGGCGCTCTAGGGGTCGTTCGACTCAACTGTCCCTGCCCTGGCGCAGGGACAGCTTCGCTCAGGATGGCAGCGTACGGCCACTAAGGCTACACAACCCCTGCTTCGTTGCGCGTGTCGATGGTCTTGCCCTGTTCCACAAAAACCTGCATCCAGCCCAGCACCCGCACCCAGCCGTCGCTGTGGCCCTTGGCTTGCGCCAGATTGCCGGCAAATCCGTCGTGCCGGATTTTCACGAACGTTCCCGTGCCGACCTTTTGTGGTCCCTTGTGCTGCAAGCCATGAACCTCGCGGGGTTCCAGTTCCCAGCGCACCACCGTTCTCTGCCCTCCCGAATAGCTTGAAATCCAGGTGTGCACCAGAAGGCGAGGGCGATCAATTTCTAAATATTCGCCCTCCACCCGGAAAGTTTTGCCATCGGTCCCGACGCCGTCGCTTTGCCACTTGCCTCCGGGACGCAGATCGGCTTTCCACTCCGTCACCCGATACAGACCTTGTTGTCCCCACCACAAGGGCATCTGCTGGGGATCCGTGATGGCCTGAAACACCCGCTCCGGTGGCGCCGCTATGAAAACTTCCGCTACAACCGCGTCGTTGTCGGGAGTCACTGCACTGGTAGCCATGATCTTTCTCCTCGTTCTCTATTCGAAATGTTTTTTCAGCTTTTCCAGCACGCCTGGCCAGCCACCCGCGTAATCCTTGCGGACCATCGGTTCGTTGGCGAGGCCGCTGTGCGTGACCTTCACTCGGGTGCCGGTCCTGGTTGCCGATAACTCCCAGCGCGCCGTGGACGGCTGCTCCGGATGTTCGTGCCAGTTACCCAGCCAGGTGTAGGCCAGCACGCGCGGAGGATCGAACTCCGTGATCTCTCCATGCGCCTTAAAGTTGCGTACCCCGTTTACCACCCTCTTCCCGCTGGGGTCGGTCAATTCGTATCGCCATTTGCCACCCGGACGCGCGTCCATCTCCCAAATCGCCCCCTTAGGGGTAGCTACCCACCAGAGCATCAGTTGGGCCGGATCGGTGAGCGCCTGAAAGACCCGCTCCGGGGGCGCCGCGATGTCGATTTCGGTGACGATCGTATCCTGATCGGGGGTGATTTTTGATGTGGGCGTCATGGTCATAATTGATCTCGATGAAGGACGGGCGTCGCCGCCCGTCCCCGCGATAGCTGTTACTGTTTGCGCTGCAAATCAAAGACTTCCTTCATCTCTTTGCCGTGGTCGTTGTATACCCACTCTTCCGTGTGGTGATTGGCGTCCGGCATGGAGATCACTAGATGATTCATATGAGGGGCGTCGGGAGTCGCAAGGTTGGTGGCATCGAGAAAGGCGAACGTGAACGTCTTGCCGTCGGGCGACGCGCTGGCCACCATGCGGGGCTGGTTGCCCGCAGCGCAGTAGTGCGTCATCAGCAGGCGATCGCCGTCGAGATTGAACATGGTGATCATGTCTTCTTTGCCTTTGATTTCGCTCATCAGCGCGGACCCGTTCGAGGTCACCTTATAGGACACCTCGACCGCTTCACCTTTCGGCGTTTTTCCTTCCCAGTTCCCATTCAGCGCCTTGAGTTCTTCAAAGGACTTCTGCGCCGGAGATGCGGCAAAGGCGGCAGACGTGACCAGCACAAACAGCAGCGTGATTGCAATACGGACTAGCTTCATATTCAACTCCTCCTAAGTTAGATCGGTCGCGAGGACCGGAATTGGTGTTGCAGTGTCCTATTACTCATTCGATCTTGAATGTTTAGCTCTATCTTTGCTGACCCCACCCGAGCCGGCGGTTTCCCGGGCATGCTCGGCTTCGACAAATGCTTTCAGGCTGTTGAGATTGGCCTGCCAGAAGACGCGGTATTGCTGCAGCCACAAGTCCACCGCCTTCAGCGGTTCCGGGTTGAGCTGGTACAGGCGATGCCGTCCTTCGCGTTTCTCCTGCACCAGGTGGGCGCGGCGCAGCAGGCGCAGGTGCTTCGAAATCGCAGGCCGAGACACCGGAAACGCCCGCGCAATCTGCCACGCCGGCTGAATGCCCTGCCGCAACAAATCGAGCACCGCCCGGCGGGTGGGGTCGGCCAGGGCATGGAAGGCGGCTTCCGGCGAATATGTAACCGAACAGTTCCGCATAATGCGTAACCATAGAGTTACAGATTGAAATTGTCAACAGGAATTTCAATTCCCTTCCATGTCTTACTTAATGGTAGAATGTAAGCTATGTTACGCCGGATCACAACTGTAAGCAGCAAAGGACAGTTCGTCATTCCTGCAGAGATTCGAGCTTCTCTCGCGATTGAACCCGGAACTCGAATCTCGGTCGCCGTGGAAGACTCCCGCATCGTGCTCGAGCCGGTTTCCAAAGCGCTGGTCGAGAGAACCCGGGGGATGTTGAAAGGTGGACCTTCGCTCTCGGCAGCCTTGAAAAAAGAACGCCAGAAGGACAAATGGTAACCTACGTCCTCGATGCCAGCGCGGTGCTGCGGTATCTGAACGACGAGGCCGGTTCGGGTCGGGTGGCCGAAATCATAGAGTCGCACCTTGCCGGAACCTGCTCGGCGATCCTATCGGCGGTTCAGTGGGGCGAGATCGCGGGAGTGACCTGCAAGTTTCATGGCCGGTCAACCATGGACCGGGTTCTGGTGCGTCTCGAAGCCTTCGGATTTGAGATCGTACCGGTAAACCCGGAACGCGCGGTTCGGGCTTCGCTCATCAAGCTCAACAGAAAGATTCCTTACGTAGATGCTTTCGGAGTGGAACTGGCAGCCGAATCTTCTGATCGCATTCTTGTAACGGCTGATTTTGATCTGAAACCTGCGATTAAGGACGTCAGGGTTGAGCTCCTGCTCCGCAAGTGATGATAACTTCGATGAGGTTTCCGGGCCGCCGGCGCAGATGGTAACTACTTTTGGTGTCCGTTGTTCACCAGATCCAGAAAGGCGCGGTGCACGCGGGTATCTTCAGAAAGCTCAGGATGAAAGGTTGCCGCCATCGCCTTTCCCTGCCGGACGGCCACGGGGTCGGCGCCTTCGGTAGCGATCACTTCGACTCTGGGCCCGATACGACCGATCTTGGGCGCGCGGATGAAGACCATTTCAATCGGTGACTCGCCCAGCTTACCTTCGCGGATGGAGCTGTCCACCTGACGCCCGTAAGCGTTGCGGCGAATGCCGATATCAATGGCGCCCAGCCCCGCCTGCCTGGGATTTTCCACCTCGCTGGCCAGCAGTATGGCGCCCGCGCAGGTTCCAAAAGTGGGCTTGGTGCGTACGAATTGCTTCAGCCTTTCGAATCCGGCTTCGCCCAGTAGCTTGAGAAATGTGCCTGATTCCCCGCCCGGAATGACCAGCCCGTCGATGTCATCCAACTGCTCGGGCTTTTTTACCAGAACGACTTCGGCGCCCAGCTCTTCGAGGCGGCGGCGGTGGGCGTCAAAGTCCCCCTGGAGGGCGAGGACGCCGATTTTCG
>JBOGLD010000284.1:0-11327 GCA_050745885.1 Terriglobales bacterium
CCTCAGCCCCGTTGTTTGAGGGATCGAGTGTGGCGCGGGCCCCCTCGCCCGCGAAGGTCGCAATGGCGTCGGGTTACGCGGAAACTCCGCTCGACGATTGGATCTTCGCCCCCGACCACTCCATCCCGCTGCTGGAAAATCATTTCGGAGTCCTGTCGCTCGAAGGTTTCGGACTGTCCGGCAAACCCGCCGCTGCGGCCGCCGCAGGCGCGATCCTCTACTACGTCCGCTCCACGCAGCGCGGGACGCTGAGCCACGTCGATCGCATCGGATTCTACGAGCGCCAGACCTGCCTGGTGCTGGACGCGGTCACCGTACGCAACCTGGAATTGATCGAACCGCTCTTCGCCGGCGCCGACGCCGGCGCCACCTTGTTCCGCGCCATCGACGTCACGGTCACGCCCATGGGCAAGCGCCTTCTGCGCTCTTGGCTGCTGCGTCCGTCGATTGACGTCAGTGAGATTAACGCCCGCCTCGACGCAGTTGAGGCGCAGGTAAGAGAAACCATCGCCCGCGAAGAACTCCGCCGGGCGCTGGATGGCATCCTGGATCTGGAGCGCCTGCTCAGCCGGGTCACGCTCGAGACCGCCAATCCGCGTGACCTCCTGGCCCTGGCCGCGTCGCTGGCAAAGCTGCCAGCCGTCCGCAAGGGGTTAGCACGTGTGGCCGCATCGGGCTCGGCAGCGCACGCCACCCCAGTCTCCGATTCGAACCGCCTGGCCGCGCTGCACTCCTCGGTTGACGAACTCGCCGATCTTCGCCAGCGCATCGAGGGCACGATTGTCCCTGAGCCTTCCATCTCCCTCAGCGACGGCGGCGTAATTCAGCCCGGAGTCGACAATGAACTCGACCAACTCCGCGATCTGAGCCGCAACAGCAAACAATTCCTGGCGCAAATCGAGCAGCGCGAGCGCCAGCGTACCGGCATCGCGTCGCTCAAGGTAAAGTTCAACTCGATCTTTGGCTACTATCTTGAAATCTCGAAGGCGAATGCGCACCTGGCGCCGCCCGATTACGAGCGCAAACAGACCCTGGTAAACGCCGAGCGCTTTACCACCCCGGAGCTGAAGGAATACGAATCGAAAATCCTCGACGCCCAGGAAAAAATCGTAGACATCGAACGCCGCCTGTTCGCCGAGCTGCGCTCGGCCATTGCCGCAGAGGCGCGCCGTATCCGCCAGACCGCGCTCGCCCTGGCGGAAATCGATGTCCTGGCCGCCCTGGCACAGGTCGCGGCCCTGCGTAGCTACTGCCGTCCCAGGTTTGACGATTCTTCCGATATTGAGATCGTTGCCGGGCGCCATCCCGTGATCGAACTGCAGGAACTTGGCAGCGGAGACCGCTTCGTGCCCAACGATCTTTTTCTGAACTCCACCACCAACGCCATCATGGTGCTGACCGGCCCCAACATGGGCGGCAAGTCCACCTATCTCAGGCAAGCCGCGCTCGCCGTCATCATGGCCCAGGCCGGATCGTTCGTGCCTGCCCGTTCCGCCCGCCTGGGACTGGTCGACCGCGTGTTCACCCGCATCGGCGCCAGCGATAACCTGGCGCGCGGCCGCTCCACGTTCATGATCGAGATGACGGAGACGGCCGCCATTCTGCACACCGCAACCCCACGCTCGTTGATCCTGCTTGACGAAGTAGGGCGCGGCACCGCCACCTACGATGGCCTGGCCATCGCCTGGGCCGCCGTCGAGTACATTCATGCCCGCACCCGGGCCAAGACGCTCTTCGCCACTCACTACTTCGAACTGACCGAACTGGCCGAGCAACTGTCCGGGGTAAAGAACTATCAGGTGACCGTGAAAGAGACCGGCGGTGGAATCGTGTTTCTGCGCAAAGTCGCGCCTGGCGCGGCCGATCGCAGCTACGGCATCGAAGTAGCCAAACTGGCCGGCCTTCCCCACGAGGTAATCGTGCGCGCGCGCGAAGTTCTCGCTCAACATGAAAATGCGGAACGTAAGTTGATGGAGCATTTGTCGCCCGGCGCTGATCCGCCGGCCGCGCAGTTGACCATCTTCACTCCGCTGTCGCAACCGGTGCTCGACCAATTGCGCGAAGTGGACTTGAACTCTTTGACTCCGCTCGAGGCGCTGAATCTGCTGGCTCAACTGAAAAAGCAGGTGGAATGAGGCTTGTCCGGCGATCTAGCTTGTGATGGGGCCGCGCTTTATCGCCGAGAAGCGAAGTAGCGGTTAAGTATTCATAATGCGCAGACAGAACATATCTTCAGACTTGCGCCGCAGCGTCGGCCAACTTCTGATCATCGGCTTTGACGGAACTGAGATGTCCCCCGGCCTCTCCTCCCTGCTCAACCGCTTGCAGCCTGCCGGTGTTATCCTCTTTGCCCGCAACATTATTAGCGGAGAGCAGACTTACAAGCTGTTGAAAGACTGTCAGGCCTGTGTGTCCACGCCACTTTTCACCGCCGTGGACATGGAGGGAGGTCGGGTCGACCGCTTCCGCAACGTCATTGGCCCGAGCCCTTCCGCCGCCGGCGTCTTCGCCACCGGCGATCCCAGGCTTTTCCGCAAGCATGGCAAAGTGATCGGCGAGCTTTGCCGCGCTCTGGGATTCAATACCGACTTCGCGCCCGTCGTCGACCTGGCCTTCGCCGCATCGCAGGCAGTCATGAGTTCCCGCGCGGTTTCGGCAGACCCAAAGCAAGCCGTCCTCTATGCCCGGGAATTTCTTAACGGATTGCGTGCGGCCAAGGTCATTGGCTCCCTCAAGCATTTTCCCGGACTCGGCGAAGGCAAACTCGACACTCACTATGATCTCCCATCGATCGGCAAGTCCTGGAAGAAGCTCTGGGCGGAGGACCTATATCCTTTCCGCGCTCTGCGCCGTGAATCGCCCATGGTCGTCATCGGACATGCCAACTATCCGGCAATCACTCACGACCAAAGTCCGGCGTCACTCTCCCGGAAGTGGGTCACCGACGTCCTGCGCAAGAAGATTGGCTATCGCGGCCTGGTTGTCTCTGACGATCTCGAAATGGGGGGAGTCTTAAAGGCCGCACCCATCGAGCAGGCGGCCATCGAGCACATTCGCGCCGGCGGCGAGCTTTGCCTGATCTGTCATATCGAAGAGTACGTCTCGCGCTCCTTCGACGGCCTGATCAAGGAAGCCGCGAGCAACCGTAAGTTTGCCCAACGCGTAAAGGAGTCGGCCGCCCACGTGCTGGCTTTCAAGAAAAAATCTCCCGCCCTGAAGCGCAGGCCGCCGGCGCCTACCCCCGCGAAACTCGAAAAGTTGTCCCGCCAGGTGTGGGAACTCAGCGAGCAAGTCGGTTTGGCCAAGCTGAGAGCGGCGGCGCCATGATTGTCGCCGGCATCATGAGCGGCACTTCGGCGGATGGCATCAACGTAGCCCTGCTCAAGCTGGTGTGGCGCGGGCGCCCTCGCCCGCGTTCGTCCGGCCTCACGAACCTGTCGTTCAAGTTCGTGGCCCACGCCGAGTACCCTTACCCGAAAGATGTGCGTCAGGCCATCTTGCGCGCCATGAATGCTTCGCACGCCAGCGTAGCCGACCTCGCCCGCTTGAACTTTCTCCTGGCGGAACTCTACGCCGAAGCTGTGCTCGCCACCCAGCGCCGGTTCCACGTAAAGGCAGCGCTGATCGGCTGCCACGGCCAGACGCTCTATCACCAGGGCGAGCCTGCAAGATTTCTCGGCCGCAATCTGGCTGTCACCTGGCAGACCGGAGAGGGCGCGGTGCTCGCGGCGCGAACCGGTGTCCCGGTCGTATCCGATTTCCGTCCGGCTGACATGGCCGCTGGTGGCAAAGGCGCGCCCCTGGTTCCCTTCCTGGATTACTTGCTCTATCGCAACCCGCAGGTCGGCCGCATCGTACAAAACATCGGCGGGATCGCCAATCTGACGGCAATCCCGGCAGGCGCGTCCTCCAGACAAGTCCGCGCTTTCGACACCGGTCCCGGCAACATGGTCATCGACGCGGTCACGGATCGGCTTTTCGGCCAGGCCTACGATCGCGACGGCCGAATCGCGGCCTCGGGCGCCGCGCTCGACCCGGTCGTCTCCCACTTCCTCAGCCTTCCATTCTTCCGCCGCAAACCCCCAAAGACAGCCGGCCGCGAGGAGTTCGGGCGTGAGTTCGCGGAGCAATTCCTCAAGCGTTGCAAGCGCGCGAGCAAAGCGGACGTGGTCGCCACCGCCACCGCCCTGACGGCGCGCTCGATCGCCGATGCCCTGGCCAGATTCGTGTTGCCGCGTCGCGGGCGTTTTCGAGAATTCATCGTTTCCGGCGGCGGCGCCAGCAACCCCACACTGCTGGCAATGCTGGCCAATCACCTGCGGCCCTTCCATCTGACAATTCGCCTTTCCGACGAATTCGGCCTGCCCTCCGAAGCCAAAGAAGCCGCAGCCTTCGCCCTCATGGCCTTCGAAACGTGGAACCAGCGACCGTCGACCATCCCCTCCGCCACCGGAGCCAGGCGCCCAACCATCCTGGGAAAGATCTCATATGCCTGAGCGACGGAAAGAGAAACGAAAAAAGAGACAAAAAGAAAACCTGTCATCCCGAGCGAAGATAGAGGCGCGCTCGCGCGCCGAAGCGAGTCGAGGGACCTACTGTCGGCGGCCAGCATCGAAAACGCTGCAGGCTCTGCTCTGTGCGTCCCTCCTGGCCCTTACCCTCTCCTGCGCCGGCAAACCCGATCCCAACACCCTGGTGATGATCATCGAAAGCAGCCCCACCAACCTCGATCCTCGGGTTGGTCTCGATGCGCAATCGGAGCGCATCGACGACCTCATCTTCGACGATCTGCTCACCCGCGATGCCCACCTCAACGTCGCGCCCGGCCTGGCCGAACGCTGGGACATCCCCGATCCGCTCACCTACATTTTCCATCTGCATCATGGCGTAAAGTTTCACGACGGCCGCCCGCTGACCGCGCGCGACGTGAAATGGACGTTCGATTCCCTGCTGCAAGGCAAGATTCGCAGTACCAAGTCGGCGGTTTACCGCTTCGTCGATCACATTGACGCCGCCGATGACTACACCGTCGTCTTCCACCTCAAAGAGCCTTTCGCCACCTTGCTGTGGAATCTTTCCGATGGCGCCATGGGCATCGTTCCCTACGGCAGCGGCGACGAGGTCAGCCGCCAACCCATCGGCTCGGGACCCTTCCGTTTTGTCAGCGCCGAGCAGGATAAAGAGGTTGTCCTCGCCCGCAATGATGAGTATTGGGGCGAGAAGGCGCATCTCCAGAAGGTCCGCTTCAATGTCGTCCCCGATACCACCACGCGCGCGCTCGAATTGCGCAAAGGCAGCGCCGATATCGCAATCAACGCCCTCACGTCCGACATGGTGTTGACTCTCGAGCGCGATCCCGATCTCGCCGTCCTCCACGCCCCCGGCACCGTACTCGCCTATCTCGCTTTTAATCTGCGCGATCCCATTCTCAAGGATGAACGAGTGCGCCAGGCCCTCGCCTATGCCATCGACCGCCGCCCCTTTCTCGAATATCTGCTCCGCGGTTTTGCCCGCCCCGCCAATAGTGTTCTTCCGCCGGAAAGCTGGGCCTATAACGGCGACGTGCCCGCCTATCAGCACGATCCCGACCGCGCCCGCCAGTTGCTCGAACAAGCGGGCTATCCGGCAATCAACGGCATTCGCTTTCATCTGACCATGAAGTCCTCGACTGAGGAGAGCACACGCCTGATGGCGGCGGTGCTGCAACAACAACTGCGCCAGGTAGGAATCGCGCTCGATATCCGGACTTTCGAATTCGCGACCTTTTTCTCCGACGTGACCCATGGCCTGTTCCAGGTCTATTCCCTGCGCTGGATTGGCGGCAACGAGGACCCTGACATCTTTGAATATATTTTCCACTCCGCCAAGTTCCCTCCCAACGGCGCCAACCGCGGATACTTCGCCGATCCCAGGATCGATGCGCTGATCGATCAGGCCCGCCGCGAATTGGACCAGAACGTCCGCAAACAACTGTACGCGGAAATCCAGCGCACCCTGGCCGATGAACTGCCTTACATCAATCTCTGGTATTACGACAATGTGCTGGTGCACTCCAGGCGAGTCCGCAACCTTACCCTGAACCCTTCGGGCAATTACGATTTTCTGAGGACGGCAGAGCTGGTCGTTGGGCGTTAGCCATTGGTCGTTGGGCGTTGGCCGTTGGCCAAAGACCAATGGCCAAGGACCAACGACCGATTTTCGCGTGTTACCATCGAAACATAATCTTCCATGCACATTCTCTTCATCGGCGATATTTTTGGCCGGCCTGGGCGCAACATCGTCAAGGACCGCCTGCCCGGCCTGGTAAAAGACCACGCTATTGATCTGGTCATTGCCAACGGGGAGAATTCCGCTGGAGGTTTCGGCATCACCGGCGCGCTGGCCGAAGACCTCTTCGAGCTGGGCATCGACGTCATCACCAGCGGCAACCACATCTGGGACAAACGTGAAATCATCGATTACTTTCACACCGCGGACGGCAACCAGCACAGCCCGGCCCGCCGCCTGTTGCGTCCGGCGAATTATCCACCCGGCATGCCCGGCTGGGGCGTATACGAGGGTCGCAAGAACGATGTCCCCTACGCCGTGATCAATCTTCAGGGACGCGTTTTCATGGCCGCCAACGATGACCCCTTCCGGGTTGCCGACCAATTATTGAAAGAGATCAAGGCCAAGATAATCTTTGTTGACCTGCACGCGGAAACCACGTCCGAAAAACTGGCCCTGGGATGGTATCTGGATGGCCGGGTCAGCGCGCTCGTAGGCACCCACACCCACATACCGACCGCCGATGAGCGGGTCATGCCCGGGGGCACCGCCTACATCACCGACGTCGGTATGACCGGCCCCTATGACAGCGTCATTGGCGTCCAAAAAGAGATGATCATCGCCCGCTTCCTGAACAATATGCCCGCGCGCTTCGAGGCCGCCACCGGTGACGTTCGCCTCTGCGCCGTAGTGGTCGATTGCGATGAGCAAACCGGCCACGCCCGAAGAATCGAAAGACTGATGCTGACCTGACGTGATCCCGTGTCATCCTGAGCGCAGCAACTTCTTCGCTTCGCGAAGAAGTTGCGAAGTCGAAGGACCCCTATAGTCTCCTCGAAACCCGGCGCTCACGGGAAACCAGACCGCAGCCGTCCCAAACTCCGACCGATCGGACGCCCTACCTCCGCAGCACCTTCTCCAGTTCCTTCCGATTTTCCGCCGGCAGATACCGCAACCCGGCCCGCGCCAGCGCCGCATAAACTTCTCCCGCCTCTGGAATTTTCTTCAGCTCCTTCATATGCCGGCGCACGACTTGCGCATCCCCGCGCACAATCGGTCCGCTGAACGCTTCCGCCGGACCTAGCTTTGCGTAGTTGGCCAAGGTCTGGCGCACGATCGGCATCATCTTCCGGCGGGCCGCAGCGCTCGAAAGCCCGGCAGCGCGGGCCACTTTTTCACTGGTCACCAGCAACGCAATCAGCAGCGGAGATGTAAACGCTCCCCACGCGTGGTAAGCCAGCTTCTTATTCTTTGAAATGGAAAACGGCTCCGCGCCGAGGGCGCGCACAATCCGGGCGCCAGCCCGCACCGCCGCGGGATCACCCTCCAGGGCGAAAGGCACACCCTTAAGCGATGGCATCGATCTCCGCACAAAGGTCATCAGCGGATGCACTGAAGCCACGACCGCCCCGCGACGCCGGAGGACCCGCAGTTCGTCGCTCGCCAGGGCTCCGCTCGAGTGCAGTGCAATTCTGCCTTTCCACTCCGCCACGTCTGCCAACTGCCGCGCCGCCCGCGCAATCTCGCGGTCAGGCACACAGAGCCAGACCAGATCGGCGTCAAAGGGCGCGCCTGCCGCCGTCCACCGGGCCTGCACCTGCCGGGCGAGAGCCCGACCCTTGCGGCGGGATGCGCCGCTCTTTCCGGAGATGATGGCGCTGACCCGATATCCGGCCCGCCGGAGTTCCAGTGCCAGCGCGCACCCCAACCGTCCCGGCCCCACAATCGCGATGCGAAGTTTGGCTGCCATCGCCGCAGCATAGCACTTCGGTTTGTGGCAAAGGGTTTGGCCGTGTCCTTGTAGATCGGGCGTAACGGCGACGGGCAGAACAGCGGTGTGAAACTCTCCCCTCCAGATTCGTCCGCATTCTGACCTGCCCGCGCTGCAGCTCCCTCTGCTTTATAGTATTTCGCATGCCGAAAGCCCGTAAGAAAGCCACCGCCACCAAGGCCCGCGTGCTCTCCTCGCGCGAGGTCTACCACGGACCCGCGTTCCGGGTCATCGAAGAACACGTACTCGAACCCAGCGGCGTGCGTACCCGCCGCGACATCGTGCGCCACTCCGGTTCAGTGGTGATTCTCGCGGTTGAGGAAAACGGCGCCGAGCCCCGCATTCTGCTTGAGCGCCAGTACCGCCACGCCGCCGGCCAATTGCTCTGGGAACTACCCGCCGGACGTATCGATGAAGGTGAAACCGATCTGCACGCCGCCAAGCGCGAACTTTTGGAGGAAACCGGCTACACCGCTTCGCGCTGGCGATCCATTTTGCGCTTCTATGCCAGCCCGGGCTTCCTGGCTGAGACCATGAATCTTTACTTCGCGCGCGGCCTGCGGCCGGGCAAGGCCCAACCGGAGGCGGATGAAGTCATCCACATTCGCATGGTTCGCCTTTCAGCCGCGGTGGGCATGGTGATGCGCGGCGCCATCAAGGACGCCAAAACCATTTGCGGCATCCTCTGGCTGAACCAGTCGCGGGGGGGTTCAAAGCCGCACCGATAGCGGCTTTTCTGTGCCACATTTCCTTGACAGCATTCCCCTCTAGCAGCACAATTGCCTCAATTGCAGGGTACGGCCTCGCATCGCAAGAGAACGTGCCCGAGGGGGCGTACGTGGAACGCTTGAAAGGTACGGTAAAGTGGTTTAACAACGCCAAAGGTTACGGTTTTATCGGACGCGACGACGGCAGCCCGGACGTGTTCGTGCACTACAGCGCGATCACCTTGGAAGGTTACAAGAGTCTCCAGGAAGGCGATCAGGTAGAGTTCGAAGTCACCCAGGGCCAGAAAGGCCCGCAAGCCGCCAACGTCACCAAGGCATCGTAGCTTCTTCATACTCAGCCAGACGCCTTCGGATTACCGTTGTCCGCCGGAGTCAGGCGTTTGGGTAGCGTCGGCGTCCGATCAGTTGTCGCGAGGGCATCCCTTCGACCGCGTTCCGGGCAGGCTCCGCCCTCGTCGGCGACGACAGGCAAGATATTTCAACCGCCGCCCACCTTCCCCTCTAACCCTAACTTGTTTATCTTTACTGCAATGGACAATAAGGCCATTGCCGGCATTCTCTACGAAACCGCCGACCTGCTGGAAATCGACGGCCAGGACTCCTTCCGCATCCGCTCCTACCGCAACGCCGCCGAAGCCATTGAAGCTCAGACCCAACAGATCGCCGACCTGATCGGCGAACCCAAGAAGGTCCTTGCCATCCCCGGCATCGGCAAAGGCATGCTGCTGAACCTGCAGGAAATGTTCAAAGAGGGGAAACTTTCTCTGCACGCGGACTTGCTCAAGAAATATCACCCGTCGATGCTCGATCTGCTCAAGATCCAGGGCCTGGGTCCCAAGACCATCGCCCTCATCTGGAGCGCCTATCACGTGAGCGACCTCGAGGGCGTGGCCAAGCTCGCCAAAGAAGGCAAGATTCGCGAACTTCCCCGCATGGGAGAAAAGCAGGAAAAAAAACTGCTCAAAGCCATCGAGGACTATCGCCGCATCGCTGGCCGCTTCCTGCTGGACGCCGCCGAGCGCGAGGCCGATAAGATCATCGAGCATCTTCGCGATTATGGCGGCGTAGAAAAAATAACTCCCGCCGGTTCGCTGCGCCGCGGACGCGAAACCGTCGGCGACCTCGACATCCTGGTCACAGGCAACGCCTGCTGCTTCGACGGCGCCCGCCAGGAGCTCATCGACCACATCATCAAACTTCCCGGCCTCATGGAAATCATTGCTCGCGGCGATAATAAAGTCAGCTTTCGCTTGCGCGGCGGCATGCAGGTGGATGTGCGTCTTTTGCCTCCGGAATCCTTCGGCGCGGCCATGCAATATTTCACCGGCTCGAAGGCCCACAACGTGGCCTTGCGCCAGCGTGCGCTGAAAATGGGCTACACCCTCAGCGAGTACAGCCTGGCCAAACTCGACACCGAAAAACCGGTTGCCGGAAAAACTGAAGAAGAAATCTACGCCAAGCTCAAACTCGACTACATCCCTCCCGAGCTGCGCGAAAACCTGGGTGAAATCGACGCCGCCGAGACCCACACCCTGCCCGATCTGATCACCCAGGCCGACCTGCAGGGCGACGTCCACATGCACACCGTCGAAACCGACGGCCGCAACACCATCGAAGAAATGGCCCAGGCCGCCATGGAGCGCGGCTACAAATACATGGCCATCACCGACCATTCGAAGAACCTGGCCTTCGCCAATGGCCTCGACGACAAGCGCGCCCTCGAGCACATCAAGCGCATTCGCGCCGTGAGCGACCAACTGGACGACATCAGAATTTTCGCCGGCATTGAGGTGGACATCCTGGCCGACGGTACCCTCGACCTCTCCAACTCCGTTCTTGAAGAGATGGACATCGTTATCGCCAGCGTGCACTCGCATTTCAACCAGACTCCGGCGGAAATGACCGACCGTCTGCTCCGGGCGGTCGAGAATCCCAACACTTCGCTGATCGGCCATCCAACCGGCCGCTTGTTGCTCCGGCGCGATGCTTACGCCTTCGACATCGACGCCGTGCTGAAGACAGCAGCCAAAAAGAAGGTGGCCATGGAATTGAATGCCTATCCCGACCGCCTCGACCTCAACGACCGTCATCTCAGGTTAGCGAAAGAGCACGGCGTCAAAATCGTGATCAACACCGATTCCCACCACACCTCGCACCTGGACAAGATCCGTTTTGGCATTTTGCAGGCGCGCCGCGCCTGGCTCACCGAAGAAGACGTGCTGAACACCCTGCCGCTTCCGAAGTTTGCCAAGGCCATGAAACACGCCTGGTAGTGGAACAACGCGCCAAAAATAACCTGTCATCCCGAGCGCAGCGAAACCATTCGCTTGCGAAGCGTTTCGCGGAGTCGAGGGACCTGCTGTGAAGACGTGCTAAACACCCTGCCGCTGCCGAAGTTTGCCAAAGCCATGAAACACGCCTAGTAGTGGAACGACGCGCCGAAAACAAACCCGTCATCCCGAGCGCAGCGAAACCATTCGCTTGCGAAGCGTTTCGCGGAGTCGAGGGACCTGCTGTGAAGACGTGCTAAACACCCTGCCGCTGCCGAAGTTTGCCAAAGC
>JBOGLD010000285.1:0-10755 GCA_050745885.1 Terriglobales bacterium
GGCACGCCTTCCTGATCCACACAGGGCGAGTTGAAAGCTGGATCAGTCAGCCCGGTGGTGAAGAACTCGCGGAGCGGAGTCCATTGCGCCAGGAATCCGGTCTTCAGGTTGTGATGCTTTCGTACAGCGGACAGGTCGGCTCGCGCTCCAAAGTTCACCAGCGAGCGGTCTTGTGAGAAGGTGGCCGGCTGGTCAGAAAATGCCGCCTGGGAGGGATAGTAGTTGACCTGGTCTCCCCGCCACCAGGCATTGGCATTCAACAGCCAGGTGGGACCGAACACGTGAGTGTAGGCCGCGGCAACGTCCTTGCTCTGCATGAGTTGACGCTGGTCTTGGGGCTGGGCCAGTGCCTGCTGAAGATACGTGTTCGGGGTCTGAAACCACGACCGTCCAAAGGACAGGTTGACGTGAAACGAGTCAGCGGCGGTGGGCTGCAGGTCGAAGCGGTCGAATATGTTTTCCGCGTTGCCGGTGGCGTGCAGTGGCACAAACTCCGGCGTGTCGAGAAATCTTCCGCTGCGGGTGGAGTCGGCGGTAAGGAAATTGCCGAACTTCGAATTGCCGGTCGAGAGTGAAAAGCCTCCATTGTCCGTACCGAAAGAACCGTAGCCCAAAGAAACCGAGCCTCTCGCCTTACCAGCTCTCAATCCGGAGCGAGTCACGGCCCGGACGGTCATGCTGGTCTTGTCGCCGAATTCGGCGGGCGGAGCGCCCGTGATCACATCAATCGACTCGACCGTGTTGAGGGATACCTGGTTGGAGAAGGTGCGGCTCTGCTGGTCCGAGATGGGCTGGCCATCGATGCTAAAAGACACCTCCGCGTGCTCGCCGAGCGGATGGAACGAACCATTGGAATCGGCCGCAACACCGGGAGTGCCCAGGGTCAGCGCATTGCTGAATCCGCCATTTACCGCAGTATCGGGAAGGGAATCAGTGAGAGTCGAACTAATCGCCGTGTGTGCCACGGCGGATCCTTCGATGTCAACCCGGGACCCTTCAACGGTTACGCTCTCGTGCGCTCCGCCCACTGGCAGAACGATCGTCACCGGTTCCACGTTTCCCATTCCAACCGCCACTATTGTCTCTGCGATCTGGAATCCGGGGGCTTCGACTCGCACCTTATAACGGTCCGGGCGGAGGACATCGAACATGAAGTGACCCGACTTGTCTATCGTCACGCTGCTTACGAGAGATGAGTCCATCCTCTGGACGGTCACCCGCGCGTTGGCGATTGCGGCTCCGGTTGAGTCTGTAACCAAACCTTTCAGGACCCGGCCCGAGCTACTGTTCTGGGCACAAAGCAGCGTGATTGCCGTCAGGCAGAAGACGACCAGCCCCGGCTTAACAGTCCTGCGCCGCAGTCCTCGACTGAACTTGCATGGCCCCATCGGCATGCCTTGCCAGGGGATCTGCCTTTTCGGGCCTCCAAGCGTCTTTTCTTTCGTTAGTCGGGCCTGGCGGGTCAGCTCCATATTTAGTGAACCACAATATATCACGAAATATTAACTATGGTTAATTAGAATATTTGCGGTGGGAGCCACGCCTGCCCCAGGAAGGAGTGGCCGGAGGAATCGAACTGAAGGTCCGCGAGAGCTCTTGGGTTTCGCTGATAGGAAAGACTGGGGGGAGAGCCAGGAGCCTCAGAAACCTACGAACACGGGTTCGGGTTCGAGGTGAATGTCCCAGAGTTCTTCCACTCGCTGCTGAATATGATCTTTCAATCCCAGGATGTCGGCGGCAGTGGCTTCTCCGTGATTCACGATGGCCAGGGCATGTTTGCGCGAAATGCCGACTCGTCCAGTGCTATAGCCCTTGCTGAAGCCGGAGTGTTCCACCAGCCAGGCGGCTGAAACTTTTCTCTGGGCATCGAGCGCGGGATAGCTGGGGATTTGCAATCCCTTGGCCGTCGCGCGCCGCGTCAGCCCGTCGTATTGGTCCGCCGCCAGCACCGGATTCTTGAAGAACGAACCGGCGCTGCGGCAATCCTCGTCTCCGGGAGTGATCAGCATTGCCTTGGCGGCGCGTATCCGGCGCACGGCTTCGCGGGTACTGGTCAATGAGGGAGCATTCTGAAAGCCCGCGAAATGCCTTTTCAGGTCCGCATACTCGATGCGAGGATTGCCGCCCGGCGTCAGGCCGTAGGTCACGCGCAGGATGATGAAACGTCCTCGTTCGCTGGTGTTGAAGATACTGGTGCGATACTGAAACCCGCAGGCTTCGGCACAGAGATCACGGACCTGGCCGTCTTTGAGATCGAATACGAGCACGGACGTGATGGTTTCGGAGACCTCCTGGCCATAGGCTCCCACATTCTGAACCGGGGTCCCGCCGACGCTGCCGGGAATGCCGCTCAGACATTCGACTCCGGCGCAATTTCTGGCGACCGCCCGGGTCACGAATTTATCCCACTCTTCGCCCGCTCCCACTTCGAACCAGGTCTTGCCGTTCTCCGTGCGCTCTTCGATTCCCGAAATGGCCAGTTTCAAGATCAGGCCCGGCCAACCCGAGTCCGAGACCACCAGGTTGCTGCCGCCGCCCAGCACAAAAAGAGGAAGGTCCCGTGAGCGGGCAAAATTGACCGCGTCCGCCACCTCAGTAACGGATTTTGGCTCAGTGAAATAGCGCGTCGGACCCCCCACCTTGAGGGTGGTAAGCGGCGCCAGCGGCACGTTTTCCAGGATGCTCATGATGGTATGATGGCTTCACTATATACGACGGGAACAGGGGCGGTTGCGGCCTCGGAGCGGTACGTCGGGGCACATCCTGCGGTGACTTGCGCAGCTTAAAACCTGAGATTCCGCGTCGTATTCAGAATGAAATTAAGGAGAGAAAATGTATCCAGAGATCATGGTGATGCCAATGCGCGAGGAGCTGACCCGTCTCGGCATCGAGGAACTCCGCAGTGCCGCTGAAGTCGACCGCGCCCTACCCAACCAACCCGGCGCAACCATGGTCGTGGTGAACTCCATTTGCGGATGCGCCGCAGGTCGCATGCGTCCCGCAGTCCGCGCCGCGCTGCAGCACTCCAGCCGTCCGGAAAAGTTGTTCAGCGTTTTTGCCGGGCAGGACAAGGAAGCCACCGATCGGGCGCGCTCTTATTTTGTTGGGTATCCGCCATCTTCTCCATCCATTGCCCTGTTACGCGACGGCAAGGTAGTTCACATGATGCAGCGCAGCGACATCGAGCATCGCGAGGCCGTGGATATCGCCGCCGAACTGAAGAAAGCATTCGATAAGTTCTGCGCCAAACCCGCTCCGGTCGCGTAGCGCAGTCTTTCTGCTTGAATCACATACGACCCCCTAGGGCAGGTGTCCGACCTGCCCGGCGGAGCGAAGCTCCGCAGTTTGGCCAGGATTTTAGTGTCTTGATGAAAACCGTGGCGAGCTTTGCTCGCCTGCCCAGATGAGGACATCTGGGCCTAGGTGGACCAGTCTAGAAGCGAAACAGGTACGACGCTTTCACGAACAGTCCCCGCGCGTCATTCTTCAGCCGGCCGCTGTGCAGAAGGTCCCCATCCATATCATTTCCCAAAGGCAACTGCACATTTTCCAGATTGCTGTTGTACCCGATGTAGAACGCGGTACTGGGGTGAACCAGATAGGTGATGAGGAAATCGGCGTTGAAATTCCGGGTTGTTTCCAGATAGGTAAAAGCCGGGTTGGCCAAAACAGCGTTGTATTGTCCAACGAAGCGGAACGACAGTTGTTTGGTGTACTGATAGTTCCACTTGGAACGGATAATGTGATTGTTCATGCTGCCGGTTGGCCCCAGCCGGTTGTGCAAGCGAAGCAGCAGATAGGTATTGTCTACGCGCAGCGACTTGGTGGGTCTTATGACGAGGCTGGCAGTGACGCTGCTTCGGCCCGCGAGAAACGGCGCTACGCCATCGGGCGAGTCATAGTTGATCCGGCTGCCAAAGCGATAGTCCACATCGAGAATGACGGGCCGGTAGAGGCTGGTCTTGAACTCGACTTCCGTGGTATGTCGAACGTACTTCTGATTGCTGGTAAGCACGCTGAAATCCCTGGGCCGCAGCAATTCCATTTCCTTCGCATAGTAGAGAGTGATAAAGGTCTGGCCCACAAATTCAGCTCTCAGGGATGGGAGATAGCCTGAGTTCAGGTAATTCCCTGCGTGATCGAAGGTGTGGTAAACCTCCATCCCCGGTCCCCAGGAAATGAGGTGCTTGCCTTCGGGACGGAAACTGTAGAGCAACTGGTGGTAGAGATTGTGAATGTCGGGCTGCGGATCGAAGCCGGTGAAGGTGCGAAACCCGTCGCTGCGGTCCGTGTAATCCATAAGGTAGTTCAGTTTGCGGCCGTTGCGCTGCAGCGTGACCTCGGCCGCGGGCCCGGCGAGATAGGTCCCGAGGGTGCAGACGTTATTGCGAGTGTCGCTGCACAGCGTGGAGCTCACAACACCCTGAAAGGCCGCCACCCAGTTGGCATTGAGTTTGAAGCGGCCGTCAATCCCACCCACCCGGTTGAAATAAGGACCCACTTCGCGATCGGTGAACATCGCGCCCAGGGTCGACTGGCTCCCGATATCGCGGCTGACACGCCCGACGGCAAAGTAAGCGTGGGTTCCGAACAAAGGGTCGTCGGGAGCGACCTCTGTGCCAGGAGAAGCGTCATCAGCCACGAGCATGCCCACGGCCCACGGTCCGTCTTTGCCCGTCAGACGCACGCCCCACTGGGGATCGACAATTCGGCGGGTAAAAAGCAGCGGAATCGGAGTCTGGAAATAGTTGGAGTTTTCCAGGAAGAAGGGACGCTTCTCCGGGAACTGCACTTCAAAGCGCTGGTTCACGGTCACTTGCGGCTCGTCAGACTCGATCTGACTGAAGTCGGGGTTCGCGGTCGCGTCCAACACGAACTTGTCCTTTAGGACCGCCTTGGCATCCAGCCCGATCTGCCCGAAGGCATCGCGCTGGGTGAACCTGGGAAGGTCGGGGTCGCGCAGGTCGAGGTCCCGATACGAACGAAAAATTCCATACGGTATAAGCTGAAAATTGTGCCCGGGAGAAATATTTTCCAGACCGGTGGCGTCGCCTTCCTGATTCAGGCGGCCACTGATCCGGCTCGAGTTCTGTGGCCAGAAGGCGCCCTCATTGTCACGCTGGATGTACCGGTTCAGCATGATCCCCCAGGTTTGCGGATCGGTGGAGGCAAAACGCAGGCTGCGAAAAGGGATGGCCATCTTGATCACGAAACCCTCCTTCGTGATCTTTCCCTCGGTATTGAAGACCGTGTCGAAGGAGAAATCGAAGTCCTGACCTTCGGTCCAAAGAGCGTCGGATTGTACGCCCAGCGCATTGGAAAAGAAGGCATACGCCCGGCGGTGATCGTGGAACGTGTCCAGCATCAGTTCGACATTGTCATCATCAAATATCTCTTCGCGGCGCTCGAGATGGGCGCGAATCTTGCGCGGCTGACTGTCGAAGCAAATGAAAACGACATACAGATTCTTCTCGTCATAGCCCAGGTAGGCCTCGGTCCGCTGCGTGATCGGCTCTCCGTCGCTGGGGGTGCGTTGGATGAACCGGTCGATCTTGGCCATCTTGCCTTCCCAGGCCGGGCTCGGTTTCATCTGCAGAAAGTCTTCGAGACGAGGAGGACTGCTGACTCGCGGAATGGTGACCTTGCCGAAAGTGGGTGGCGGTGCCGCAAGCAGGACATTCGGCAGAGCCATCAGGAAAATGGCCGCCGCGTAGCCCGCACTCTTGCCCAGCCAACGCATGCCCGCCTCCGCGAGGTCATTCGACTCTTGCCGGGTTAGACGCAGGCGAGCGCGCAAAGTCACGAGAGCGCACTCTCCCCGGATGTAAAAACGTTGTACACCGCTAATGCGATCTTTTGGCGTCCCGCACAGCGCGGAATGTCATCTCCTGGGCCCGGCTTCGGGTTCGCTTTTTCCAGGCAAAGAACAGTCCGGCGTAGGTGTCCGTTATGTACGACTGGCGGTCGATGCCCAGTTGGCGTGCCGTCCGGTCAATCCACCGGGACGGCCCTTCGATCTCGGCAAAAAAACCGATGGGCGTTTCATCAAGAACCACGTGGCCCGAGCCGTCGCTCCACTCGGCGCGAAATTTTTCGTACCGGAAGGAAGGAACGAAGCCCAGCGCCCGCAAGATCTTTTTAAATTGTTCACCATCGTCAAGCCTGGTTTCAGTCTCCACCCGGACCTTGTGCCGGGCCGCTTTGCCTTTGGCCTTGTGGGTCAGCAGCCAACGGGTCCCGTACTTGCGCAGGCGCAGCAGTTCGCCTCGTTTCCTCAGGGTTTGGCCGGGAAGGTCGAAAAGAGTGTCGCTTTCGTGCGTACGCGGCGTCACTTGACGAAACGTTGCCGCTCGCAACCGCCGCGTGAGTTCGCGGACGTCGTTCACACGAAACTTGATTTCAATTTCCTTGGACATGCGTCGAGGCAGCTCCACGAACCGGTAGGGGCGGATTTCCTCATCTGTCGGGCGGAGCAAGTCTCCGCTAATTTGCGCTCGCGGCAAAAGGCGGTCGATCTACGCTCGACTGGACAGATGGGGACACCTGCCCTTACGTGTTCTGTGCCGCCGTCCGATTCACGAAAATGTTGGCAGCTTCACTAAATCGTCACGGGGAACCGGTTCCAGGGGGGTGCCGGCTTTGCGCCAGGCTGCCATGCCCCCCACGATCACGAACGCGTTGAAGCCTTCTTCCCGCAGCATATGCGCCACCCGGGCGCTGGTCGCTTCGCGCACTCAAGTGCAGTAGACATAAATGTCTTTGTCCTTGGGTATGCTCTTGAGCTCCTCCTTCAGGTTATTGGGCTCCAGCCGGATCGATCCCTTGATGCGAGCCGCGTCCGCGTCGTAGTAGCCATGGCTGCGAACATCCATGAGGACGATTTTGTCTTTCTCTTCCGACGCCAGCCTGCGCATCAACTCTGCCACCTGGACCCGCGGTACCACCCGATAAAGGCCGTGCTTGCGATAAAGCCAGATCCGGTACAGGGCATAGGCGATGAGCGCGAGGACGGTGACAGCTTCGACGGCGCGGCCCGCGGTTTGAAAGCCGCGCATCAGGGAAACCAGAAAATCGCGGAACAAATAGCCCACCGCAATGTAGACGGTGGCGTAGAGAGACGCTCCCGCGAGATCGAGCCGCAGAAAACTGTCCAGGGGCATTCGCATGCTTCCCGCCAGGGGCGGAGCCATGGTGTTGATTCCGGGAATGAATTTGGCGAACAGGAGTGTGGCCTTGCCGCGCTTATAAAAGGATTCGGCCGATCGCAGGATGCAGGTTTCGGGGTTCACCGATAGTTTGCAGAGAAAGCCGAGCAGGCCCCATCCCATGTGGCGTCCCGCCACAAACAGCAGCGAATCACCCAGCAGCATGGCCAGCACCGCCAGCAGCAAAAGCCGGGAGAGACTCAGAAGTCCGGAGGCTGCAGCCGCGCCACCTGCCACCAGGGCAATCGCTGCGGGAACGGGCATGCCTAATGATTCGGCGAGGACAATGACAAATACCAGGATGTATCCATGGTGTCCGATGAGTGAGAGTAATGGTTGCATCCACGAGCCGGATTCCGCTGCGTTAGTATAAAGAAAAAGAGCGGCCTTTGCCGCCCCTCCAATGTTCCAGGTCAGGAACCGTCAGGAGGGGGCTATCCAGGGTTGAATCCGCGCCTAAGGATTGATGATTAACGGCCCGGGCCAGCTACTTTTCTCTCGCGACAACAAAATCCGGCGCCCACAACAACGCCCGCTTGAATTCGCTGTCCGGAAAACTGCAAATCGCGTTTCGTGCCAGGGTGGCGTACTGGAGGGCGCGGGCATTGGCGGCTTCGAGCGATCCATAGCGTTCCAGGATTTCGATGATTTCGCGGTGGGTGACTCCGTCGAACGCCCGCTCCTGTACGACCGTGTTGATCATTTCGCGTTCGCGCGGCGTGCAGCGCTCCAGGGCATGGATCACCGCCATCGTGACTTTGCCTTCGCGCAAGTCGCTGGCCACGGGCTTCCCCAGCACCTGTTCAGAGGCGGTGAGATCGAGCACATCATCCACGATCTGGAATGCCATTCCCAGGTCGCGCCCGTATTGTCCCAGACTTTCTTCCTGCTCGGGGCTGGCGCCGCCCAGGATTCCGCCCATCCGCATGCACACCGAAAAAAGGCAGGCGGTCTTGCGGAAGATCAAATCAAAGTACTCGTCAAGCGAAATAAGTTTGCCCAGCTTTTCCATCTGCAGGAGTTCGCCCTCGACCATTTGCTGGGTCAATTCGATCAGAGTATCGAGAATGCGGAAGTTGCGTTCCTGGACTGCGACCTTGAAGGCTTGCATGTAAAGCCAGTCGCCGGCCAGCACGCACTTCGAGTTTCCCCATTGCGTGTTGGCCGCGGGACGACCGCGGCGCGTCTGGGCTTCGTCAATAATGTCGTCGTGCACCAGCGTGGCGGTGTGAATGATCTCGACCACGGCGCCCATGCGGATCGCGCCGCGGCCCTGGTAGTTAAACAATTTCGCCGCCAGCAGCAACAGCGCGGGACGGATACGCTTGCCGCCGCCGCCCCGCAAATATTCGCCAATCTCAGTAATGGCTTCGACGCCCGAGACCGTATCGCGTCCAAATTCGCGTTCAATTGCCGCCAGGTCTTCGCGCAAAAGCTCGAAGATTTCTTTTCCGTTAATGGCGGCGGGCATGCTCAATTTTGGTTTCCTAAGAACCCTCTACCTTCCTCACCACGGAGGCACAGAGGCACTGAGAAAACACAAGGCGTAACCATCCTAAAAATGGCTGACTGATCCGCCCGACCAGATTGGATTTCCATGCGTCGCATTTCTCTGTGTCTCGGTGTCTCCGTGGTGGATCGCTAATTTGTCCGGTAATTCGTAAACTGCATGTCGATCCCGAAATCCTGCCGTTTCAGCTGGGCGATGACCTCCTGCAACGTGTCGCGGTCCTTGCCGCTCACGCGCACCAGGTCTCCCTGAATCGAGGCCTGCACCTTGTTTTTCGAAGTCTTGATCAGCTTCACAATTTCCTTGGCTTTTTCCATCGGGATACCATGCTGCAAGGTAATCTTCTGTTTGGCCGTTCCACCGAGTGCCAGTTCGACCGCGCCGTGCGTCAATCCCTTCAGGGGCACACCGCGTTTTGCCAGCTTCTGCTGCAGCACATCGCTCACCGATTTCAGTTTGTATTCGTCAATCGAGTGCAGCACGATCGCGTCTTTACCCTCCAGCTCGATCTTGGACTTGGAGTCCTTCAGATCGAAGCGGGTATGAATTTCTTTCGTCGCCTGCTGGATGGCGTTGGAGACCTCTTCCAGATTGATTTTGCTGACGATGTCGAAAGTGTTTTCGGGCATGTTGCTGACGCCTTCTTGAAACTATAAAAATGTAACTTCTGAGGTTATCAGAAGAAGTGGTTTCAAACCCGCAGTTCTTTGCTTCGGCGGCGGTTCTTCGCGTCCTTTGCGGTGATGGGTTGTGGCTATATCGTTCAAAATCTTGGACCGCAAAGGCCGCCAAGGAGGACCGCAAAGGACGCAAAGAATCTCGATCAGGGCGCTACCGTGCTCAGACTGGCTTGAAAAAATTATAGAAGTTCATCGCGGTCTGCGTGCCGACCTCGTTCGTCGAAAGCCCGCGCAGCTTGCCCAGCTGGCGGGCAACTTCCTTTACAAATACGGGCTCATTGCGCTTGCCGCGGTGCGGCACGGGGGCCAGAAAGGGAGAGTCGGTTTCGATCAGCACGCGCTCCAGCGGGACCTCTTTCGCGCTATCCCGGATCAGTTGTGCTTTGGGAAAGGTCAGGTTGCCGGCGAAGGAGATCAGGAAGCCGAGATCGAGCGCCCGTTTGGCGTAGGGCCATGTCCCGGTGAAGCAGTGCAGAATTCCTCCCAGGCCGCTGGCCCTCCAGTGCTGTTCCAGAAGACCGAGGCAGTCTTCCCAGGCGTTATCGCTGCCGGCGGAGGGCCGGCAATGGATCACGATCGGCAGTTTGGCTGCTCTGGCCAACTCCATCTGTCGCAGGAAGACTTGTTGCTGCAGTTCGCGCGGTGAGTGATCGTAAAAGTAATCCAGGCCAATTTCACCCCAGGCGATGACCTTGGGCCGCCGCGCCAATTTTTCAAGTTCTTGAAAGTCGGCATCGGTGGCTAGTTTGGCTTCGTGAGGATGAATGCCGATGGTGGCGAGGATAAATTCATGCTGCTCGGCGAGTTGAATGCCGCAGTCCAGCGAACCGGGGCCGGTCCCGCTGCCAATGGCGACGATTTTCTCAATGCCGCAGTCCCGCGCTCGGGCGATCATCTGCTCGCGGTCGGCGTCGAACTGCTCCATTTCGAGATGGGCGTGGGAGTCTATGAACACGATCGTTGGTCGTTGGTCATTGGTCCTTGGCGGTCGTTGGCCGCGCTTGTGTGGGGGCTGGGTTCCGACTATTCCAGGCCAAGCGAAGCTCGGCAAGTTCTGGTCCGCGATGCGAACGGCCCCTCTATTTCAGTCTCGTCCCCACCGGCACATCCTCAAGGAACGATGCCAGTACCGGCTTGCCGCCTTCGGGTGATGCGGCGACGATCATTCCGTTCGATTCCAGTCCGCGCAGCTTCCGCGGGGCCAGGTTGACGACAATTACGACTTTGCGCCCCACCAGCGTCTCTGGTGCGTAAGCCTCGGCGATTCCCGCCACCACCTGCCGAATTTCAGTGCCGAGATCTACTTCCAGGCGCAGCAACTTGTCGGCCCCCTTCACTTTTTCGGCGACTTTCACCTGGC
>JBOGLD010000286.1:0-5150 GCA_050745885.1 Terriglobales bacterium
GGCCAGGCCGGCGCGTTTGCCGTTTCGGGTTTGCAACATGTAGAGCTTACGGTCCTGGATGGTGAACTCGAAGTCCTGCATGTCCTTGTAGTGATTCTCCAGCCTGGTCGTAATTTCGCGGAGCTGCCTGAAGACATCGGGCATGATTCGCTCGAGCTCAAGGATCGGAACCGGAGTGCGCACGCCGGAAACCACATCTTCGCCTTGCGCGTTCAACAAGAATTCTCCATAGAACTCTTTGACGCCGGTTGAGGGGTTGCGAGTGAAACCGACGCCGGTGCCGCTGGTCTCGCCGAGGTTGCCGAACACCATGGCCTGTACGTTGACGGCGGTGCCCAGCATGTCGTCAATGTTGTTGAGGCGGCGATAAGTCTTGGCGCGGTCATTCTGCCAGGAGCGGAACACAGCGTCGCGCGCCATCACCAGTTGTTCGTGCGCATCCTGCGGAAACTCGCGCTTGGCATGTTTTTTGACAGCTTTCTTGTATTCCGCGATGACCTCTTGCAGGGCTTTCGCGTCCAGGCCGGTGTCGAACTTGGTTTTCTTCTGCTCTTTTTTGGCGTCGAAGATTTCATCAAACACCGGTTTCTCGACGTCGAGCACCACATTGCCGAACATCTGGATGAGGCGCCGATAGGAGTCGTAGGCAAACCGCGGGTTGTTAGTACGGCGGGCCAGGGCCTCGACGCTTTGATCGTTGAGACCAAGGTTGAGGATGGTGTCCATCATGCCAGGCATGGAAAATTTCGCGCCCGAGCGCACGCTTACCAGCAGCGGATTCTCGCCCTGGCCGAGCTTCTGGCCCTGCAATTCCTCCAACTTCTTCAGCGCCGCATCCATCTGACGCTCGACTTCTGTGGAGACGCCGTTGCTGCGCATGTATTCCCGGCAAGCTTCCGTCTGGATGGTGAAGCCTGGAGGCACGGGCAGCCCGGCATTGGTCATCTCAGCCAGGCCGGCGCCTTTGCCGCCGAGGGCGTCCTTCATCTTTCCGTTGCCATCGGCCTTGCCGCCCCCAAAGGAGAAGACGTACTGGGTGGCTGATTTTTTTTCGGTGGTCTCGAAGCTGGTTTCGGGGAGAGTTTGCGTCGCCATGATAGGTATTCGTCCTTTATGGTTTCGAAGATTCTTTGGATTCCTTGCCTTCGGTTACGATCTCGGAGAAATCGGCGATGGTGGAAAATTCCTTCAGCAAGGTTTGCAGAAGCGCTAAACGATTTTCCCGGATTCGCTTATCTTCCGCCATGACCATGACCTTGTCGAAGAATGCGTCCACCGGCTCTCTCGAAGCCGAGAGCTGCGACAGAGCCTCACGATATTCCTTCCTCTGCCGATGCGCCTCCACTCGCGGAGCGTAAGTCTGTACGTAGGCTGCAAGGCCTTTTTCTTCCTCGGCAGCTTCAGGCAGATTCTCGAATTTTGCCGCGGGCTCGCTACCGGCTGCCTTCGCCTGCTTGAGGATGTTGCGCATACGCTTGCAAGCCGCGGCAATGGCTTGAAATTCCGGCATATGCAAGACATCCTTGACCGCCTGCGCCCGTGCCACCACATCCACCACATCGTCCGCATCCGCCGCCAGCACCGCATTCACAACGTCGTAAGGAAAGCCGAGGGCGTCGCGCAGATAGAACTCCAGGCGTTCACGCAGGAAATGTTTCACCACGCCGCTGTAGTCGACCGATGCATCAAACTTTGCCTCGGCGGCTGAGCCACGGTAGGCTTCCCGCGCATCCCTGAACAGCTGGCCCAGACTGATGGGCAGTTTATGCTCCGCGATTGTCCTGATGATTCCATTGGCCTGACGGCGCAGGGCAAACGGGTCCTTCGATCCCGTGGGCTGGAGGCCAAGCGCAAACATTCCCGCGATGCTGTCGGCCTTGTCCGTGATCGAGAGTACGGCTCCCGCCACGGTCCGTGGAACTGAATCTTCCATGGACTCGGGCTTGTAGTGATCGTAAATCGCGATGGCGACGGCTTCGCGCGCATCGGCTTTCATGTCAGGATCGAGTTCCTGGACCCGGGCGTACAGCCCGCCCACGATGCCCTGCAGCTCGGTGAACTCCTTGACCAGTTCGGTGGTCAGGTCGGTCTTGGCCAGCAAGGCGGCTTTGTGCACCACGCCCGGCCGAATCGCGATTTTGCTTTCGCGCAGCTTCTCGCACAACCAACTGCAAACCCGCTGTATCCGCTGCACCTTCGCGTAGTAGCTGCCCAGATCTTTCTGGAAGGTGACGTTCTTTAGCCACGCCGTCCGCTCCCGCAGCGGATGCTTCTGATCGGTCTGCCAGAAGAAGCGTGCGTCGTTGAAGCGGGCGCGCAGCACGCGCTCATGTCCGTGCCGAATGATGTCACTGGGATCGCCATCGGTATTCAGCACGGCCAGAAAGTGCGGCGAGAGGCTGCCCCGGGAATCTTCGACCGCAAAATACTTTTGGTGGTCGCGCATGACCGTAACCAGAACTTCTTCGGGCAGCGCCAGAAACTCCGGATCGAAGCTGCCCAGAATGGCCGCCGGCCATTCGGTCAGGTTAATCACGGTGTCGAGCAGTGGTTTGTCTTCACGCCAGCGCGCGCCGGAAATAGTGCGAGTCGCAGCGTCAAGAGATTTGCGAATCTGTTTCTCTCTCTGCTCGCGGCTGATGACTTTGGCTTTTCCCAGAACTTCGATATACGGGGCTCCAGCCCGGGGAATCGAGACTGATCCATCGGCCAGTATTCGATGTCCACGCGACTGGTTTCCGGCCCGAACGCCATCGAACTCCAGCGGGATGACCTCGGCATCGAGCATGGCCACCAGCCAGCGCACCGGACGCACGAAGCGCTCGCTGGGCTTGCGCCAGTACATGTTCTTCGGCCAGTAGACGGAAGCGATCTCCCTGGGCAGCAACTGGCCCAGAATTTCGGCGGTGGATCGCCCCTTCTTTGTGACCGTTGCCGACAGGTATTCGCCCTTGGGAGTGGCACTGCGCTGCAACTGGGAAATATCCACGCCGACTTTTTTTGCGAACGCGTGCGCGGCCGGAGTGGCCTGCCCATCCTTGAAAGCCACGCTGACCGACGGGCCCGTCAGTTGCTCGACCACATCGGGCTGCGCGGCCGGAATATTTGCCGCCAGCACGGCGAGGCGGCGAGGCGTGTCGAGATGAGCCAAGGCATCCGCGGGCAACAGCCTTTCACGGTCGAGGAGTTTGTGCAGGCGCTGCCGCAGCTCCAGCGACGCCGCGTCTATCATCCGCGCCGGAATCTCTTCGCAACCGATCTCGAGTAGAAAATCTGGCATGAACCTAAATCCCTGTCATCCTGAGCGGAGTGACGAAGTCGAAGGACCCCTGCAACTCTGCAATCGTGCCGGTTATAGGGGTCCCTGTCATCCTGAGCGAAGTCATTCCGCTCGCTCAAGAGCGGAGTGACGGAGTCGAACGACCCCTGCAACTCTGCAATCGCGCCGGTTATAGGGGTCCCCTGTCATCCTGAGCGAAGTCATTCCGCTCGCTTGCGAGCGGAGTGACGAAGTCGAAGGACCCCTAGCCGCTAAAAGTATGCCGCCTATAGGGGTCCTTCGACTGCGCGGAAACTTCGCTCAGGATGACAATACTACGCACTTGTGGGTGCTACTTCCCTCTTCTTTACTTTTACTTTCGTCTCCGGCGCCGGGTCTTCGCCTGATTCCGCCGCAGGCTCGGCGCGCTGCTGATCTACGAAGGCCTTCGCGATTCCCACCGCCAGCGCCCTCACCCGCGCGATCACCCCGACGCGTTCGGTCATAGAGATCGCGCCGCGCGCATCCAGAATGTTGAACAGGTGAGAACACTTCAGGCAAAGATCGTAGGCTGCGAGCAGGGGAAAACGCTTCTTGCTGTGTCCAACTCCATCGTTCTTTTCCTTGCCCAATGCCGCATAATTTTCCAGCAGGGCTTTGCACTCTCCCTCGCACAACTCAAAATGCTTCCAGGCCTTTTCGACGTCGGCCAACTCGAAGTTGTACACCGAAAATTGCAGTTCATCGGCGAGGCGGACCTCGCCGTACGTCTTGACGACGCCGGTTTCCGGATCGCGCGCCCACCTGATGTCGTAGATTGAATCTATATCCTGAAGAAAGGCTGCAATGCGTTCCAGCCCATACGTCAGTTCGGCTGAAATCGGGTCCAGATCGACGCCGCCGCACTGCTGGAAGTAGGTGAACTGGGTGATTTCGAGGCCGTCGAGCATGACCTGCCAGCCGATCCCCCAGGCGCCCAGAGTCGGCGATTCCCAATTGTCTTCTTCAAACTTGATGTCGTGCTGACGCAGATCAATGCCCATCGCACCCAGTGATTCCAAATAAAGCTCCTGCACGTTTTCCGGCGGCGGCTTCAGGATGACTTGCAGTTGCATGTGCTTGAACAGGCGGTTGGGATTCTCTCCATAACGCCCGTCCGCCGGACGGCGCGAGGGCTGCACGTAAGCGACCTTGTAGGGTTGCGGCCCCAGCACGCGCAGAAAAGTTTCCGGCGCCATCGTGCCCGCACCAACTTCAACGTCATACGGCTGCTGCAGAACGCAGCCACGCTCCGCCCAGAAGGTCTGCAATCGCAGGATCAATTCCTGGAACGTCAGCGGATTGGGTTTGGGACCTGGCATGGACTTACAACTTTTAGCTCAGTAACATTCACACCGAATTCCGCAATTGCTTCCGGAACAGCTAAAAGCCAAGAGCCTACAGCTAAGAGCTGATCTTCTCCAGCATCCCGGCGGTGACCAGTTTCTTCTCTATGTGCCGCTGCAGGATCTGAATCAAGAATTTTCTCAGATCGCTTCCCTGCGGCTTGGGCCAGGGTGTTCCCGCAAAACTTTCCACCGGCGCACGAAACATCTGGGCCGCCAGCGCTCGCGATTCAGCGGATATTTCCGATGATGCCAGACGTTTATCGTCGGCACACATGAGGCCGTCGGTCAATACGTGGAAAAACGCCCGGTCGCCGTTCAAGGTGCGTCCGCAAACAATGCACTCGCCGACGTCCGGCAGATAGCCCATCAGGCGCGTCATCCACAGCTCGAAGTAAGTGACGGGCATCCAGACGTCGGCCCCGCGCAATCCCGCGATCACCGAAAGCGCCAGCCGAAATGCCGCATCATTGACTTCGCGGTCCGGCAGCAACTCGTCGAGCAAC
>JBOGLD010000287.1:0-36593 GCA_050745885.1 Terriglobales bacterium
GGGCTGCCGAACAGATTGTCCAGGCGGGCATTCACCGACTCAAAATGAAACGCGCCGGTTTCGTCCGATGAAGGCACCAATAAGAACGAAATGTTCTTATCGATGGTGCCGGCCGCGAGAATGTCGAGGCCGCTCAAATCGAAACCGTGCGCGGTAATCTGTTGCTCCCCACTTACTGCCTGGTCGACCGCGACCTTATCGGTGCTTTCGCGGTGCCAGCTGGGGGTGATGCGCATGGTCACCGGCCAGTAGCCGTTACTCTGCCAGATGGGAGCGTCCCGGTCATTCATCAACTGGTAGCCGTTGTCCTTGAACTTCTGGCCGAAGTAGTTGAGCATCGGCCAAGCCTCATGGCAGGCGGAACAGCGCAAGCCATACTTGCGGGCAAAGGCAGGAAGCGCGTGCGCGTCGTTAACGGAGAGGAAAGAAAAAACCACGGTGAGAAGCAAACCGCTAACGAAACGCTTCCTTGAAGAGGTCATGGAGTCCTCCTGGTTACGCAAAACTGATACAGATACCCAGTTACAGCGAAACAAGAAATGCCACCGCCCCATGCGCCCAGTGAATCTACTGGGGTACCGTCTCCTGCGATCTGATCAAAGCAACCACGAAACAACTAAGTGCGTGCATACGCACTCATTACCATGGACAAAACACAACCGTCAAGACAAACCTCACGAATACAGTAACAACTGTAGGTCGGACGCCCGGGCAGCCTGTGCTTCTTATTCGACGTCACACTCATCGACGTGACCATGACCGTGGCATGTTCGACCACGCCAGCGGACGCGCCATTGCGCCGACAGGGAAAGTATTGCTTAACATCTTTCAGCTCAACCTTCTGACGCAATGACCTGTTGTCCTAAGAAACGCAAGTCACACCATAGGCCCGGAACATTACTGTGTTATTTCCGGAAGATGACAATTTGTTCATCCATGAACCGTCTCCCTATTTCGCTCCTCCTCCTGAGCATGATTCGACTGCCATCCCGCCGACGATGAGGCCCGCAGATGAGACGCATGACTTCAAAAGATTGAGGCGGTCTTCCCGATGTTTGTGGGCAGTGCTCGGCGCGCGCCGTCATTCCATTCTGAGGGACGTTGCCGGTAAAAATTGCCGGCTCTACGATCGGGGCGAACGCGCCACCTTCCTGGCCATCGCTATGGATGGGTAACGGGCATAAAGGCTTCGGGAGGATCGAGAAAGCAGCGGCGCCAGAATGCTTCGTCTGATAAAGTGCCTGTCTTCCATTCACGGAGCGCGGCCAGGGTTGCCGCTATCATTCCGCCATCCGATGAATCGAAGATAATCACGACTCCAACTACGCTGGTTTGAGCCTTCGCGAGGTCCAGATACTCCTTGTCAAACAAAGATTTCGCGAACGCCCGCTTGGCTCCAGGGCCGGTATCGGCGGCGTTGTCATTGCTCTTCTGCAGGGAGACAATTCTCACGGTTTTTCCCCGAAGGGGTTCCCACTCTCCGGGGAACGATGCAGTTTCCTCAGTTTCGACGTGAAATAACTCTTTGCCGGAGCCGGCGGTGTCGCTGCGAACCGATTTTTCTTCGGGCTGCGGGTCGGAAAGCTGCGCATCGGTTTCCGCGATGGGCAACTCGAGGCTCGAGCGCCGGATCCATCCGCGAGAAAGACCGGAAATCCGCACGTGGACCCAGTTCGGATTCAGTTCGAGGATCTCAAACTCATCTTCCGCAGCGGCGAGAAATAAGACTTTGGCGTCTTCACTCGGGCGCCCCAGCACCGGAGTCTGTGATCTTTTCACTGCCGCCAGGTTGGTGGGATGGACCTGGTTCTTGAGAATTTCCTCGAGATTTTTCGCCTCGGTCTGTTGCTCTTCCGCGTGTTTGTCGACGATCGCCCTCTTCGTGGCCGACGACGCGAGAGGAGCGCTCAGCGGATCACCCAGGTTGAATGGCAAGCCAGCGACCGAGGTCTTGGATTTCGCTCCCGGCGCGGTATCGCCCGGCATCGGCGCGGATATTGTGGGTGCAGGCGCGCCGACTTTGTTCCTAGGTGTTGGCGGCGGCGGCGAGCTCACCTTGGGATTCGAAGAGACCTTCGAGGAAACCGAAGGTGCTTCGCCTTCCAGGGCTTCTTGCAGCCGGTCGAGGAAATCGTTTTCCAGGCGGCCGTTGGAAGGCAGCACCTGATAACCAGATTTCATGGCTGACGGGTCGACATACCACGCGGTGATGGTTGCGCTGACTCGCACCATCGATCTGCCGGATGGCGCAGGGCTCACCTGGGCGACGCACTGATAGTAGCCACGCTGGTAGCGATTCAGAGGACGATCACCGGGAACGATAAATCCATCAAGAACCGGGAGACGGCCGGCCGCGGACGATTGTAATTCGGTGATAAGTTTCTTCAGAGTGGCCTGTGGTTGTGAGAATGTGCGCTCGTAAGGAGTGCTTTGAGCCTGGCTGGCGTGGGAAACGCTCATAACCAGGATTGCGCATAAGACTGATGCGAGGGACATTTCCGCAGGGCCCTGGGACCTCATGGGAGCGACTCCAGTTCGCTGTGGTTAACCCAACCGTGTTGGCCATCCGTGGTTTCCACTCCATACCAATACGGGGTTACGACCAGAATTACGACTTCCGCGCCAGCATCCAGAGATTTCACATTGCTTGCGCTGCGGAAGGGGGCGGTCTTCAGCTGACCCCCCGGTGCTTTGACTACGCGCTCCGCCTGGTGGCGCAGGTACGCAACGCGCTGGTCCAAGCTTTGAACCGAAGTCTCGGCCGCGGCAAGAGTGGAAGCTGCCTCGGCCGCTTTCTGGCGTTCCCTGATTTGCACGGCTGCCTTCGCCTCACGTCGTTTTTCATTCTCCTCGGCCTGCTTTTTGGCGGCCTCGGCCGCTTCGATATGATCCTGAATGTCCTGGGACTCTGCGTTTTCAACGCTGCCATTCGAGGGATGGACCGTGTGGCGGAAGTCTTCGACAAAGATCGCATCAATCCGCACGATACTCTTGGAGGCATCTTTGCTCTGGACTACATATCGCACAGCAAGTGTTCCCTGGTCATTGCTTTCCCTGAAATTGAGGGGAGCCAGCACGCCGGTCCGCACCTTGTAATAGACCTTTCCCGGTCCCTTCCACTCGGGGAACAATGGGGTGGAATCGGCGGGACTTGCCTGATCTATGTACTGGTCCTTGTTGTATTCCTTGCTGCCCCGGATGATCCCATCGTTTACGACGTCTTCCACCGCCTGCACAACTTCGCTTTCCGGCGCCGGGATTTCCGTGGAAAAACCCAGACCATAGTCTTCCGCTTTCGGCTTTCTTCGATGTTCTCGACCGTGCAGTGGCGGGACTGCCGATAGCAGCCAGAGAACTGACAGCAGAGCGATGATCAGGTGGTTCCGCCGCGGGCGACGCTGGGCGGTCGGCCAGCGCTCTCCAGAGCCTGTTGCTTGGCCGGAAAATGGCTCCCATCCAGCATTCTGCTCCATGGGCCCGAGGAGTTGAAATCGATGTGCCACGACTGCTTCCATCTCTTGATTCCATACTCTCGGACGAAGGACCCTGTCAACTGCGGGTCGGATTGGCGCCGCGGCTCTTCAGAGACAAATCTCTTTACAGAGACAAATTTTTTACAAAGTTCCGGCGAAATGAGTGCTAAGCTCTTGCCCTATTCCGGAATTGGATATCTTGGTGCCATGAAGTCATCCAATCGCGGCTCACAAGGGCAGGGAGCCGCCCCGGCCATCGAGAGGCACGAACCCCCGCGAAGGCCGAGACGAATGCGAGACCGTGCCGCTAAGCAGCAGGCGCTCATCGTGTCCGCGCTGAAGCTGTTCGCAAGCAAGGGTTACGACGCAACCACAACCCGCGAGATCGCCAGCTGCGCGGAGTGCGCAGAGGGTCTGATTCACAGGTATTTCAGGGGAAAGGCCGGCTTACTTTCGGCCCTGATCAAACACCGGATCTCCCGGGAAGTGGCGGATTTGGCGCACTACATCCCCCCGGCCCGGTGTCTCAAAGATGAATATCTCCAGTTGGTGGACTGGAGCGTAGAGCATATGTGGGCGGATCGCGAGTTTCTCCGGGTGGCCATGCCGCGGGCCGTGCTCGATCCCAACTTCGGACGTGCGTTGCGCCGAGTAAGTCCGCAGCAGAAGGCCCGCGCCATCACCCGGCGGCTCAAGCAATTCAAAGAGTGTAAGGGGCTGACGGCCGCAGACCTTGATGCGCTCATCCAGCTTGTAACCGTGCTGGGATTCATGTTTGGTTTCATGCGCCCCGCCGTCCTGCGGCAGGACCGGAAGAGCGCGGCCACCACCGCCAACACACTGGCCAAACTGGTTGTGCGCGGCCTCCCGTCCAGCGCGGCCAGACCCCACGCATAACCCGATGTCCAGATTCCTGCGCCAGCTGCGGGAGTTCCCTGCATCCCGCGTTTGGTGTAAAGTCATTGCTCGCGGGAGGCTCCCATGCGCCTGCTGTTGGTGGAGGATGACGTTTCGATTCAGCAGTTTCTGAAGCGCGCGCTGGTCGAGGCGGGGTACCAGGTGGACACGGCCGGTAATGCGAAAGGCGGGGAAGCCCAGGCTTTAGAAGGCATTCATGATGCCTTCATCATCGATCTTGGCCTTCCTGATATGGACGGATTGGACTTGATCGCGCGTTGCCGTTCTCATGGTAGTTCGGTCCCAGTCTTAATCCTGTCGGCCCGCCGTTCTGTGGACGAACGTGTCCGGGGATTGGAGCAGGGCGGAGACGACTATCTGACGAAGCCGTTCGCCCTCCCCGAGCTGCTGGCCAGACTGAGAAATCTCTTACGTAGACCCCTGATGCCACAGAATGAATCAGTGCGTCTGCAAGCCGCCGACTTGCAGCTTGACCTGGTACGTCGCGAAGCACGGCGGGGCGACCACTTGCTGCAATTGACTCCGCAGGAGTTTTCTCTGCTGGAATATCTTTGCCGGAATCAAGGTCGCGTGGTCACTCGCACCATGATTTTGGACCATGTCTGGCGGATGCGGATTGATCCCGCGACCAACGTTGTGGATGTTCATATCTATCGCTTGCGCAGTAAAGTGGACCATGACACGCCGCGGCCCCTGATCCATACGATTCGTGGTGTCGGTTATGTGCTAAAGCATGCCTAAACATCTACGTTCTACCGCTGCTTGGCGGATCTCCATCTGGACAACCCTGGCGTTCGCGCTGGGCACGGCGGTTGCCTTCTCCATCGTTTATTTCCTGGTCGCTCAGGGTATCCGAGAGCGCACCGACACCTGGTTGGGCGGCGAAGCGGAAGTACTTGCTCATGTCTCGAAGGACACTCCCAAAGATCGCCTGTACAGGCGGGTAGTTGGGGAGGTGGCCGAACTGGCCACTCAGGAAGTGCCAGATGAGCGCAACGCCCGGGGCGAGAGACTCAATTCCGTATTCTTCCTGGTAAAAGATCCCACTAACAACGAGGGCACGTTGTGGGTCGGCCCCGGCTCTGAGGACGCTTTTGCCAATGCGGTTCAACGTGCGAAGCTCGTTCCCGGAATTCCTCAGTCCGTATTCGTGGAAGGATGGAAGCAAAAGTTTCGTGTCGTTACCCGGATGCAGGACGGAAGGACAGTATATCTAGGACTCTCAGATCGTGGCTCCAGGCATCTACTGCGGCAATTGGCTTTTCGTTTCCTGATGGTTTGGAGCGGCATGTTCCTGCTCGGTTTCTTGATCTCGTACTGGAGCGCCCGTCGCACTCTGCTCCGTGTCGAGCGCATCACAGAGACCGTCGCCCGAATTGGCACCCAAGGTTTGGCGGAGCGGTTACCCGAACCCGTGAACTCCGATGAGATTTCCCGGCTGGCGAAGACCTTCAATCGCATGTTGGACCGGCTGCAGTCTTCAGTGAATCAGCTTCGCACCGTTACCGGCGCTGTCGCGCACGACCTGAAAAGCCCGGTGACCTTGATTCGTGGAACGCTGGAGTCGGCGCTGTGTAACGAAGGGGACGAGGAGTGGCGTGAGTCGGTCGGAGAAGCGATCGAAGAACTGGACGGGTTGTTGCAGTTGCTGAACACCACGCTGGATCTTGCCGAAGCCGAGGCCGGCGCCCTTCACGTGCATCGCGGCCCTGTCGATCTCTCCGAGGTTGTGAAACAACTGGTTGATATTTACCATCCCGCTATGGCCGAACGCCATCACGAAGTGACGATCGACCTCGAAAAGAACGTGATCGTCGATGCCGACTTGCCACTGCTGAATCGCGTGGTCAGCAATTTGCTTGAAAACGAATTGACCCACTTGCCGCAGGGATGCCGAGTCAGCATTCGGCTGCGTTCTCACTTAGGCTCGGCCGAGCTCGTGGTCGAAGACAATGGTCCGGGATTTCCGCCTGATATCGGCAGCCGCGCTTTCGAGCGCTTCGTAAAAGGGGAACAGTCTCCCGGACATGGTCTCGGGCTTGCGTTTGTAGATGCGGTTGTCCAGGCGCATGGCGGCTCGGCGCGGGTTTCCGATGGTTCGGCTACGGGCGCTGTCATAACTTTGTCGCTGCCCCTTAACGTGCTCCAAGCAGCATAAGCGTTACACAAATGGGCCACATCCCGCTGAGCCTTGTCCCCGGAAAAGGAGCACTTTGGCAAGGTCGCTATCGTCTGGCGCAATTACGTCGGGGAAATTGAAATTGACGGCAAACGATCGGCGGCATCGAGCCGAGTGACGGAGATTTTGGTTTTGCAGCACCGGAGGTGGACCAATCCAGGCTGGCACACCGACGAGGAAAATGACCCCTGCCCACTGGCGCGGCCCGGCAAAAGGGCGTCTTCAGCCAGTTGGTTGCGGCTTTGCCCCTGTAGTAAACTCTTCTTGTAAACGGTGAAGGAGTTCACCGCTAACTGCTGTCCCACCCGTTGTAAGCCGGGCACAGCTGATGACTCCTGACAAGGGTTTCTTTGTCGCGGAGTCATAGCCCTCGGCAAAGAACCCAGAACGAAATTTGGAGAAGCGTGCTGCCCATTCCGTTTGTGCTTTCGCGGTTTGCCGCATCTGTGGCCGGACATGAATGCTCGTAGAACCGATCATGTTGAGGGCTCGCCCCGGCGTCCCTTATGGTTTACGCGCACCACTCTACGCAAGGCCTTTGCGTTAGGCGGCTGTGCTATCTGCCGGGCTGTGCGGGCCTCGGAGCGAAAGGGCATCCACTCTTTCCTGTATGAAGGCATGATGTCCCCACTGGTGAGAGCGAGCTTTTTGGACGCTGGCGGATTCTGCCTGCGCCATTTCTGGATGGCAAAGGAAATCGAAGACGAAACATGGCCGACAGGCGGTATCGGCATGGCGATCTTGTGCGAAGACCTGGTGCGTCTGGTGAATGCCAATCTCGAAAAACTTCCGCTTGCTGAAACCAATCCGCGCAAAGGGTTGTTTCATCATCGAGAAGGCGCTCAGGCCTTTGTTCCGGGACACGGTTGCCCGTTCTGCCGGGACAACGCGGAAAAGGAGCGGTTCCTGGCTGAAGTGCTGGAAGAACTCGTCGAGGAGCAGGAGTTTGCCCGGCCTCTGTCGCGCAATGGCCTGTGTGCCAGGCATGGACAGATGACCTTAAGGTGTTGGAAAGATCAGGGCAAGCGTCAGGAATTATTTCTCAGCTTAAAGGTGCAGGCGACTCAACTCGCGGCCGACTTGCGTGAGTTCATCCGGAAGCACGACTACCAGTACCGCTCCGAGCCGGGCGGACCCGAGCAGGACTCCGTGCTGCGAGCCATTCACCTGCTTGCCGGCATACGGCAGTGTAAAGAGGAAACGATGAAAGAACGCCGATGAAGATCGTCATCATCTCCGATTTGCATGCAAACTATGAAGCACTGCGGACTCTGCCCGAAATCTACGACGAACTCTGGGTCTTGGGAGATTTGGTCAACTACGGACCGGAACCTGTCCAAGTTGTTGATTTCGTCAAAGCAAATAGTTCGGTCGTGGTTCGCGGCAACCATGACCAGTCCATTGGATTTGACGAAGACCCACGATGCACGGCTCGCTACCATGAGATGGCCGAGACCACGCGCCGGTTCACCTCTTCCGTGCTGAAGAAAGAACAGAAGCAATTCCTGCGGGAGTTGCCCCTGCACCAGGAAATTCAGCGCCAAAAGACCCGCTTCTATCTCTGCCACGCGAAGCCGTCGGACCCGTTGTACGGCTATTGTCCAGCCGATTCCACGGACTGGATCCGTGAAGCCCAGGCTGTGGCCGCGGACGTTCTTCTGGTTGGTCACACGCATACACCTTTTATGCGGCGTATCGGCGAATGCCTGGTCGTCAATCCGGGGAGTGTTGGCCAGCCGAAGACGGGTAATCCAGACGCCTGCTACGCGGTGTGGGAAGACGGCTCGTTCCGGCTGAAGTCATATCCGTATCCGGTGTCCAGAACCGTCGAGAAACTCCAGGCCTTGTCATTTCCCCGGGAAGTGGAACAAGACTTGATCACCGTGCTCAAGACCGGCTCGGTTTAGCGGGTTTATCAGGAACGGTCGTTCGCTATAGCAAGATGGCATTCCAGAGTAACGGGTTCGCGGTGCGACACTATGGCTGCAATGAATAGCGGCGGCGGACTTCAGAAGCTCTCCGACGAGCAGATCGAGAAGCTGGTCGAGAGCCTGAACTCCTTGCATGACGGCGACCTTGGCATTTCACTCTTAATCGCCTGCGGCGAGGCCGCCATTCGACCGCTGCGGGAGGTCCTCTTGCATGGCCGGGCGGGCAGTGTTTTCATTCCGCGCCAGCGGGTGGTGTGGGCTTTGGCGGAGCTCGGGGCCAAGCGTGTGCTGTTGGAATATCTGGCTCATGAAAAGGAGATAGCGGACCCGGCCGTTCGTCAGGGTGAAGATGCGGTGGAAAATACGGCGGCGCGCGCGTTGGTGGCGTGGCACACCGAGGACGTATTTCTTGCTCTTTCGCGAAAACTGTCCGTGCGGCTTATGCCTGGCGCAATCGAGACGCTAGGGGACTTTCGGCGCTCGGAGCCCCTGCCCCGATATATTCTTGCGCTCGAAGATGATTTCTGCCGCCGTTCCGCCGAGGATGCCATCGAAAAACTCGGTGAGAACGCACGACCCGCCCTGATTGACGCAGCGCGCACGCCCGATCCTTCAGGCAACTATGAAAGCCCGTCCAGTGTTTGCCGGCGGCGTTCGGCGCTGCGTCTCCTCTCAAAATTGCGGGTGTCGTCAGCTGACTGGCACCAGCTTGCCGCGCTGTTGCGCGACCAGGATCCGGAGATCGTCGCACGCACCGCTTGGGTGGGGCTGGAGGCGGGAGAAGGAGAGGACAAGCAATATGCAGCGCGACGTCTGGTTGATGTGCTACCCAGGGTGGATTGGTTGTTACAAGCCGATATTGAAACCTGGCTCCGCGTCAACTTTGAGGCCGCGAAGGGGGCCGTGATGGAGGAGATCGCCCGACGCCAGGCGGAAGCTCAGGAGACCCAAGCCGGCGACAATGTGCTCAGGCTCCTGATCGCGATTCTAGAAGCGAAAAAAATCCAGCTGCGGTAGAAGCGGAATGGGCACTCTGAAACCAGATTTCATCTTCGGCCGCGACGCAGAAAAGCAGGCGCTCCGCGACCGGCTGGCCAGAAGACGTCCTTTCCTTGTCCATGGCCCTGCCGGTGTCGGCAAGACCCTGCTCTTACAGAGTCTGCTTACTTCGTTCCCTGACGTTCTTTATTGCCAAACCTCCTCGACCACCCAGGTCATATTGCGCGCGATCGCACAGGAACTTCTCCGCTGTCACAATCGCCGCGCCATCAGTGCCTTTCGTGATCAAGATGCCATCCGGGCAAAGTCGGCTGTGTCCTTGAAGGGAATCGTGATGGACGCGTTGAACCAGGGCAAGTATTGCATCCTCCTGGATCACCTGCGCCGCCCTTCGTACTCCCTGGCCACCGCAGTGCGCGAAATCATGGGTTGGGGGTCGACGCCCGTGATGGCTGTGGCCCGGTCCTGCCATATGGAAGACGTTGGTTTCCTGCAGCCCTTTTATTCGGACCGGTCCGAGAAATACGAGATCCGGAATCTTGGCTCTGAAGTGGCCGAACAGTTCGCCCGTGAGATCGTGCGCCGGGCCGGGCTGTCGGCCGAGAACATGGGAGAATTTGTGGAGAAGGTCCTGGAATTCAGCGCGGGCAACCCCGGGGCAATCCTGGCTTTGCTGGAGATGGGAGGCTATCCGAAATATCGTTCGGCTGAACGTATAAAGATCACCCCCCTTTACATCGATTTTCGGATGAATTGGGACCCCGCAGGAGGGCGCTGATACCGAAGTTGACTCTGTCATTCGAGGGGAGCATAATTTTGCTGGGTGTTGGAGTTCGCCCTTAACCGCCCTGAATTCCGGGCAGATGACTCCTACGAAGAATGGCAGTTTTCTTGGTAGGGGTTGGTGTTGCCGTTCTGGCATCTGCCGCTACTCTTAAGGAGATTTGCCATTCGTTTCGTAAGTAGCAGAGCCGTCGGCTGATATCGATGGTTCGGTGAGGTCATGCGCGCATGCCCGAGGACGATGCGAATTCCCTGAACTCGAATCACGAACGCCGCTTGAGTGTGACTTGCCGCTATCTGGACAAGCTGCTGGCTGACATGGAAAACGCACTTAACGTTTCCGCCTCCCGGCTTGCCTTCCCCCAGTACATCCCGGACATTGCGCCCGCGCAAAGACGAGTGATTGAGGACTACATTGCTCGCATTCGCGCCCAACTGGTTCGCGTTCTCGATGGCCAGGGACTTGAACGGCCGGCGGCTGAAATTCCGGTGTCGCGTTCCCTCCACGCAGTGTTGACATTTATCGATATAGCAGTCGAGGAACTGAAGCCGGAATACATGCGGGGGTATGGCGAGGTCCCGGCTGCCGCCGCCGTGGAGTTGAGCGGCATCGCCGGAGAGTTGCGCGGCCTGGTGAGCCAGCTTGATGGTTACGTCATGCATGGATCGGAGGAGAATCTGCAGCGCCGGCTCGAACAGCTGGAGCAGGTCGGAGACGAAGTGGCATTGCTCAAGAAACTGGAAACCGCCATCACGGACCATGGCCTGGTTGAGTTCCGCTCCACTCTTTCCATGATTCTTGAGCGTCTCGAGGACAACGGATTTGAAATTGCAGTCTTCGGCCGGGTAAGCTCCGGCAAGTCGTCGCTGCTGAACGCGATTTTGGAGACCGACATATTGCCGGTGGGAGTTACGCCCATCACCGCCGTGCCAACCCGCATCACTTTTGGCAAGAGCCCGGGCATTGATGTTTGGTTCGCGAACCGGACGCCGGAACAATTTGAGATTGCCCGCTTGCCGGAATTCGTGGCCGAGCAATTTAATCCTGGAAACCAAAAGCACGTGACCAAAATCCTGGTGCGCCTGGATTCACCTCGCCTGCGCGATGGCGTCATTTTTGTGGATACGCCCGGATTGGGATCCTTGGCAACCCGGGGAGCGGCTGAAACCATTGCCTATTTACCCCGCTGCGATCTAGGTGTCGTGCTCATCGATGCGGGATCAACTCTCACTCCGGATGACTTACAAACCGTTCAGATTCTTTATGAAGCCGCGATTCCAGCGACCGTCCTGCTCAGCAAGGCGGACATTCTCGCCCTGCCAGACAGGACCAGGATCATGGATTACGTCAGGCAGCAGATCAAGACGGAACTTAATATTGATCTTGCCGTCCACCCGGTTAGCGTGATTCCGCAAGGTAAGGAGCTTCTGACCGAGTGGTTCACAAACGACATCGCTCCCCTGTATAACCAGCGTCAGGAGCTGAAGTTGCGCTCGGTAAAGCGTAAGATTGGCGGCCTTCGACAGTCGGTGGAGTTCGCGCTCAGTTCACGTTTGCGCCGGAAGGACAAAATCTCTCCCCAGAGAGTTGAATTGCTTCGCGGCGCGGAAAAAGAGCTTCGCCAGGCAAATGGTGAGCTGGAGGAACTGAGAAAAGCTGCGAGGGAAGTCTCCAACCGGATCGAACGCCTATCCCAGCCGGCGGCCCGCAGGGCGTCGGTGTCGCTGGTCGCGTCGTGGAAGTCCAACGCAAATGAGACGAACGTAAGTCAGGTTGTGAGCGAAGCCGTAAGCAAAACTGTCGAAGATTGGACGGGAAGACTTCAACGCGCCATCGGTTCACTGGCCCATGATCTGCACCAGACCTTGGAGGCAACCGCACAGGTTTTAGAGATGAAGGACGCGCCTTCAGAAGAGGAATTCGCCAGCTTGTTACGCGAAATGCCGGCCTTCGACGTTGGGAACCTGGATTTGCCGCTGACCCGTCCAGGTTTGCTTCTGCTGATGGGCCGGAAGCTGTCCGAATCCGTCATGGCCGGACGGATAACGAAGTTGATTGGCCCGGCGCTTTCCAGGTCATTATCGGCCTATCGAGCTCTCTTGGCGGACTGGGCGGAACGGACCCTGACCCAGATGCAGCGCCGGTTCGACGCCCACGCAAATAGCTACCGCGCGCAGGCCGAGAGGTTCCTGGGAACGCAGCAATTGGCGCCTGAACAGGAAGGGGCGATACGCCAGGACCTGGAGGCGATTACAGCCGCACAGGTCGGCCAGCCTGTGGCTTCCTGAGCCGGACTGGGGACGAGGCCGAGGTAACAGTGTTGATGGGGAAAGGAACAAGACGACTTGCTCAAATACGTGATGGTCGCGCTGGGGGGATGTCTGGGGTCCATCCTGCGTTTTTGGGTGGGCAGCTACGTGGGCAGCAAAATGGGGGCCAGGTTTCCCTATGGGACACTCATCGTTAATGTTACTGGGTCCTTTGCCATTGGCTTGGCTTTAACTTTGCTCGCCCTCAAGACTCATTGGAGCCCGTATTGGCGGTACCTGCTCCCCATAGGGTTCCTGGGCGGATATACGACCTTCTCCAGTTTTGAGTATGAAACGCTGCGGACAATCCAGGACGGCCAGATCGGACTTGGAATTCTCTACGTCGCACTGAGCGTCTTGGTCGGATTTGCCGCGGTATGGGGCGGTGTGATTGCCGGGAGAGCGCTCGCATGACGTCCAACCGTTCGGTCCACGCCGTCAACGCAACTCAAGCCTTGAACAAGGGAGCGTGTCCAATCTGCGGCTCGCTGAAGGATTTCCAGTGGACGTTGGCGGAAGCCGTCCCTCCGCACACGGGTCTGCGGCTGTGCAATTTTCATGTATGGGCCCTCGCCCGGTCGAGGGAAAAGCTTTCCCGCTCGACTCCCGGCGAGAGTGTGACCAATATCTTTCTTGAGATGCTGAAGGGTCCGCTGGTCGGAAAAGTGAACAGCAACGAATGCCAGCTGTGTCTGCGTGTTTTGGAGGAAGAAGGCGCTCGACTACGCGAACTGGCGCTGAGATTCCAGAGCGCCGTATTTGCCCAGTGGATGAAGAGCCAAGGCGCCCTCTGCCTTGACCACGGACGGAAACTCAGGGAGTTCGTCCCCCTGCGCTTCAGGGGACTCATCGAAACGATCGTGGAACGAAATCGGGCCGAGATTGAAGACGAGCTCCGAACCTTCCGTGAACACCTCGGTCAGGGGATTCACACGGGCGGCGGAATCCTGGGGCGCGCCGCTGAATTTCTGGTGGGTCAGAGAGGTCTGTAATTCTAGGAGGATAACGTGCTCACTGCCGGACCGGGTAAGAAGGTGGGTATCTACGTCGCAGAAGAACAGCAATACCATGGCAGTTCCGCTTACGCCGCCATCCTGGACTTTCTCTTCTTCCACGGAGTTTCGGGAGCGACGGTGACCCGCGGTATCGCGGGATTCGGCGCCGACCATCACCTGCATACCACCCGGCTGGTGGATTTGGCGGTTCGTCTGCCGGTGAAGGTCGAGTTCATAGAAACCGCCGAGAAGGTGGAAACGCTGCTGCCAAAACTCCACGATATGGTAGGGACCGGGCTCATTGAAATGCACGACACGACGATCGTGAAGCCGGCTGAAAAAAAGCATAAGGCCGGCGAGGGCGCAGCCAGTCCAGCGCTCAAGCGCGAGGGCAAGGCCAAGATGATGCGCATCTACATCGGGGAGAATGACAAGTGGAATGGCAAGCCCTTGTACGAAGGCATCGTCCAGGGTCTTCGCGCCCACGACGTAGCCGGAGTGACAGTTTATCGAGGCATTCTCGGCTACGGCGCGAACCGGCGAATTCACAAGGACAAGGCACTTCACCTTTCTCATGACCGCCCTATCCTGCTCTCCATCGTGGACACCGAGGAGAAACTGAGAGCGATCATGCCGCTGCTGGATGAGATGGTGCAGCAAGGGATCGTCGTTCTTTCCGATGTGGATGTGGTTAAGTACACCCACGACTATAACGATACCGACCGGCGAGAGGAGGTCCGGGCATGAAGCTCGAGGGACAAGCCAAAATGCTGCGCATTCATTTCGGGGAGGATGACAAGTGGCAGAACAAGCCGCTGTATGAGGCCATTGTGCAGAAGTGCCGGGAGTTGGATATTGCCGGCGCAACCGTCTTTCGCGGGATTGAGGGATACGGCGCGAGTTCGCTGATCCATCGTCCGCATTTCCTGCGCTCCTCGGATCTGCCCATCATGATCTCGGTGATTGATACCGAGGACAACATCAAGAAATTGCTGCCGGCGTTGGATGAGATGGTGGATGAGGGGTTGATCGCCATGTCCGAAGTGGAAGTGATCCGTTATGTGCACCAGGAGGGTGTCCGCTCCCCGGATCCGCCGGCAAGCGCTGGCACGTCGGAGCGCTAGCGGAAGCCGGTGTGAAGCCATGGACTCTCCGATTGGAAAATCGGCGAATGCGATGGGGCCTTCGGCGCTCGTATCCGCTCCTGTCGCCTTCGCAGAGGGCCGCAGCGGGGCAGAGAACTCTCATGGCGAAGCTGCGCTCTTGCGTATGGCGGAACTGGCCAGCGAATTCGGCGCGGAAAACGTCGCGGCCGACGGCCGCTCGGTTGCCGAACGCGTCTCCGAGGGGCGCTTCTTTGTCGCCTGTCTGGGCCAGTTCAAGCGCGGCAAGTCGACCCTGCTCAATGCGCTGGTGGGCGAGCCCGTGCTGCCTATGGGAGTCGTGCCAGTCACCACGGTGCCGACGATTGTCCGCTATGGCACGCAGCTCTCGGCGCGCGTCCGCTTCGCGACCGGCGACTGGACCCGGATTGCCATCCACGAAGTAGAAGAATACGTTTCCGAAGAAAAGAACCCCGAGAACTCAAAGCGGGTTGCAGGACTGGAGGTTTTTGTTCCCAGCCGGCTGCTGGCCAGTGGCATGTGTTTTGTCGATACCCCCGGCCTGGGATCAGTCTTCAGCGGCAACAGCAGCGCCACCCATGCCTTTATCCCCCATGTGGACGCCGCTTTGGTCGTGATTGGGGCCGATCCTCCGCTCGCGGGGGAGGAATTGATCCTGGTCGAAACCGTGGCCAGGCATGTGAACGATTTGATCGTGGTGCTTAACAAGGCCGATCGAACCACGGACGCGGAACGATCTGCCGCGGTAGCTTTCGCCCTCCACCAGTTGGAAAAGAAGCTAAATCGCAAGATCGGCAAAATTCTTGAAGTGAGCGCCTCGGAAAGATTTTCGGGATGCGGACCCGACCGGGACTGGCCTCAACTGCTCGAGACCCTGGAACGATTGGATGAGGGTTCTGGAAGGACCTTGATCCGGTCGGCTTGCGCCCGTGGCCGGGTACGCGTGAGCGAACAACTGCTGGCCATCGTCGCGGAGGAACGCCACGCGCTGGTAAGACCGATTGAGGAATCCGAGCGTCGCATCGCAACCATGAAACGGACCATCGTAGAGGCCGAACAATCGATGCGAGAACTCACCTATTTGTTCATGGCGGAGCAGCAGCACCTGTCGGACATTTTTGTGGACCGGCACAAAGCGTTTGTTGCCTGGTCCGCGCCTCAAGCCGACCAGCAATTCCAGGATGCGGTCCGGGCTGTTCCGCGCCGGTTCGGACCGTCCTACCGGCGGCGGGTGATGCATGAAGCGCAAGCGATCGCCCGTGGCTTCGTGGTTCCCTGGCTCCGGCCTGAGCAGGAAGAAGCCGAGAAAGAATATCGAGGCGTTGCTCTCCGGTTTGTGGAGATGGGCAACGCGTTTTTGAAGAAGCTGGCCGATGCGGGCGTTCCGGAGCTAGCGCGCCTGCCCCATGCGCTTGATGCGGAAGCGGGTTTTCGCGTGCGCTCGAAGTTTACCTTCATGGACTTTATCGAAGTGGCAGAACCGGCTTCTCCGCTACGTTGGCTGGCTGATGTTGCCATTAGCCTGGTGGGGGCCCACGCGCTCATTCAAAAAGCCGGTCGCGAATTTGTCAATAAGCTGCTGGTCACCAACAGCACCCGAGTGCAAAGCGACATCCTGAACCGTGTGCAGGAAAGCCGCGGATGCCTGGAGGTAGAGATTCGTAAGCTGCTTCACGAGGTCGGTCGAATCGCGGAGCAGGCCCTGGGTCGCGCCCGGCAGGTGAAGGAGAAAGGGACCCCTGCGGTCGAAATGGCGCTTCATCGCCTCGGTATCCTGGAACATGAGATTCAGGCCCTGCGCGGGCCTGTGGACGAGAGCAATTTGCATTCGGGCCAGATGGTGTAGAAGCGCCGCGGGCTCACGCGCAACGCCCGTTCATCACACACCCGGTCGCCGAACGCGCGAAAAAAAACCTAACCCGGAAGGTGACTGTCGAGACTATTTTAAGCTTTGAGGAGGTAGGTGAGCGATGCCGGGATTTATCAGTATCCTGCTCTGTCTTTCATTACTGTTCTCCGTGACAGTTTGGGGAGAATCCTGGTCTGACCAAAAGCCAGCGGCGAAAACGGAAAAAAAGCAAGGGTCGAGCGTAGGCCATCTTGTCGCGACAAAAAGGGTTTCGTTGCCATCTGAGATTGGCGGCGGCGTCGATGAGCCGCTGACGTGCGATGATGATGGCAATATTTACCTCCAAAGTGAGCATCACGGCGTCTCTGGGGTTCGTAAACTGAGCCCGAAGGGGGAACGAATAGCCGTCTTTCAGCCCAATGCAAATCCCGACCTCCAAATCGATCTGGTCGGTTATTTTGCGGTGACAGCAAGTGGTGAGCTCTATCAGTTAGTCTTTCCTCATGAGATCACGCGCTATGTCTTTGTTTTTCAGTCGGACGGAACCTACAAATCGGCGATTAAGTTAGAGCCGGGTTTTGCCTGGCAACCATCTACCATGGCGGTCTTTCCATCCGGAAATATGCTCATTTCAGGGCTCAAACATGACCAGGACCGAAAAAATTCTGTGATGTGGCCGTTTGCAGGGATTTTCGGCTCAGATGGAACGTTGCTGAAGGAGGTAAAGCTGGAAGACGACGGTGCGATTCATGATATGGCCCAGTCTGCCGACCCTCGGGTTTCCTCTTTCACCAATCCTTCGGCAAATCGCGCCATCGAATTTAGCAAAATGCAAGCCGGGGGCGATGGCAATATTTATCTAATGCGATGGCTTACGCCAGCAATTTTCTATGCGATTTCTCCTGGAGGTGAGGCTGTACGCAGATTTACAGTCGATCCCGGAGACAAGGAGTTTCAACCTGAAGAGATGCACGTTTCAGGCAACAAAATTGCCGTACTGTTTTTTCAACCGCAGACCAAGGAAACGCGCATGAAGGTCGTTGACCTCGAAGGGCGAGAACTCGCGACCTACGACACCGTTCAGGTAGAAGGCAGGCCCAACCCCGAGCCGCTTGGAGTAGCCTTTGCCTGCTATACGGCCAATCCGGAACGCTTTATTTTTCTCGGAGCTGGAGACGACAACAAACTGGAGTTTCTGATTGCCGAACCGCACTAGAGCATTGGCCAAAAAATCATTCGGGCAGACCATGTGAGGGAGTCGCAACCCTTGTAGCATAGGTGAATCTATTCTCCCTAAAATCGACGGGCCGCGATCCGGGAGCGGGCGAGGCTCAGGGGGTAGGCCACCACAATCTAAAGGTCTTAACTAGTTCCACGGTTTCTCGTAGCTCGTCACGAGCCCGCTTTTCAATTCATTAACTCCAGTCGAACACCCGGCGCAAGGTTGTGGAAGTCAAAGCTCTGGGTGGAACGTCCTCCTAAAGAAGAATCACATCCTGCCGAAGAAACCAGTGTGGTCGTGCGCCGAGGGATGAGGCGCCGGCAAGCCATTGGCACGTAGGAGAACTTCTTTGCGCAGTGGGATCGGCATTGGCATCGTCCATCCATGCGGCGAATCTCAAGCCACGTCGAGCCGGCATCGATCCGTTTGCGCCGGTCGCCTGCTCACCCAGTTGGCGATGCTCTTGTGCCTGCTCCATCCAGCTTGGTCGCAGGGAACGCCTGCAGACCTGACCGGCCTGAGCCTGGAAGACCTCATGGATACCAAAGTGACCTCGGTATCCAAGACGGAGCAGAAAATATCACGGACGGCGTCAGCAATATTCGTCATTACCGCGGCGGACATTGGGCGTTCTGGCATGACCAACATCCCCGACCTGCTGCGCCTGGTTCCCGGCGTCGATGTGGCGCAGATCACGGCCAACACCTGGGCCATCAGTGTGCGCGGCCTTAACGGACGCTTCAGCAACGAAGTAGTTGTGTTGGTTGACGGGCGCACCGTGTACACCCCGACTTTTGGCGGCGTCTTCTGGGACGTGTTGGACCTTCCGCTGGAGGATATCGAACGCATTGAGGTGATCCGCGGCCCCGGAGGGACCGTTTGGGGGGCGAACGCAGTCAACGGAGTGGTCAACATCATCACCAAAAAAGCCGCAAAGACCAAAGGTGGCATGGTAGTGGCGGGCGGGGGCAATCTGGAGCAGGGTTTTGGCACGGCGCAATACGGAGGCGGTCTGGGGAAGCGCACCGACTACAGGATTTTTACCAAATACTTTAATCAGGACCATCTGCCGGCCTCCGGCGGTGCGGCCGGCGCGGATGGTTGGCATGCGCTCCGCGGCGGGTTTCGGACGGATAGCCGCCTGTCCGCAAAAGACAGCCTCATGGTTCAGGGCGACTTGTATACCGGCGAGGAAGCGAATTCTGTCCAGTTCCTTCCATCGGTTACATCGCCAGGGCCCCAGAATATTGATGCCGCGTTTTTTTTGTCGGGCGGTTTTCTGCATTCTGCCTGGAATCATGTCTATTCGGCGCGGTCGGATACAACTCTGCAGATTTCCTTCGATCGCTACGAGCGTGATGACGGGCTCAGGGAAGATCGTAAGACATTCGACATTGATTTTCAGCACCACTTCGCATGGGGGGCGCGGCAAGACATTGTTTGGGGAGTGAATTACCGCAATACCAACTCCGAGACACACGGCAACTTGTCCTTCTCGTTGAATCCCGCGGACGTCACCATGCAGATATTCAGTTTGTTCATCCAGGACGAAGTCGCCCTGGTTCCGGACAAGCTGTATCTGACGATTGGTACGAAGCTGGACCATAACTACTACACCGGGCTCAATCTGTTACCCAGCGCACGCGTGGCGTGGGCGGCCTCTACCCGCCACATGTTTTGGGCGGCCGTCTCCCAAGCGGAGCGAACGCCAGCCGAGACCGACACCGGCGGCCGCATCAACATCGGCGGGTTTCCGGGACCCGGAGGCACGCCGACGCTGCTCGCGGTGGTGGGCAATCCTCACTATGACGATGAATCATTGACCGTGTACGAGGCCGGCTACCGCAGCACCCCCGTTCGCAATCTTTCAATCGACCTGGCCGCGTACTACGGCAACTACGGTCATCAGCAAACCACTGAGCCGGCCACTCCTATCTTCGAGAGCTCGCCATCTCCTCCGCATCTTGTGGTGCCGGTAACTTATCAGAACCTGATGCACGGAGAAGCGCACGGATTCGAGATCGCGGCGGACTGGAAGGTCGCGGAACGCTGGATGCTCAGCCCAGGATATGCCTTCGAACAAATTCACATGCACCTGGAGCCGACGAGCCAGGACAGCGGGGCCGTCCTCGATGCAGAAGGAAGCAGCCCGGTTCATAGCGCCCAGCTGCGCTCGCACTTCGATCTCAGCCATGGAATCTCATGGGATGCTTCCAGTTATTTTGTGGGCCGGCTCAAGAGCAGCAATGTTCCGTCTTACACCCGGCTGGATAGCGGACTCACGTGGCGATGGACAGAGGGGTTTTCAATGAGCGTGGTGGGACAGAACCTGGTGAAGGACCGCCACCTGGAGTTTGTCGACGGCACGGGAAGCGTACGCGCCACGCTGGTCAAGCGCAGTGTATACGGGAAATTTACCTGGCAATTCTGAAGCAGGAGCCGAAAACTGGACCGACTCAGCCTAACACCGAAGGTCTTCATGCAAGGCGGTTTTGCCTTGTTTCGGCGGAGCCTCGGACGGCACTGGAAATGGCGCGCCTTCCGCTTCGTTCTGTGTTTCCTGGCGGCGGTTACGCAGGCCCAATCCGCCACCGAATATCAGGTGAAAGCGGCCTTCCTGTTCAACTTCGCCAAGTTCGTAGAATGGCCGGCCGATGCCTTCTCCGCTGCCGACGCTCCGCTACAAATCTGTGTGCTCGGGCAAGATCCTTTTGGCCATGAATTCGAACAAGTGATCGTGGACAAGACCGTAAACGGCCACAGAATCGAGGTCGTTCATCCCTCCGGCGTGCCGCAGGCAAAGTCCTGCCACATCATATTCGTGGCTTCCGCAGAAAAGCAGCAGGTGCGAGAGATCCTGCGCGGCCTGCGAGGAGCCAGCGTTCTGACCGTCGGAGACACCGCCGGCTTCGCCCAGATGGGTGGGGTCATCAACTTCGTCCTGGATGAGAACCGCGTTCGTTTTGAAATCAATGTGAAAGCGGCGGAGCGGGCCCATCTGAAGATAAGTTCCCGCCTGTTGACCGTGGCCAAGGTGATCGTAACAGACGAGGAGACCCCGTAAATAAATGAGCGTCTTACGCGATATGTCGATCGGGCGAAAGCTGACGGCGATCATTCTGTCGATCACGGCGGTCTCGCTGCTGCTGGCTTGCACGGTGATGGTCGGCTACGACCTGATCATGTCCCGCCGGGCGATGGTGACCGATACGCAGCATCATTTTCGGCGATCCCGTGGACGCATTGGCGCGATTGCAACTGGGCCGGGCCTACGCCAGGTCGAAAGATCAGGCCAAGGCAAAGGCTGCCTACCAGGACTTCCTCACCCTCTGGAAAGATGCCGACCCAGATATCCCGATCCTCGAGCAAGCCAAGGTGGAATACGCCAAGCTGCGGTAGGCGCAGGGTATTTCAATACAGCACTTCGTTTTCACCTTTTTCAGAGATCATTTTCTGGAACTGCGCCACGATTTTGTCCCGTCGTGCCATCAGCGCCTTCACTTCATCCTTGGTGAGATAACCCTTGGTTTTTTGCGCGACTTCGTTCTGGTCCAGTGCCTTCAGTTTCTCGAACAACTGCCGGTCGCAGCGTACCAGGTCTTTGCTGTTTCTCAGGTCTTTGTAGGACCGAAATGCGCGGCTGAAATCCACCCGCCAGATCTTGAAGTTCTCACCGATCAGCACGTTCGTAAGGTTGGGGTCGTCGTCGTAAACCAGTTGGTCGAAGACCCGTACCTTGTACATCTGATTGTTCCACGCGTCGGGATCCGGGGGCGTTATGTTCTGTTTGATGCGGTCTGCTTCGTCCATCTTTACCGGCAACCACCAACTCAGCGAGCCTGAATCGCCGTGCCATTTTCGTTCCACATAGACCGGCAGCATGTCATCCAGACCAAGCATCTCGGCCAGCGCGTAGGCGGCGATGTTGTACTTGTACGAATCCACGAAGCTCATCTCAACCCGGCCGCTCGCCATGGTTACGTTGGTCTTGTGTTCGTCGATAGGCTGAAAAGAGGCGTCATGGGTCAGAGTGCCGTCGCTCAGCGTAAGCCGCCAGGGCTGGGTGACACCTTTTTTGGATTGCGCGCTGCCAACGATCTTGGCCGTGAGCAGGAAATTCTTGATCTGTTCCTTGGTAAGCGCAGGTTCATCCGCCGCGCGGGCGACGTGTGGGCAGATCAAGCACACCAGCGCCGCAATCATGAGCCTCGACCACTGCCGACGAAGTCTGTACATTGGAGCACCCTCCCGGAATTCTTTAAATTTCAGGTCTTGGTAACCGGCGCCTCCAGGCGCAGTTTGGCGGCTCTGGCGGTTTCCCGCAGCAGGGGATCAGAATCGTTCAGGCACCGATTCAATTCGCCCTCCAAAGATTTCAGGCCAAAGGCTCCCACGGCGTACGCGCCGCAAGACCTGAGCCAAGGGTCGTCGCTGGTGACGAGGGCCGCGACTGCCTGTTCCTGATTTTCGATTTTGGTATGCACCAGTCGTTGCGCAAGGCGAGCGCGCTCGCTCACCGTGACCTTGCTGTCCAGCAGCGGCACCAGCATTTCGCGTAACTGGGTCTTCAGGACATTATCGAGGAATTCCAGCGCGTTGTCGTGAACCGACACGTTCTTCGATTGCAAACCCAAATAGGCGCTGTGTACGTCAAGATGAGGATAGAGCAGGCCCAGCAAACGAAAGATGCGCTCCAATTCCAGTTGCATGGACTCAGTCAGGGCGCGTGCCACCGGGCCTTGCGTGCCTTCCGCGGGACCCAGTTTGTCCAGAATCTGGAAGGACCGGTAGTGCCCCAGGATTTCTGCCGCCAGCACCGTCTCCAAGGTCTGGGCGTCGGTCTCGATCTCAGGATGAAGGCGGCAGAGCTTGTTCAAAGCGCTGATAACACGGAAGCGTAAGGCAGTATCGCTTTCCATGAGATTTTCCATCAGTACCTGTGCCGCCCCCGGGGTGGCAATCTTCACCATGATGATGGGAATTTCCCGCCGCGCCTCGATCGGGACCGAAGCGTCGCCGAGATGGTCGCGCAACGCTCCCACAATCGCGTCCCCGAACTCTGCGAGGGCCTTGGCGGCCTCGGCACGCAGTTCGTGACGAGCCAGACGGTCCAGCAGATCGGGGACCAGCCTCCGCTTGCGCAGCTTCCCGACAGACTGAATGGCTTGCTGCGCGACCACGGGATCAGGATCGTTGAGCAGAGTCGAAAGCAGGGGGTCAAAGGAGTCAGGCAATTCGCCCAGCAGCCGTGCCGCCTCCACCCGATGCCGCTGCCGCCCGTCTCCGGGTTCACCGACCATGGTGGTTAGGATCTGTTGCGCCGCCTCCAGGATCTGAGTCTCGCCGGGCCGGGCTAAATAGGCCACGACCGCCGAGCTGACCGAGAAGTCGGCGAAATCGCCTTCGTCCTGCATGAGCTCCAGCGGGTCGACGTGCGCATGGTGGGTAAGGTAAAGCAAAGCTTCCGTGCGTACGTTGAGGTCGGGGTCTTTCAGCATGCGTTCGATGTCTGGACGGACGCTGGCATCGCCCGATTCCGAAAGAATCGCAATTGCCTTCTGCCGGACCTGTGGAGAAGAATGGTTCAGCAGGCTGCGGATTACAGGATGCGCCGCCCTTTGCCGCTCCACCTCAAACAGGCTGAGAGCATAAAGGATTTCGTTGGGATCAGACGCCGAAAGGTTAGTGGCCAGCAGATCGGCGGTGGAACGGTCCAGCACCGAGGTGGAGACCTGCTCCACGTCCACGCGATGCTGGCTGATGCTCTCCTTCAAGGTGGCAACATATTGCTTGCGCGCAGATGAAACCGACACCAGCCACGCGCAAACCAGCAGCAGCGCGATCCAACTGATTTGGCGTGCCGGCCAATGCAGGGTGGTGGCGAAAATGAGAACCGTCAATCCGGACAAACCATCACCCAGCCGCCAGACCACGGTATCGATGAACCATTTGACCTGTATCTTGACCCGGGCAGGCAAAGGCAGGTAGAGCAACTCGGCGGTGGATTTGTCCAGGGAGTAGCGCAGCGTTTGATCGCAGCCTTTCAGTACGACCACAGCGCCCAGAGTGCCCAGAGCCAGCACGCCTGCCGAACCCAGCAACACGGTCATGGGAAGCATAAACAACGCCGTACCGATACCGAACCGGCGCAGGAACCTGGTGGTCAACAGCAATTGGAACAACAACGAAGCGATGCCCGCGTAAAAGTTGAAGTTCCCCAGAAAGATTGCCAGCGTATCCTTTCTCACCAGCGTCTGTTGGGCAATGGCCAGGAACTGCCATCCGGTCAATGTCGTCACCAGAGACGAGATGCAGATCACTCCGGCGATAGCGCGCAGGTAGGGCGAGGACATTACCAGGCGCAGGCTCTGGTGCATGTTCCGCGGGCTTGATTCGCCGGTCCCCTCCGCGATTTCCTGCCCCCCGGCCACTGCGGCTTGCCCGCTGCGCCAGATCTGGATCACCAGCCCGGCGCAAATCAAAATGAAAAGCCCCATGCCCAGCAGCAGGCTTTCCGTGTGAAACAACTTGGTCATGGTTTTGGAGAAGTAGCCGGAAAAAATCCAACCCGCGATGGCTCCCCCTCCCACCATCCCGAACACGCGCTTGGCCTCGCGCGTGGTCAAGACGTAATTCGCCAGAGTCCAGATCTGCGTCGGTGCCAGAACGCCAAAGATTTTCACCCAGATGTAGAGCGCGGGAAACAGCCATACCAGGTGGGAGTAGCGATGGGCCAGCAGCCAGAACACGGCGCAGTTGCTGGCGAAGAACAACATGCTGCCCACCAGCAGATTGCGCAGATGAACCCGCCGTGCAATGACTACGTAGCCGGCCACGAGCACGGCCACAAGCACCGAGCTGGCAATGTCGGCGTAGGCAAGGTCTTTGGCTTGGAAGCGCGAGAGGAAAAGAGCGGCGGCCGCCACTCCGCCAATTTTGTAGGCGCTGATGACCAGGAAAAGAGTCGAACACAGAAGCGTGCCGCGTCCCAGGTCCCCCGGGTGAACATTTAGAGCACGCTCAATCCACCGTTTCATCCGCAGAAGCCTCTTTCGTGACTCTTCGGTCTTATTGCGGCGGAGCCGTTGTTACGGGACAGATGTGGTCGGCGGGTACGGCGGCAAGTTTTTCCGGGATCGCTGCTGCATCGCCCGCCGTTGGATGTTCCCCTGGCATAGCGTTTTGTGGCGAAGGCGCCGCGGAGTCGAAAAGCACCATCTGCCCGTCCATATATTTAGCGGTGAATTTGGAATCGCCGCAGATTTCCAAAGCTGACGCCCTGCCCCCAGGGTAGTAGCTGCTGAGCATCCCGGTGTCAATCAGGAACACTTTGTCTCCAAAACGGGGCCGGATACGCGTGGTCCTTTGAACCGTATGCCCTACCACAATATGTGCCACTTTGTAAGCTTCCAGGACCTTGGCGATCTGTGCCGCGCCCTCCGCATCGCTCCACTGGTCGTACCCGCGAAACCATAACGGTCCATCAGGCCTCACACTCAACCACTCTCCGTACTTTAAGAACTCCAGGATTTTGGCTTGGCGCGCTTCGTCCGCCGGAACCCGCGACTTGCGTTCGGCGATGACTTCAGCCTGAGCCGCATAGGTGATTTCCTGCATATTAAAGAACGGCAGGATTATGCCCCCATCCTGCAGAGTCTGTTTCATCCCATCAAAGGCTTTGATCTCGTCACGAATCCGGTTGTTCATCGCATCCACTTTGACCTTGGCCAGGTCGGGATTGATGCCGCCGTGCAAGAAGATCTCTTGTCCAATTTGGGCCAGGGCGTTGTGTCCGCGCAGCCACTTGCCGTAGTCACCCTTCGGGCTGAAGGCCTCGCGCTGCTCGACGAAACCCAGCGGATGCCTTGCCATCCACTCTGCTTCAGTCAACTCCATGGGTTGGGCAAGCTCGGCGATTAACTGAGGGTGCTTATTGCGCCATTGCATGTACTCGTCAAAGGCAGACTTCCGCCGCTGCTCGGAATTGCTGTCGGCGAAACTGGCATAGTTCACGGGAGTCACGTAGCGCAGGTCGCCCATGATATTCATCATCTCGTGATTGCCCAGCAGGCTCACCACCCGGCCGCTGGCTTGTCCCGCTTCTTTCTCCAACGCCATCATCAGGTCCATGACCTCGCGCGGCTTGGGGCCGCGATCCAGAAGGTCCCCGACCTGGACAAACGTTGTCGAACCGCCGGCCCAGTGGTTTTGCTTGTCGACGAGACCGATGTGCTGGAGGATGGCGACAAAGTCGTCAAAATCACCGTGAACATCTCCGATAGCGACCAAGGATTGCGCCGGCTCGGCGGAAGGTTTCTTCGCTTTCGCCCACGCAAGGCCAACCGACACCAGTACGATAAGGAGGGAAATGCAAACGCGGCGGGGATAAACCCAGACCGGAGGGCGGACCATCTTCCTGCCTCCTAATGCCAAGCCCTGCCGGATTTGAAGCAAAACATTAAGTTCCGCAGGACGTCCTCTACCGCGGTGCATCTTAGGTGCCACAGTTAAATAAGTCAACAAGCCGAAAATTCGCAGTCCGGCTCGCAAAACGTGGCGAAGGCCGCCAGGCAGGCGGTCGTGATATCCGAAGGCCTGGCGGAAGGGGAAACACCCGGCGGACCTGCTGACACACCGCTGTCGTGACCATTTCCAACGCAAAAGTCATGGTTCCGATCAACGGGCCAATCACGATTTATCGTGCTCTTTAATTACATGCCGGTGAGCCGTTTCGAGATCAGGGTGGCGTGCAGCACACCCTTCTTGTCCCAGGTGCCGGTACAGATCACGCGGTCGCCGTCTTTCACGTCGCCGGCCTCAATGTCGTTGGCTTTTTTGGCGCCGTGCTCTTGACTGACCCAGCGCGTCGAGGTGTCGTACTTGACGATTTTCTCGTCCATCGAGCCCACCTTGCGCACGGTCAGGGTAGACTCATCTTTACTGCTTCGAATGATATGGCCCTCCCAGCGCGCTTCCTTTGCGGCCTTCTCTTTGGCCGGAGCCATTTGACCGAACGCCGCCGTTGACAGCGGGAAGGCAAGTACAGATGCGAACACCAGAAAGAGTAACTTCTTCAGCATGTCCTTCTCCTTGTTAACCGGATTACCGGGAAGATGTGATGTGTGGCCAGAAACAATAGCCCTTGGGACCCATAAGAGCAAGCTGCATTCAACCTGACATTGAATCCACAATCCTTGCGCAGATTCAGTACAACACTTCGTTCTCACCTTTTGAGGCGATCAGCTTCTGGAACTCCTCCACAATCTTGTCCCGTCGCTGCATCACCGCTTTTACCTCACTCTTGGTAAGATAGTGCTTGGTGTTTTCCTGCAGTTCGTTGCCGTCCAGCGCTTTCAGTTTCTCGAACAAGTGCCGATCGCAGCGTACCAAGTCGCCGGGGTTTCTCAGGTTTCCCTGAAGGCGAAATGCGCGGCTGAAATCAACTCTCCAGATCTTCCAATCCTCACCGATCAGGACGTTGGTCAGGTTGGGATCGTTATCGTAGACCAATTGATCGAAGACCCGAATCTTGTACATCTGATTGTTCCACGCGTCAGGGTCGGGCGCCGTTAGGTTCTGCCGGTGGCGTTCCACCTCATCCATCTTCACCGGCAACCACCAACTCAGCGAGCCTGAGTCGCCTTTCCATTTGCGCTCGACATATACCGGCAGCATATCCTCGATGCCAAGCATCTCCGCCAGCGTATAAGCGGCGATATTGTACTTGTAGGAATCCACGAAGTTCAGTTCAGTACCAGTTGCCAGCTGCACGCTGGGCTTGTGTTCGTCAATCGACTGGAAAGAAGCGTCGTGGGTAATAGTGCCGTCGGTGAGCGTGAGCCGCCACGGGTTGGTGATGCCCTTTTTGGACTGCACACTTTTTACTATTTTGGCAGTAAGAAGGAATTGCTTGATCTGGTCCCGGGTCAGGGTGGTGGGCTCGTCGGCGGCAACCACCAAGAGCCGGCAAGCCAGACACGCGACCACGGCCAGAATCAGGGCGCGCCAGGGAAGACGAAGTACGTTCATCGCAGAGACCCCCGCCTGAACCGGGGAAGTCTACCCTTTCCGGCGCATTAGGACAACCGAAAATAGCGGGAGGTCCGAAGCCGGGCCCCAGGCGGCCCTGCTTCGGAGCCAAGCGAAACCTGGCGCACCCGAAGGTCCAGGCGTCTGACCTCGAGGGATGGATTGGCTGTCCCCAAGGATACAAGCCCTTCCTCCATGCCCTGGAAAGGCGACGATGCTGGCCAGGGTATTGTTCTTTTTGGCCCAAGGGTCTATTGTTCTTGCCGCACACCAGAATCTTTCCGGTGAAAAGGAGAAAGTCACATGGGGAAGAAACTACTCACTCTACTGTTCGCAGCTGTACTTGCCTTGCCGCTGTCAACGGCGGTGTTCGGTCAAATGGCTCCAGCCAAAGAGAAAGTCGAAAAGGACGCGCGCTGGGAAGGTAACATCGTTAGAAGCAATCCGGACAAATCTACGCTGACTGTACGTAAAACAGGATCGCCCAACGACGAGAGAACGATCGAGTACGACAGCTCGACGAAATGGGTCAGTCAGTACCACGGCGACAAGAAAGTCAACGACATCATGTCCAGCGACGTGAAGGATGGGGACCGCGTAATTTGCAAGGGCACTTGGGACAAGTCTGGCGTACTCCATGCCACGCTCATCTCCAAGCGGCTCTCTCACTAGGTGAGGCTTACTGTATGAGTGGGACAAACCGGGTGGGCCCGGCCACCCGGTTTTTTTGCCTCGATTACTGGTCGCCGGCGAACCACTTACCGCTCTTTGCCGCGGCTCGGCAAGGAACGCCTGGCTTACTTGGACCCCTGCTCAGTTCCGGCGAACGGGTCCGGAACAGTCTTTGCCGGTTGGTTGATCTCTTCCCGTTCTGTTCCCACTGTTTTCGCCAATTGGCGGCCGTTCTCGGTCTTATTTGCGTGCTCCGTGCCGACGGCGCAGGAACTGACGTAACTTTGACACTCGTCTGATGGAAGTTAGCATGGGAATCGGAAGTGAAGTTTGAGCAATCTGGAGGCCGTGATGGAATTACCTGCCCGTAGCCGCAACTCTCTACGGAAATCGATTTTGGTTTTGGCAGCCATGGCGATTTCGGTATTTGCCTGGGGACAGCACAGGACGGAATCGAAGGAACCGGCTGAGCATGGGAGTAATCCAGGCCACTCCAGTAACCAGCGCCAAGCGGGCGCGTCCAGTCGTGGATCTGTTTCCAGCCACGAAAACTCGCGTGGCCAAGGGACTCCCACGGGCCATCGGCCTGGTGGCGCCAGTAGTACTCCTCCGAGTCATTCCGGGAACACCGGCAATCGCAATGAGAACCTGCGCGGTCAACGCGGCGGAAGCACGTCCCGCAATCGGGGTGGAACGGCCGCCGGCAATCGGGGTGGAACGGCGGCCGGCAATCGAAGTGGAAATGCCGCCGGCAACCGTGGCGGATACACCGCGGGTAATCGCGGAGGAATGAACAGTCACCGAGCGCCCGGGCGGACGGTATCGTTGAAGGGCGGCGGTTCGGCGCACTTTCGACCAAACGGGCAGATCCGCTCCATCCGACAGAACGGAATGCGGATTCAACACAATCTGCGGGGCGGGCGCACCATCGTGAGCGAACGCGGCGGAGTTCGGATCGTGAACCGGGGTGGAGGTCGCGGCTACGTGCAGCGCGCCTACCTCACGCGTGGCGGACGTTCCTATTATTCGCGAACTTACTACGATCATGGGGTCTATCGGGTAGCGGTCTATCGCGGCTACAACTACGGCGGCCGTCACTACTATGGCTACTATCCCGGCTACTGGTACCACCCGGCCTTTTACGGCTGGGCCTATCGACCGTGGGGGGCGCCGGTGTACTGGGGAGTGGGCATTGGCGGCTGGGGTTGGGGACCCTGGTACGGCTATTACGGCGGATATTTCGCGCCCTATTCTGTGTATCCGTCGGCCGCGTTCTGGCTTACGGATTATGTGATTGCGGCGAACCTGCAGGACGCTTATGCGGCCCGGGCTGAGGCCAACGCGGATGCGGCGGCGGGATACGATCAAGGCTACGGGGACGGAGCCGGGCAAGCCGCCAACAACGGCGCGGTAACCCTGACCCCGGAAGTGAAGCAGGCGATCGCGGAAGAGGTAAAGGCGCAGCTGGCAGCGGAGCAGCAACAGTCCTCGGGAGGACAGGCGCAGGCCCCGGAACCTGCTAACGGTGACGTGCTGCCGGCACTGGATCCCGCGCGTCGCACCTTTGTCGTGTCCAGCGATATTACGGTTTTGTCTAATGGCCAGGAATGTGGTCTCACCGCAGGCGACGTAATCACCCGGCTCACGGACACTCCCGACGCGAACCAGACCGTCAATGCCAGCGTCCAGGCCAGCAAGAAGGGCGACTGCGGCGCGGGCCAGCAAGTAGCCGTTTCCGTCGAGGATTTGCAGGACATGCAAAACCACTTCCAGGAACAACTGGATAGCGGCATGAAGAACCTGGCGCAAAAGCAGGGCACGGGCGGCTTGCCGAAGGCTCCGGATACGGGTACGACGGCTTCCGATGTGCCGCCTCCACCCCCGGATACGAGCGCAGCCAAGGACCTGACCGATCAAGAGGCGGCGGCCGACCAGACCGAGACGCAGGTGAAACAGGACAACCAGGCAGGGTCGGACGGGATACGGTAAGCGCGCAGGGAAGCGGCAGGGGTGACAATGACTCGGGCTGCTATTGCGAAATTATCCCAGGGCTTGCAGCGGAAAGAAGGGGAACTGCGGATCGACATGCCCCCGGGGACACGAAACTAGTTGGTCAACCGGAAGTCCACAGCCACAGTGGTCTCAACCGTCGCCGGTTGGCCATTCACAAGATAGGGTTCGTAGCGCCACCACCGCACTGCATCAATGGCCGTGGGCGACAGTGCCTGGGGCCCGCTGACAACCTTCAGTTGCGTCACCGCACCCTCTTTACTCACAACAACATCGAGCACCACCGTGCCCTGTACTCCCGCCTGTCGAGCATCCACCGGATACTCTGGCATGACCTGGTGTCTGATCCGCTGCTGCATGGCCTCGCCCGGCACTTGCAAGTCTGCTTTCGCCGCCAAGGTCTGCTTTACCGGAACCTGCGCTTCCAACGCCTTCCACTCCTGCTGCCATCGCCACCATCCCAGCATGGCCGCGACCACGATTATGGGAACGGATACGGCAACGCTGCGCGGGACGCGGAGCCTGCGTCTTGAGTCTTCCGAGTCTTCGAGGTCCGCGAACTGCCTGGGTTCGGCTGCCGCCTCTCCCAAAGCGGCTCGTGCCTGTACACCGTGGGACTTTTGGGCTCCCAACAAAAGTTCGCACTCGCATCGCGTCCAGTAACGGATGATCGATTGCTGTTCAATCGGTAGACGGAGGAACTGGAGGCCAAAGCCTAGGGCACGCTGATAGCGCACCACCGCCGTGGCCCGCACCGGCGTGGTTGTGTGTGGAAGAAGAAACTCGACGCGGACGGACTCGCCGAGGTGGAGTTGTGATGCGGCGACAACTCCCATTCCGCCCTCACCCATCTCGAGGGTGCGTCCGGGAATATTGTCAGGGATGCCCGAGCGCAACACGGTCAGCTCCAATGGCACCGCCAGCTTGTAGCGCGGGACACTCCGCTTGCGCATAGTTCCTGGCGAAAATGCCGGAGCTGTTTCTGTACTCATCGTCCAGATTCCCCTGGCCGGAAAACACCACCCGTCGCCTCCGGGGTGGAAACCGTCTGGTACTTCGAAATGGGACGGCTCTTCTTCATGTCCAGCGAATTCATGTCCAGCGAATTCATGACCAGCAAATTCATGACCAGCGAGATGGGAACATCAGTCAGCGTATGGTCGCACCCGCAGCGGCGCAACGTTACGCCCGTAACAATGGGCACGCTGGAAAGCCGGGACGTGCAGGCCTCCTAACGAGAACCTGGTGCGGGAGGTCGCCGAACTGCTGGTGCGCCCAGAGGGACGGCCCAGCCAGGAGCCGCTGATCGAGTACAAGATCTTCCTTCATAGGGCCGCCAGTTGGACAACCGCCCGCCAGGTGGTGGCAAAGATGGTGGTGAAAACCGGCGGGCGGTTGGTCAAGCCCGCCCGGTACTACTCTGATGGTTGCTGGCCGAGACCCACCTCACGCGGCGGCCGTTCGCGAGCATGGTTCGTCGAATCGAGGTGCTACCGGTGAACCAAAAACGATGAAGGGAGATGGAGTGGTGTCAGCGCAAACCCTTGAACAATGGGGATTTTGGGTAGAATGTGGTCTGAGACGGGCCATCGGGAGCCGGCGAGAAGTTCCGGACAGGAATCGGGTCCCGGTGGAATCGGCTGGGATGTCAGATCACGTCATAGAGAACTCAAAATGGCGATTCCCGCTGAAATGCGCAGACAGGTAGCGGCCGTGCTTTACGTGGTGGCGATGGCAGCCGTCATAGTCGGTGTAGATTTCGTGTTCTTCAGAAACCGATTCTGGGAACGGCTGACAGCGAATATTGGCATTGTCCTGGTGTTCGCAGCTTTCTACTTCAGATTCCTCAGGCGTCCATGAACAAGGCGTGAGGGCTTTTAACGGTTTTGCTCTCCTACGCTGCCGCATATCCCATGCCAGCGAGCACGCCTCGCATGTAGGCGAAGCTGGTGGCGACTCCCGGCATCGGGTCGTCGGCGTGGACTTCGTATTCCAGATCGACGAATCCCTGATACTTGGTCGAGATTAGCGCCTCGAACATCGCTCGCACCGGCATCATCCCGCCTCCAACGGCGACCTGGCTTTCCTTGTTCTCGAAATCCGTCAGGTCCTTCATGTGCACATTGAAGAGCCGCGGTCCTACCTCATGGATGGCCTGCACCACATCGGTACCAGCGCGAACCGTGTGTCCTACATCGATGCAGCACCCGATGCGTGGGTCCATGTTTTTGACGGCCTTCAGAATATCCAGGGGCGAAGGCCACAGCTTGTCCTCGGGCCCGTGATTGTGGATCGCTATGCGGATGTCATATTGCTTCACGAATCTCTCGATTCGCGGCAAGGTCTGCAGCGACGGGTCCCCGGCAACGATCACGGACACGCCCGCTCGCTTGCAGTACTCAAACTTGCCGCGAATGTCGTCGTCTTCATCCTTTTCGAAGTAGATCACTCCGGCGGCATGGAGCTTGATGCCCGCGGCAGCATAGTCTGCAAGCGCTTTTTCCTCCGCTTGCGGGTCCATGGGGAGATGATCCTTGACGTCTTTTGCATTGAGCGCGCTCACGTTCAGACGCTTCATGAAACCGATCATCTCCGATCGGGGAAAGTTGCGGAAGGTGTAACTGGCCAGCCCAAGCTGCACCGGCGAGGCAGGAACGTTCGCGGCGCCCGGAGCAGCGGTAGAACTGGAGGGAACGAAGCCCGCCGCCGCAGCAAGAGCGCTGGAGCGGACAAAGTCACGACGGGAGAAGCGGTTTTCCATGGAGGTTGATTCGATCCGTATTCCTTTTGATTTGTCCTGGCTGCATTCTCGCGAGATGCGAGCGCAAGCTACACATGGGGCGCCCAGCCCTTCTCGTATTCGCGGCCCCACATCTTCATGGCATCGGGATCATTGAGGATGTGCGCGTTCGTGGGATCCATTCGCAACTCGCGATTTACCTCCCATGCGATGTTGGAGATTTGCAGCATGGTGACGGCCACGTTGCCGGTGGAGATGGGGGCGTGGAGCTTTTCGCCGGTCCGGATGCCGGCGATGAAGTTGGCAAAGTGCGCGTCGGTCATGGAGTCGCGTCCAATCAGGTCGGAAGATGAGGTCGTCTCGCCCGTCTTGTATTCGCTCAGCTTGCTTCCCTTGAGATCATAGATCTCGTAGCCATCGCGATCGACCAGCACCGTACCTGTGGTCCCAATGATCGTGGCGCCGCGATCGCGGTGATAGTACTTCATTCCAGAGCAGCTCTTGCCCTCCCAGGAGAGCAGTTTGTCATCGTATTCGAAGCTTGTGACCAGGGTGTCGTAGAACTGCCAGTCATCCTTGAACTGGTATCTGCCGCCCGACGCAGTCACCCGGTTGGGATAGTCGACGTCGAGCGCCCATCGGCAGACATCCACCTCGTGGGTTCCGTTGTTGAGGGTCTCGCCGGTTCCGTAGGTCTTGAACCAGTGCCAGTTGTAAGGCTGCACATTGTCCCGGTATGGCTGTCTCGGCGCGGGGCCTTGCCACAGGTCCCAATCCAGGGTGGACGGCACCGGCACTTCCTTGCCAGTGCCAATCGTCTTTCTGGTGTTGGCGTACCAGGCTTTGGCAAAATACGGCCGACCGATGAGACCGCCGTGGATTTTCTCGACGATCTCGATAGTGTGCGGCGAAGAGCGCTGCTGGGAGCCCATCTGCACCAGCTTCCCGTACTTGCGCTGCGCCTCGACCAGGAGTGCGCCTTCTGCCGGATTGTGGCTGCACGGTTTCTCCAGATAGATGTGTTTGCCGGCCTGTAATCCCGCAATTGCCATGGGTGCATGCCAGTGATCAGGAGTGGCAATGGTGATCGCATCGACATCTTTTTGCTGCAGAATTTTCCGGAAGTCTTTTTCCGACGCAGGCGCATAGCCCAGTTCGCGCTGTGCCGTGTCGGCGAACTTCTCGAGAATGTTGCTCTCGACATCGCACACATGTGAGACGCGGGCCGTACTCTGGTTCGCCTTCAGTGCCGAGAGGTGAGCGTAGCCCCGACCATTCAGGCCAATCACGGCAAAGTTGAGCCTATCGTTGGCGCCCAGAATCTGCGCGTAGCTCTTCGCCGTCGATCCGGTAGCCAAATCTGAAATCGCCGCCAGGCCGACAACGCCCATTCCGGACAACACTTCGCGCCGTGTGTGGCTCATGATTCTGTCCTTCCTGCCGTGGTGCGCTACGTTTGACATGCTAACCCATTTCCTCTCCGTCGCTGTCCCGGGCCGGTCAGAGTTCCAGCTTGAATATTCTTTCCATTCGCAGCCACTTCTCGCCCGGCTTGGCATCGGGGAGCGATTCCTGGAACTTCCACATCAGCTCCTCCCATTCCTGCACTTTCGGACTGTGCCGGTCGGTTTCAGCCTTTGCCTCAAAGGAGAAGCGATCGTTCACTTCCATGATCATGAACAGGCGCGTGCCCAGAAGATAAATTTCCATGTCCTCGATCCCGGACTCCTTGATGCTCTGCGTAATCTCCGGCCAGATCTTCTGGTGATATCGCTTGTACTCGGCAATCAGCAAGGGATTGTTTTTCAGGTCCAAGGTGAGACAGAATCGTCGATTCATTTGGCTGTTGTCGCTCCTATCCCACAACTCTTGTTGTCGGCTTCTGGCGCAGCACACCGAAGTCAGGAAACCGGTCCTACAAGCTTGAGCACGTAGGCATAGTGTCCCGGAAGCGGGGAAGGCAAATCGACCCGAAGATCATCGCCCTGCTGAGACCATGCCACGGGCTTTGGATTTCCCAGCAGGTAAATTTCCGAACCTGCTTTTGGCGAAAGAGATTTGAGAGTCACGCTGGTTGTCTTCGGCTGACCGAGGATAGTGGCATAAACTGCCGGATCCTTCTCCGTGAACCGGACAGGGATCCTTTCAGCAGTCTCGCCTACCGCCCGCGTCCAGGGACGACTGCCATAGATCGCTTCGCCATTCTGGTTCAGCCACGCTCCCAGGGCTTGCAGGCGACTCATCTGAACCGGCGGGATGGTGCCATCGGCTTCCGGTCCAACATCGAGCAGGAGGTTTCCGTTCTTGCTCACGATGTCGACCAGGAGATATATCAGTTCATCCGGAGCGATGGTCTCGGCTTCACCTTCGGCGCGGTTGTAGCCGAAAGAGCGTCCCAGGCCACGGCACTCCTCCCACTTGGTCTCGCTGATTTTGTCCAGCGTCTGGTACTCCGGAGATTTGAAGTCAGAATGTTTGACTCCGAAGCGATCGTCGATGACCCCGTCGGGGACCGTGTTGTAGTACTCCGCCATAATCTGAAGGGGATGGCCGGATTTGGGGTAGTCGATGTCGTTCCACAGTACGGCGGGATGGTAGCGCTCGATCAATTCCCGCATCTGCGCATCGGCGTACTTCCCATAAGCTTCGCTTTCCGGCTTTACCTTCTGATGGTCGGCGGCTTCGCGAATCGGGCCGGGCACAAAGGTCCAGTCGTATCCGCCGGAATAATAGAGACCCATGCGCAAGCCCTGGCGGCGGACGGCAGAGGTCAACTCGCCGACAATATCGCGGGTGGCGTGCTGACGATCCGCGGGCAACGTGGGGTTCGGGGTTGCGCTGGGCCAGAGGGTAAATCCATCGTGGTGTTTGCTGGTGAGCACCACATATTTGGCGCCTGCATTACGGAAGACTTTGGCCCAGGCATCGGGATTCCACTTCCTGATCTCGCGATCGAAGATGGGAGCAAAGTTGTAGTAGTCGTAGTTGGCGCCATAGTGTTCACGATGGTAAGCCTGGGTGGGCGAGCCCTCCAGTCGCATGGTGTTGTAGTACCACTCCGCGTAAGGGTTGTTGAGGATGTAGTCGGGAGAACGGAAATCATGTTCGGGATGGACGAGAGGAGCCCATCCCGGAACCGAGTAGAGGCCCCAGTGAATGAATATCCCGAGCTTGGCATCGGCATACCATTGCGGAAGAGGGTGCTGGTTGAGCGACTCCAGCGTCGGTTCGTAATGCGAGGGTTGAGCCTGGAGGGTGGGGAGAAGGAAAGAGCCGAACAGCAGAACGGACACGATGCGGCTGATCTCAATGCGGCTGATCTTGCAAACCCTGGAACCAAGCACGAGCGCCTCCTGATT
>JBOGLD010000288.1:0-20413 GCA_050745885.1 Terriglobales bacterium
GCCCAAAAGCCCTGTCAGACGGCCCATTCGCGCCTCCCTCCGATGCAGTCTAAAGCCTGGGTTTCGGCATCGCCGGAAACCGACGGTATGAACTGGGGTGGGCTGGATCGACACTCAATCGTCATGCCTGTGCTCCCTTTCCAACGACGACGCGGTGCATCAACGGCCGCCTCACCGCCGGCGGCTTGTCTGCGATACGATACGCCTGTTGCAGCAGGCTCTGCGCGCTGCCCAGCCGGGCAGCGGAGTTGTAATGGACGGTGCACAGGGGTTCGCCTTTTTCCACCGGATCGCCGGCTTTCTTATGCAGCACGAGGCCGACCGCGGGGTCGATCTTGTCGTCCTTCTTTTCGCGGCCGCCGCCCAGAACCAGGCTCGCAATTCCCACCTGCTCGCATTGGATGGTGTCCACAAATCCGTTGGCCGGACTGGGAACAGGCGTTCGATGCTGCGCCTGTGGCAATCGTTTGGGGTCGTCAATGGCGCCAGGGTCGCCGCCCTGTTGGCTGACGATCTCGCGAAATTTCTTGAGCGCGGATTGGTCGCGAATGAGTTTATCCGCCAAGTGGCGGCCTTCGTCGACACTGGGAGTGCGGCCCGCCAGGCAGAACATCCAGGCGGCGAGCTCAACCGAGACCTCGCGCAAGTCGGCTGGACCTCCGCCGTTCATTACTTCGATACACTCCTCGACTTCCAGGGCGTTGCCAACCTTCAGTCCCAGTGGCTGGTCCATGTCGGTGATGAGCGCGACCATCTTTTTACCCATGCGCTCGCCGGTTTCGACCATCAGTTCGGCCAGGTGAGCGGAGTCCTTCTCGGTCTTCATGAAAGCCCCGCTGCCGGTTTTAACGTCCAGCACCAGGCCGTCGATGCCCTCGGCCAGCTTCTTGCTCATGATGGAAGCACAGATCAGGTTGGGACTCTCCACGGTCGCGGTCACGTCGCGTAGCGCGTAAAGCTTCTTGTCGGCAGGGGCGATCTCCGCGGTCTGGCCGATCAACCCGCATCCGCAACTCTTGAGCACGCGACGAAACTCGCTTAACGACAGGTTGATGTTGAAGCCCGGGATGGATTGCAGCTTGTCCAGCGTGCCGCCGGTATGACCAAGGCCGCGGCCGCTGATCATCGGTACGGTAACGCCGGCCGCGGCAACAATTGGCGCGATGATGAGTGAGGTCTTGTCGCCCACGCCGCCGGTGGAATGTTTGTCCACCTTGGGGCCGGGAAGATCAGAGAGATCGAGGACCTCGCCAGAATGCAGCATCGCGGCGGTCAGCGCGCTAAGTTCGGCGCGACTCATGCCTCGGATAACCACGGCCATCAGCCAAGCTGCCATTTGATAGTCGGGAATCTCGTCGTCGGTATAGGCGCGGACGAGAAAGCCGATCTCGTCGGACGAGAGTTCGCCGCCATCGCGTTTCTTGCGGATGAGGTCGAGGGGACGCATAGCGGCAACAGGCGGATTGAGCGAGGCCGGCAGTTTGGACATCTGTCTCCGGGTTACGAACAGGGAAGCTTACCCTGAGGGGTGGGTTGGGGGGAAGCATTTCGTCCACCTGGCCGCCGCGCTAGAAAAGGAGTTTTGATAGTATCTCCGGAATGCGACTGCTTGTCCTACTTCTCGCCTCGGTTTTTGCGCTCGCGGAAAGGGTTCCGGGCAATCCCCTTGAACATTTGCCTCCCAATATCGAGGTCCTTACCCATTTCGGCGAACGTGCGGACATCTCTCCCGACAACCAGCGGGTCGCATTCATGGCAAAGAGTTTTGGTGACGCCATGGTGGTGGACCTGAAGTCGCGCATCATTCAATGTTTGACCTGCAACGTGCCGGGCGCCGCCTTCCTCCGAGTGATGCATCTCGTAACTGGAGATTACATCCTGATCGGTCCCGACCACTTCGAGAACGTCCACACCAGCCGCACTCGCGACAATGAACTCTGGTTCCTGAGCAAGGCGCGGGGAGCCAAGCCAATTAAATTGGGCCAGAAGATGAGCGAGGGCGCGGCAATTTCAAAAAAGACCTTGAAGATTGCGTTTTCGCAGGTCGCTGCCCAATCCCCGGACCTCGCGCCGGAGGCCTCCCGCCTGGTGGTGGCGGACCTGGATCTCTCCGGCGTTCCCAGGCTGGTCAACCAGAAGACCGTCTATGAAAGTAAAGACCGGAGCTGCGTCATCGAGGCGCAGGACTTCTACGACAACGACACCAAGATGACTTTTACCTGCTATGAGCCGGAGGGCCATTCGTCGGTCATGGGGATTGATCTCAAAACAGGTCAGGTGACGAACTTCTCGACAGCGCCGGGATCGTACAACGAAGTGGAAGGAATTTTTCCCGACGGACTCTACGCCGCCGTCGAGGCGGACCGGCAGTGCGAGCAACTTGGGGGCGCGCGTGGCTCCGGAAACATTGATCTCTGGAAGCTACGACTGGACGGAACCGGAAAGGATTTTACCCGGCTGACATTCTTCAATGATTACGAGGGCGGTAAGGCGTCGAACCCGGTCATTTCAACGGACGGACGGTTTATGGCGTTTCAGTCCGCCAAGACCGACGATCCTGCGGGCGTGGGCTACGGAATTCTCATTTACTGGTTCAAGCGGTAGCGGCCGGCATTGGATCACAGCCGAAAGCCCTCCGGCAGCAGCTTCGTGATCGCCATCTGTTCCGTGCCGGAGTGACCGCGAAACAGAATCAAGGCGTCCGGGCCAAATTCGAAGATGACCTGCCGGCAGGCCCCGCATGGAGCGCACGGACCGTCGCGCTCGGTGGCCACGGCAACAGCTTTGATTCTCATGCCGCTTCCTTCGGCGGAGACGGCGGCGAAGATGGCATTACGCTCAGCGCAGATGGTCAGGCCGTAGGACGCGTTCTCGACATTGCATCCGGAATACACTGTGCCGCGCTCGGTGAGGATGGTGGCGCCCACTTTGAAATTTGAATAGGGAGCATGAGCATTCCTGAAAGCAGCGCGGGCCGCGGAGAGCATTGCTTCCTGTTGGGCGGGTGCGATAGTCGTGGGCATGCGCGAATTCCTCTCCTTCAGCATTGAATGCCATCCAGTGTACCCAAACCCTGTCATCCCGACCGGAGCGAGCGCAGCGAGCGCAGTGGAGGGACCTTGCGTTTAACTTTTTGTTCCACGCGCGATCAGGTTTTTCGCGGCCCGTGCGAGTCAGAAGGTCGCTGCAGACTTCGCGCTGAATTGCGACCGATGAGGTCGTATAACACAAGGTCCCTCCACTCCGCTTGCTGCGCTCGCTCCGGTCGGGATGACAGTGGGCGCTAGATGGCGGGGCAGGCACCTCTTTTGATGAACTCACCCTGGCCCGGCCGGCCGAAAAACTTTTCGCCTTCGACCAGGATGCGCCCGCGCGAGAGCACGACATCCGGCATGCCGGTGACTTTGATCCCTTCGAACATGGAGTAATCCACGCGCATGTGATGGGTCTTGGCGCTGATGGTGTGCTCGCGCCTGGGGTCGAAGACCACCAGGTCAGCGTCACTGCCTATGGCAACTGTGCCCTTGCGGGGATAGAGGCCGAAGAGTTTGGCGGGGGTGGTCGCGACCAATTCGACGAAGCGATTTACGCTGAAGCGTCCTTGCGCCACTCCGCCGGAGTAGACCAGGCTCATGCGGTGTTCGATGCCGTGGCCGCCGTTGGGAATTTTGGTGAAATCGCCGATGCCCATTTCCTTCTGCTCCTTGTAGCAGAACGGACAGTGGTCGGTTGATACGACCTGCAGATGGTCGTGGGTCAGCCCCTTCCACAATTTCTCCTGGTGCCATTTTTCGCGCAGGGGTGGGGTGAAAACGTACTTGGCGCCTTCGAAACCGGGAGCGTCCATGTTTTCGAGCGAAAGATACAAATATTGGGGACAGGTCTCGGCGTAGACGGGCAGGCCGCGGTCGCGGGCCTCGCGGACTTTCTCCAGTGCGTCGTTGCAGCTCAGATGAACGATGTAAACCGGTGAACCCGCCATTTCGGCGAGAGCGATGGCGCGGGCCGTGGCTTCGGCTTCCGCCGTGGTGGGCCGGGTAAGAGCGTGGTACTTGGGAGCAGTCTTGCCTTCGGCCAGGGCCTGCTTGACGATCACGTCAATCGCACCCCCGTTTTCCGCGTGCATGCAGACCATGGCGCCGGCTTTGGCGGAGGTTCGCATGGCTTTGAAAATGCTGGCATCGTCCAGCATGAAAACGCCCGGGTAGGCCATGAAGAGCTTGAAACTGCTGACGCCCTCCCGGACTAGTTGCGGCATCTCCGCCAGCTGCGCGTCGGGGAGGTCGGTGATGATGCAGTGGAACCCATAGTCGGCCACCGCTTTGGACGATGCCTTCTGCATCCAGGCGTCAAAGGCGGTGCGCAGGGACTGGCCTTTGTACTGGATGGCGAAGTCGATCAGGGTAGTTGTACCGCCGAAGGCAGCGGCGCGAGTGCCAGTCTCAAAATCGTCCGCGCTGGTGGTACCCCCGAAGGGCATGTCGAGGTGGGTGTGGACATCGATTCCGCCGGGGAATACGTACTTGCCCGTGGCATCAATCAGGCGCTTGGCGTTGTCGCGAGGAAGGCTGCTGCCCAACGCAACCACCCGGCCGCCTTCAATGGCCACATCGGCCTGACAAGTATCCGCGGCTGTGACCACGGTGCCGCCGGTAATGATGGTGTCGAACCCCATTGGCTAATCCCCCGTCCTGCAAGAGGCCGGCTAGGCCGGGCAGGAGCGTGATGTATTCTATTCTACAAAACTGGCTTGGCCGGGCACCGCGTTTGTCCTACTCGACCGGGCCTCGAAAGCAAACCGCATGAAGTTCGGGATCACTCTCAAACCGGATATTTCAGTCGAGCGGATCGTCGCCCTGACCCGGCAGGCGGAAGAGGCGGGATTCGGATATGGGTGGATCTTTGACTCCCACGTCCTGTGGAAAGATCCGTACCCGCTGCTGACCCTGATGGCGAACGCCACCCACAAGATGCGTCTTGGCCCATGCGTGACCAATCCGGCGGTGCGCGACCTCACGGTGACGGCCAGCCTCTTTGCTACTCTGAACCTGATTTCCGGCGGTCGCATGGAATTGGGCATCGGACGGGGCGACAGCTCCCGTCGGGTATTGGGCAAAAAACCGGTCACGCCGGCGGAGTTGGAACGCGCGGTCGTCATTTTTCGGGAACTCACGGCGGGACACGAAGTCCAGTACGAAGGTCAGCCGGCCCAACTGGCCTGGGCAACCGGCTCTCCCCCGGTCTGGATTGCCGGTTACGGGCCCAAGGTTTTGGGCCTGGCGGGGCGGATCGCAGATGGAGTGATCCTGCAATTTGCCGATCCCGATCTCATTGAGTGGTGCCTTGGCTTTGTCCGGCAGGGTGCCAAGGAGGCGGGACGCGATCCGAAATCGATTGAGGTCATGGCAGCGGCGCCGGTGTGGGTGTCCGAGGACCTTGCACTGGCCCGGCAAAGGGTCCGATGGTTTCCTGCGTTGGTTTCAAATCATGTCGTGGACTTGGTATCGCGCTACAAGCCCGAGGACCTGCCGGCATCGCTGACTTCCTACGTCCAGGATCGCACCGGATACGACTATCAGCATCATGCCGAAGTGGGTAGCGATAACGCTCGTTTCGTGTCCGATGAAGTGGTAGACCGGTTTTGCCTGGTGGGTCCAGTTCAAGCCCACCGTCAGAAACTGAAGAAACTGGCGGAAGTGGGAGTGACGCAGTTCAATATTTATCTGATGTGCGGGGACGAAGAGCAGACCCTGGAGACTTACAAGAGGGAAGTCATGCCTGGGTTTGGTGGGGGGATCTGAAGGACCCGGTTGGAGTTTTTTCAGTTTTCAGTTACTGGTTCTCAGTTCCCAGAAATGTGTTCATTCACCTGAGAGTAAGGCGCCGGCTTCAAACGTATCGACTTCCGCTCGATCGGGTAACATGTCCGGTTGGGTGCGACCACTTTGGATTCGAACAACGCGCAGACCGAAACCGGTTCAGATAAAGCCAAGGCTTCGCGGGATACCACGCCGCCTGCGTGGTTTCGATTTCTTGCCCCCTCCACCTCCGATCTGATCTTCGTCACCCTGCTGGTGGCCATGACCGGCGGAGCGCTGGCGCCGCGTCTGCTGGGCGATGCCGGCATCGGGTGGCATATCCGCAATGGCGAACAGATACTGCTCACGCACTCGATCACGCGGACGGACTCATTCTCGGTGACCATGGGCGGGGAAACCTGGTATGCGTGGGAATGGCTGTACGACGTGGTCATCGCGGGCATGCATCATTGGTTCGGGCTGAACGGAGTGGTCTTTTTTACTGCTGTGATCATTGCCCTGACTTTCGCGCTCACCCTGCGCCTGAGCTTGCGGCGGGGCGCGGACCTGCCGGCCGCCGCGCTCCTGCTGGCCCTGTCTCTTGGCGTCTCTATGATTCATTTGTTCGCGCGGCCCCATGTCCTGAGTTGGTTGTTCACCGTGATCTGGTTCCAGGTGCTGGATAGCTGGGAGGGCGGGGAAGGCCCCGAGAGTCGGCGGCGCTTATGGTATCTGCCCGCCCTGATGCTGCTGTGGGTGAATGTGCATGGAGGATTCGTGCTGGGCTTTGCCCTGCTCGGACTCTATTTGTTCAGCAACGCCATCCGCTACGTCCGATGCCGGGACGGGGAAATGCATCGGCGAATCGGAAGCCGGTTACGAGAACTGGGACTGGTCACCGGGCTTTCGCTCATGGCGAGTCTGGTCAATCCTTACGGCTATGAGCTTCACCTTCATGTCTACCACTACCTCTCCAACCGCTGGCTGATGAACCACATCGACGAGTTCCTCTCCCCCAATTTCCACGGCGTCGCCCAACAGTGCTTTGTGGTGATTCTGCTGATCACCATCGTGACGCTGGCAGTGGCGGGCAAGAAGCCGCCCCTGTCGCGACTCTTCGTGCTGCTCTTTGCCACTTACAGCGGCTTGTATGCTTCGCGCAATCTTCCGGTTTCGTCCCTGCTGCTGACCCTGATCGTCGCTCCCCTGTGGACGCAAGCACTCGGCGAAGCCGGTGGCAATCCGCATCTCTCCTTGCGCTTCAAAGCTTTCATTACGCGCTGGCAGTCGTTTACCGCACGCATGACACGCGTTGAACTGAGCTTCCGCACCCACGTCTGGCCGATGGCCGCCGTAGTCCTGGGACTGCTGGTGTGTGTGCAGCAGGGCAAGCTGGGATCATACCGGTGGATGAACGCGCATTTCGATGCCCGGCGCTTACCGGTGCAGGCCGCTGACGTGATCGTTCAACGCGGCATTCGCGAGCCCGTTTTCGCCCCCGACTCCTGGGGCGGATATCTGATTTACCGTCTTTACCCTCACAACAAAGTTTTCGTCGATGATCGTCACGATCTCTATGGAGACGGGTTCCTGAAGGATTACCTGAAGGCAATTCGGCTTACGCCCGACTGGGATGTATTTCTGAAAGCCAAGAAGGTGAACTGGGCACTGGTCCCAACCGGCTCCGCTCTGGCGAACATGCTGCAAGAGACGTCGCAGTGGAAACTGGCTTATAGCGATGGAACTTCGGTATTGCTCGAACGAAAAGACAGAATGTAGCAACTCCTTCGTGCAAAGGGAGAGCGACCCTAAAATTGGTCGTTGGTGTCGATGTTGAATCCGAGGATGGCGTTGACCTCGATGGGTTCGTTTCCACGCAGGACGGGGCGAAACTTCCAACTGCTCAAGGCGGTCAGAACTTTGCTGGTCATAACGGCCGGAGCCGGTTCGAGCACTCGAGTTCGCCGCACCAGGCCGGAGCGATCGAGGACGCAGGCGATCACCAGCCGCGCCTTGGGGAGTCCCGGGGGCAGATCGGAACGCATGGCTTGGGGTGCGGTAAGGTCTTCCGCATAAGCGTGCACGGCGGAAGTTGGATCCGAGAACTGCATCACAGCCGTGCCCAACGTGGTCTCAATGTAGATGGTGTAAACCTTGTCGCCCTTGAGCTTGCCGTAGAAATCGAATGCGCCACCTGAACGTGACGTGGCGACGACCGTAATGTCAGGCCCGCGATTCTCGGGGTTGGTGTCCGAACGCCCCGGGCCCCTTGGTTGCTTCCCGCCAGATCCGAAGCTGGGTAGGGTCACGACGTTGGTGCTGCCCCCTTTTACCGAGACGCCGGGCAGGGCGGGAGTGCCACTGGTTCCGGTGCCGGCTCCGCCGGAGCCAGGGTAGGGTGAAATTCCGCCCCGGGCCATGGGATCCGAACCGGGGCCGGTGCCTTCCTTGCCGGCTCCCGAACCGGGGCCGGAGAATCCGCTACCCGGTCCGTTGCCGCGGCCGATCCCACCACCGCCGCCCGATCCACCCAGACCCGCCTTGTCGCCCCCGGAGGGAGACATTGCCATGGCTCCAGCTCCGCCACTGCCGGGCAATCCCACTTTCGATCCGGGCTGACTGGAAACGACCACGCCCGAGGTGCTTCCCCCGCCGTTGCTGCGGGGCGGAGCCGCGGCCAGGCCTACGTCCAGGGGGCCGCCCAAGCCGACGCCGCGATTTCCTCTGCCTTGGCCGGTGAGCGATCCTCCGCCTGAAACCGAGGGTGGTGGTGGCACGACGGCGGTGCCCGTGCCCAGTCCCCCGGCCAGGCCGCGGCGCGCCGCACCCGCGCCTAACTGGACCGTAGGAGGCACAACGGAAGTGCTGCCCAAGCCACTGATGTTCCGGCGTTCAGCCGCGGCATCACCGACCTGCACTGGCGGCGGAACCACCTGCTTCTGCAATTCGTCCGGGCCAAAACCCGGTCCCGTCGGTGCGACCTCCGAAGTCATGGTGGGTGGGGGCGCGACTACGTTCGGCGCCGGCATGCTGAGCCGTGGATTCCGATCCGTAACCTGCTCCGGCGCCGAAACCGGCGGCGGTACCACCTGCACCGCATGCGATCCGGGCATACGCAAGGTAGAAACCGAGCGTTGCGGGGCTGCGGCGCTGGGCGGGACCGCGCCTACGTTCAACTGGGGCGCGGCCCGTAGCTGATCAGGCACCTGGGGAGCCGGTGCCACTGCCATCTGGGGCAATGCCGGAGCACGCAGGGAAGAGCGCATTCCTTCAGCGGGAGCGGGGCCGGGAAGCGCCTTCAGCGCCAGCAGGTTGGCCACGGCCGAATTGGACTTCGGCAGATCGAGCTTGGGTGCGTCCACTACGGTTTCGCGTAACGTGCTGCCGCGCGCCACCCGGATGGTTTGCGTGGGATGATGCGCTTCACGTCCGCCGGAGCGGCCGGAACGGCCGGCCTCCGCGCCGCCAACGTCTTCGGTGCGCGGAAGCTCGTTGCCGGAATAATAAATGATGTCGTATTTGGGCTTGGGCGGCGGCTCATAAGGTTGCAGGCTGGCCAGCTTGGCCGGCACTACGATGACAGCCACCAATAGCAGCAGCTCAAGCGCGCACGAAAGCAGCATCCCCCACCAGGGAACGAGGCCGGTCTGGGCTTCGCCGGCCAGGCGCTGGGGCGATTTGCCCAAAGCGGGGCCGATGGCGGTGAGAAATTCATCCCACCGCGACGGCCATTCGACCAGAAAGTTGGGTGCGTCGTTCACTCTTGGCTTGCCTCTCCTAAGCCAATCTCAATTTCATCCCCGATCGCAGTTTGGGTAGAACTCAAAGTGCGGATAGGGAACTCGAGAACCGAAGCGGCACGCAGCCGAATAGGGGCGACGCGCCAGGGCTTTAAATTCTCTTCGAGATGTACAACAACTTTGTCTCCATCCAGGTAGATCACGTCAATGGGAAAGCGCATGGCAAAAGTATGCACACCGCGTGATGGAACAATCCACAAGCCCTCTCCGGCAGGGAAGGCGCCGGCGGCAGTGCCCATCAAGCCACGGAAGCGGGACCAGTGGGTCTCGGCGATGCGCAGATGCCGGGCCAGGTAAGCCTGGCGCGTCCGGTTCAAAGCATATCCCGTGGGAAGCGGTACTGGCATCACAACTCCTGGGCTGGACCCTGCGGCAAAAGCATTTTCAGTGTCCTGCCTCTGGCGCCAGGATACGGATCAGCTGGATGATGGCTGGTCCCAGAGTCACGAAGATGATGGAGGGAAGAACGAACAAGACCAGAGGAACGATCATCTTGATGGTGGTTTTTGCGGCCTGTTCCTCGGCGCGTTGCCGCCGTTCGGTGCGCAGCGAATCAGAGTGGATGCGGAGGGCCTGGCTGACGCTGGTGCCGAAGCGGTCCGTCTGCACCAAGGTAGCCACCAGGGCGCGCACATCGTCGACGCCGGTCCGTTCGACCAGATTTCGCAGCGCCTCGGCGCGGGGCTTGCCTGCCCGCATTTCGAGATTGATCAGATGGAACTCGTCGCTCAGGTCGGGATGAGCGTGCCGCAAATCTTCGCCCACTCGCATCAGGGCCTGATCCAGCGCCAGGCCGACCTCGACGCAGATTACGGTAAGATCCAGGGCATCCGGCAGGGCCAGGGTGATGCGCCTTTGCCGGTTGCGGATCATGCGCTTGAGGATGAAGCGAGGGATGAAGAAGCCAACTCCACCCACTCCGACCATCCACAACAAATCGAAATTACCCTTGACTGCGATCACCGCCAAAATGCCAACGAGGCCCAGCAGGACCCGGGCCCCTACGTATATCGTCAAGTGGCGGGGCTCGCGATAGCCAGCCTGAATCAGCCATTTTCGCGCCCGGGAAACTTCGCTGGGTGACAGGGGCAGGGCCTTGCTCAGGGGATCGAGCGCCTGCTCCAGGCGATCCTTGAACGCCGGCTTTTCCTTAATCTCGGTTTTCTGCCACCCCAGCGCGCGCAGGCGCGAGCCCAGCACCGAAAAAGGAGCGTAGGCCGCCGCCCCGAACGAAAATACGACCAGGGCGATGGTCAGAAACAACAAAATTGCCAGTGCCAGAGCCATGCCTTAGACCTGAATCTGAATGATCTTTCGGATCACAAAATAGCCAACAGTCTGCAAGGTGATGCCAACCACGATCAACAAGTGGCCGATGGGATCGTCAAACAGTGGTTTTATGAAACTGGGGTTCATGGCCTGCATGGTGATCACGATGATGGGCGGCAAACCCATCAGCAGCATCATGGTCATCCGTCCCTGGGCCGTGTGTACCCGCACCTGCCGCATGATCTTGAAGCGTTCCCGAATCACATAAGACAGGTTGTCGAGGATTTCCGCAAGATTACCGCCGGTCTCGCGCTGCAGCATGACTGCGGTGACGAAGAACTTGACGTCCACCAGGGGCATGCGTTGGGTGAGGTTGACCAGGGCGTCGCGTACCGGCAAACCGAATTTCTGCTCCTCAAACAGCTTGCGAAATTCGGAGGCCACGGGCTCGCCAATCTCGCTGGCGATGAGTTCGAGGGCCGTGGTGAAGGCGTGGCCGGCGCGCACCGCCCGGGCCAGGGTGTCGATCGCTTCGGGGAACATCTCTTCAAATTTTTCGAAGCGCTTGGTCCGCTTGTAATTGGCGTATGAGTACGGCAGAAACGCGCCAAGGATAAGGCCCACCCAGGCAAATTGGGGGAACCCGCTGAACAACAGGACAATCAGCCCCAGCCCGGCCCCGCTGACCAGGCAGAGAAGCAGGACATTGCCGGCGCGGCTCTTGACGTCGGCTTGCTCGAGCAAAGTCTGCAAGCTGGAAATGCTGGAGGAGCGGCGCAGCAGGTTGTCGAGCGCCGGGATCTTGCTCATGACTTCGTCGCGCAGCAGCGCCAGTTCCTGGCTGGGCTCGCGTTCCGTCTTCTTCTGCACCGTGGATAGGCGTTCGCGCAGCAGGCGAGCCTTGGAGCTGCGCTCGTCCAGCAGGGAAGCGATGACAAACACCGCCAGCGCGACCACCACGAAGACCGCGATTGCAATCAGAATGAACATGCTGTCCGAAAAATGTACTCGATCCGCTGTGCTGTATCGACCTTATAATGCGGCGCTGAAAGCCCGCCGTACGCGAAGTGGAACGGGCGCTGCTCCAGGCAAAAGATTTCAGCCCACTCAACCGGTCCGGCTCCAGGACACGCCTGGACTGAGCAAAAAGCGCTAGACTTCCATGCGCGATTCGAACAATGCGGGACGCAGGCGGCAGCCCGCGGTGGCCAGCCGATCGGCGAACCTGGGGCGGATCCCGTTGGCACGAAACATACCGCGCACTTTCCCGGTCTCGTCAATCCCTTGGCGCTCGAAAACAAAGATGTCCTGCATGCTGATTATGTCGCCTTCCATGCCCGTTACCTCGGAGATAGTGATCACTTTCCGGGTGCCGTCGGAAAGCCGCGAAACCTGGACCACGGCGTGAATGGCCGCCGAGATCTGGTGCCGCATGGCCCGTTCCGGGATGTTGAGATTGGCCATGGAGCACATGTTTTCGATACGGGCCAGCGCATCCCGCGGGGTGTTGGCGTGTACGGTGGTGAGGGAGCCCTCGTGACCCGTGTTCATGGCCTGCAGCATGTCAAAGGCCTCTTCGCCGCGCACCTCGCCAACCACGATGCGGTCGGGACGCATACGCAGACTGTTGATCACCAACTGCCGCTGCCGTACCGCGCCCTTGCCTTCGATGTTGGGCGGGCGCGTCTCCAGTCGGACCACATGCTCCTGTTTCATCTGTAATTCGGCCGCGTCCTCAATGGTGACAATGCGGTCGGAGTTTGGAATATAGCTGGAGAGAACATTCAGCAGCGTGGTCTTGCCGGCGCCGGTGCCGCCGGAGATCAGGAAGTTCAAGCGTCCCTTCACCATGGCTGAGAGCAGTTCCAGCATGGGCTCGGTCAGGGTCTTGTTCTCGATCATGTTGCGGGCGGTGACCGGGTCGCGGCCGAAACGGCGAATCGAAAGGCAGGGGCCGTCGATGGCCAGGGGCGGAATGATGGCGTTCACACGCGAGCCATCGGCCAGGCGCGCGTCCACCATGGGTGAAGACTCGTCCACACGCCGGCCGATACGGGAGACGATGCGATCGATAATCTGCATCAGGTGGGCATCGTCCTTGAAGCTCAGGCCGGTGGGTTCGAGCTTGCCCGCCCGTTCCACGTAAACCTTGTTGTAGCGATTGACCAGTATGTCGGAAATGGTGGGGTCTTTGAGCAGCGGTTCCAGCGGACCCAGGCCGAAAATCTCATCCAGAATTTCGCGGGAAAGACGTTCGCGCTCGGCGAAGCTGAGGGGCACGGCCTCGCTATTGACCGTGTTCCGGATCAGCAGCAGAACTTCTTCGCGGGCAGCATCGCTGGGGGTGCGCCCTAGTTTCTCCAGGTCGAGACGGTCCAGGATCTTGCGGTGGAGATCCGCCTTGACCTGCTGGTATTCGGATCTTTCGAAGGTCTGCAAATTCGCCATACGTTCCAACTTAACACTAACTCAACCGGCTCGGGCTTCACCCTAAACCGTCTTGAACAGCGACCATGCCTTTCGCTTCACGTCGATGTCGTCTTCGGTCAAGGCGGCGGCCAGCCCGGCAAAGGACCGGCCTAACTCGCTGTAGGCCTGCTGCATGACCGGAACTCCGCGATCAATGGCGCCTGATACCGCGAAATATTGATTGGGAATCTTCCACAGCAGCTTGGCTCCGGCCGCGGCCTCAGCGTCGGATTCACTGAACCCGGCAATCTTGCGGAAGCGATTCAACACCAGGCGAACTCTCTCCCGCCCTCCGGTCTCGCCCAAATATTGCTGGATCCGGGTCGCGCTCCACAAGGAGGCGACATCAGCATGGGCCACCAGCAATACGGTTTCTGAAAGATTGCACACCAGTCGCGTAGTCGCGTCCACGCGCGACGAAGCATCCACCACCACGTAACGGAAGTGGCCTACCAGCAAATCGAACAAGCGGGCGAATTCCGCGGTCGCGGGTTCCACCAGCAACGGCGTGGCGGCGCCGGCCAACAACTGCAGTCCGCCGCCGTGTCGAGTCATGAAGCTCTCCAGCAGCGAGCTATCCAGCCGGTGCAGATTGCGAATCGCATCCCCCACGGTGAACTGTGGCTTCAGGTTCAGGTGCAGCCCGGCATGTCCCAGCGGCGCAATGTCAACCAGCGCTACATTGCCATGGGCCGAATGCAGGGCCAGCGCCAGGTTCACGGCGGTGGTGGTCGCCCCACTCCCGCCCTTGGCGTTGACTACGGTAAAGACTTTTCCTCGAGGTCCTTCCCGGTCCACCTTTCGTTGCGCCGTAGTCAGCCGCACAAAGGCTTCGAGCAGGTCGGTGGTGGTGGTGGGTCGTTCGATGAATTCGCGCGCCCCGGAACGCATGGCGCTCACGATGACCTGGGGCTGGGTCATGCTGCCCACGGCGAAGATGACCGCGTCCCGCACTTCCTGGTGGATCAGTTCAATGGCCCGCAACGCCAGGGTGGAATTGTCGGCGGGTACGTCGACCAGCACGACCTGAGGCCCGGCGCTCTGCACCCGGCGCAGAACCGGGTCCGTGACCACCACAGGATAACTAGTGCAGGTGTGCACCACCCGCGCCACGCTGGTGCTGTCCACCAGCACCTGCAGCACGGCACGCTGCTCGGCATCCTGGGCTATGACTACGACAGAAAGTTCGGGCATCGTATTTCTGGCCCCCTACTGGTCCTCATCCCATATTCTACGTGCCAGAACTAGAGCTTGCAGATTACGCAGGTCATCCGTTTCACTTCTTGTCGGCGGACGGTTTCCGGCCGTCGAACTGCTCTGGGTCCATGTACGGTTTGGAAACAACCGGCAGCGCGGGCTTCTGGGTGCTGGCAGAAATGCGATGCGCCGTGCACAGAACCATCAGTTCAGAATTGCTGCGCTGCGCGCTCTTGCTGCGAAAGAAATTTCCCAGAATCGGGATATCTCCCAGCCCCGGAATCTTGTTGTAGAGGTCGGTCACCCGGTTGTCGATCAACCCCGCGATCACGAAGCTTTGCCCATCCTTCAGTTCGAACTCGGTTTCCGCTTTCCGGGTACTCAGGGCCGGCACCGTAAAGCCGGAGATCGTGAGTGCATTGGCGAAATCCAAAGCGCTGACCGACGGCGCCACCTTCAGGTGGATGTTCCCGTTGGGCATGATCACGGGGGTAAATTTCAACTCCACGCCGAATTCCTTGAACGAAATTGTGACTGCGGTAAAACCCTGCCCGGGCTGAACGATGGGGAAGGGAAATTCTCCCCCGGCCAAAAAGCTGGCTTCCTTGCCGTTGACCGCGATCAAGTTGGGTTCGGCCAGGATCTGCAGCAGGTTTTTCTGCTGCAGGGCCTTGATCACCGCCCCAATATTGATGTCGGTGCGGGTCACGAAGAGATTGAGGAAGTCGTTGATGGTGGTGGTGGGCGCGGTTGCGCCGGTGGTAGTGGTGACGCCGTTGGTGGTGCTGGTGGTGGCCGGCGGCCGGCTTATCTGCACCGAGCCGAATTGCCCCGTCTGGCTGGCTGCGATGGTGTTGCCCAGCCCGGGCATGAACAAATTGATTCCAAGCTGGGTAATGGCGGAACGGTCCACTTCGGCGAACTTCACCTCGAGCAGAACTTCCTGCGCCCCGACCGGACCGAAGGTCAGCACATTCACCACGTTCTTGGAATAGGCCTGGGCGATCATGCCGGCACGTTTGGAAACGTCCTCGGTAGAAACGTGGCCGGAAAGCACGATGGCGGAACGCGAAGGGGAGACGTTGATCTGTTCCTCGGGGAAGACCCGCTTCTCTTCTTCGGCCGCGGCGCTGACGTCCACATCCACGCGCAAGTCGAAGCTGCGCGAGCGCTCGAGTTCGTCCCAGATCAGCAATGACACTTCGCCCGCGGCCCGGCCATGTACCAGGATTTGAGTTGGGGTCACGACCATTACGTCGGCAACGGCGTCATCGGTGACGGAAACACGCTTAAGCCGCTCGGTGGTATTAATGAGCAGCGACTTGCCCACCATGACCCGCAGCGGCGCGGAGCCTTGAGCTGCGGCTTCCGGGGCCGATGAACTGGCCTCGGGACCGGCAGCAGCCGGGGCGGGCGTGGGTGCGGGCGGGTTAGCGGGTTGTTCCTGAGCGACAGCGAAGGAGGCCGTGAGCAGCAACAACACCAACAGCGCCCCCCGTACCGTCGGACTCGGGTTCACTTTTTGTTTCTCCCCCCTGCGGGAGCAGATCGGCATGTCTTCGTCCTCGGAATGCTGACTTGTCCTAGAACTTCTGTTCTTCTTTTTTCGTGCCCTTGATTACTTCGATCGGATAGCTGGTTGGCATCGTGGTCACGGGTGCCGGGGTTGCGCGTTTGGTTCGGGTTCGCCGCGGTGCGGCTGCGGGCGCCGGAGTGGCCAGGCCTTTGTACAATGACCCCGTGTTCACCGCAGCCAGTTCCTGCTGCTTGGTGTCCAGCGGATTGCGCAGCGCCAACTGAATCTTGCCCTGGCTGGTGGCCAAGGTCAATTTCTGAGCGTCGTCGGGCGACACCAGCAAGGTAATGACCGGCGTCACTTGCGGTTCGCCGGCGGTGTTGCGCTCCAACTTCTGGCCGGTCGCGATTACGGCCACGTTCTCCAATACGGTGGTGGTTTGTTGCTCAGGTGCTCCGGACGGATTGCCCGTGAGCAACACATCCACGCGCGTTCCCGGCACCACGAAACCGGCGACGCCGATAACTTCATTCACCCGCACCGATACCGCCCGCATTCCCGGTGGAATCAGCGATGGCATTCCAGAGCCCGCATTTTCTCCCGCCAGCTTGTTGGGCAGAAAGAATTCGCCCTTGGCGATGGGGAGGATTGCTCCGCGGCCCACGACCGAGGTTTTTAAATGATAGGCGCCGGCGGGCAGATCGGCCGCGACATAGCGCACCGTCTTCACATCGTTCTCTCCCACCTTGGCTCCCACCGGAATGTCATTGGCGGCTACGACCACCTCGACGCCGGGCGCCGTGTCACCGCCGGTTCGCGTCTGCAGAGTGCGATAGACGGAGTAGCTCACAATTGTGCCCAAGGCCAGCGCCACGAAGCCAATCAACAAAAGCCGGGTGCGATTCATGACTGCTCCTCAAAAGTCGGCATGGCAGCGCCTGAGACGCGATACCATCCACAAAACTGGCGGCCATGACGGCGACCGCCCAACTTCGGCTCTCCGATCGGCACGAACGCTCATCAATCCGCGGCGCTGCGTCGTGTGGCGGATCAAGATCCGCCTGCCACTGCGGAAGCGAAACCGTTCCTGCAGCTTCCCGGCTCCCAGAGCCTGGGATTCCACGGCAAGCCCGGGCCTGCCAAACTCAATACACTGCAATCCTTGCTACTGCACCGAACTGGCGACCGAGGAGAACACATTGTTGGCGTTGGAACCAATAAGCCGAATGGTTCCCACCACGATCACCAGAATCACCGCCAGCATCACGGCATACTCCGCGATGTCCTGGCCCTGGTCTTCCTTCCACAGACTTATAACTTTCCTTTTCATTTGTTGTCCCTCCAGTTGAACCCAGCGGACGGGCCCCAATCTCCCGACCCTGGCACGATTCGGACGGTCCCTTCCGCTCGGCAACGTGATTTCATTGTTGTTTCCGAATCAACAGTTTAGGCGTTGCCAGAGCTAAGGTCACGTATCCCCACGCCCATAATACCCTGCTGCCATCCTGCTGAGCGACAATTTCTTGCACTCTTGGCCGGTATCAGTGGGGTGCGGACCCCGGTACTGTTGAAACAAGGTCATTTCAGGGATCAGGCGGGGCAAGCGGACAGTTTGGCGCGGGAGCATGGGAGTGGCCCGGTGCGGACGGTCTGCCTCTCCCGCCAGATGGGATAACCGGCTCCGCCGGCGAAGTGCAAACCGTTTTATGGTTACTGGATCGAACTGGCGACCGAGGAGAAAACGTTGCCCGCGTTCGATCCAATCATCCGAATGGTACCTACGACTACGGCGAGGATTACCGCCAGCATGACGGCGTATTCCGCCACATCCTGACCGTCCTCTTCCCACAACCTGCCCCAGGCACGAACCATGGTTAACCTCAACGTGTGCTGCAAACCGGAGATTGACGCCGAGCTGATAAACCCACGAAATGCAGACGGAATGATAATGTCGGCTGTGCAAAGTTTTGCAGCGCAAAGTTGAGGCAGGGGATTATCTATCTTGATTCCTGGTTGGCGGGGACTAAAGGGCTCCGGGTCAGAATGACGGCCTCGGAATCAGCATAAATCTGCTCCCACCCCGGGCCCGACCGAAGGGCGGTTATCAAGGGAGCATCCGGTGGCAGGACCACGGTGCGAATCCCCCAGGTCTCCAGTGATTTTCTCCAGTTGTCCTGCAGGTAATAGCAGGTAGCGAAATCAGTCATGAAAGCATCGCCGTAAACATCGGCGCGGCCGTCCATAAAGACGCGGTACTGGGGATACAGCTTCCAGATGAAATATCCCCCCCAGTTATAGTGGTTCATCAGGGGGCCGGGAGGATGCTCTTGCTGCAGGAAGGCGACGGCAGCTGTGGGGAAATTTTGCGCTTCGGTTTCCCCCTGCCTGCCCACCACGTAACCAACCCGGAACACGGTGAAGGCGACAAAAGCACAGACCACAAGAAGATTGACCGCCAGAGTTCGAGAAGCCGATACGGTCAACGGCCGCCTGAATAACCGCGTGGCGCCCGACTGCTGGAGCCATGCCCCAGCCAATTCGGCGAGAACCGGGACAATGACCAGCACCAGGATGGGGATGTGCCGCATGGAACGGAGCGCGGCCGGAATCGTGGCCAGCAACAGCACGAGGTTGCGAAGGCGCGGGCGCCGCGGCGATAGCCCCAGGCCGGCGATCAGAGCCAGCAGCATGAGCAGAAGCGGCAGGTATGTGGGATCGTGGAAATCAGGAGAAAACCACTCGTGAATGAAGCGGTGCATGGCCTCGGAACCAAGGGTCTGAAACGGGTACCAGTAAATTCGGACGCCGTTCGGATTCAGTGCCACCAGCGCCAGGCAAAGGGCGAAGACCATCGCCAACCGCCTGAAACGTGGCAGTGATTTCTGCCATGCTTCCGGTCGAACCGCCGCCTCCAACGCTTCGCCGAGGAGAAAGAGCGCGATGAAGGCCAGTCCAATGGGATATCCCGCGTGCAGGTTGACCCAGAAGAGCATCAGGGGAGCGGTCCACCATAAAAGGTTGGGGCGTTGTTCGGAGGTTTCGAGCAGGACAAGAAAAATGCTGGCCAGCAGGAGCGAAAGCATCTGCGGACGAACTCCCCACGAAGGGGACGAGGCGACTGCGCCCCAGACCGTCATCAGGGCGGCGAGGTAGGGCCGGCCGGCTGAACGTTTGAAGACCAGAAGAAGAGCCGCCGCGATGATCGCCGCGAAAACCACGATTAATCCGGCATATCCCGCGATCCGATAGATGCTGAACAGCAAAACATCCGAGAGCCACTCGTGGTTGATCCAAGGCTGGCCAAAACGGGTAAACGAGTAAGGATCGGTATGGAAGAGGCTGTGATTCTGAAGGATCAGTTGCCCGGTGCGGAGGTGCCACCAAACGTCCGGGTCAGCAATACCGCGGGCGGCCATGGTGAACAGGCCCAGAGCGAGAATGAATACAAAAACTCGGCGAGTCTGCAGGAGACTGATCATGACCAGAGCAAACGCGATTGTAACGCCCAGGGTCTGGTTTAACCGCGCAGGGTTACATCACGGAACTGGCTACGGCGAGCCTCGCGACAGCCGGTGGGACGCCGGCGCTACGTTCCGCACTATAATTCGGGCCTTGCTCTCATGTTGTCAAAACCAACTCAAAAGAAGCTGGCCTGCTATTTCGTCGCCATGATCTTTCTGCATGGCTATGTGCTGTGGCAGGCCCGGCAATCCATCCCGGAGGGGCTTCCGGATTTCAGCGGTGCTTACACTGCGGGCCTGATCCTGCAGAACGGCCAGGGCACCCATTTGTATGACGACGTCCTGCAGGAATCGATCCAGCGCTCGTTTTCGCCGCGCGCGGTGCAAAAACGGGGCACGATTCTTCCCTATATTCATCTTCCGTACGAAGCGTTGTTATATGCCCCTCTGGCGCATTTCTCTTATCTCACAGCGTATGGGATATGGCTGGCTGTAAATCTGGCGTTATTGGGCTCGATTCCATTCCTGCTGCGCCGGCGACTGCCAGAGCTGGGGAAAGCGCCTCTCTATCTGTGGCTGCTCGCTGGCTTTGCTTTCTTTCCCATTTTTATTGCGCTGATTCAGGGCCAGGACTCCATCCTGCTGCTGTTTCTCTACTGTCTGGCTTGGACCAGTTTGGAGCGCGGTTCGAAGTTGGCCTCGGGGTGCTGGTTCGCGCTGGGCTTGTTTAAGTATCAACTCGTAGTCCCGTTTGTGGTGCCGTTGTGGCGGCGCAAGAAGTTGATCGCGGGCTTTCTGTCGGTCGCAACTATCCTCGGCCTCATTAGCCTGGCCATCACGGGATGGCACAGCCTTCTCGGCTATCCGCGCTACTTGTGGAGGACCGAGCACGATCTGAAGTAC
>JBOGLD010000289.1:0-6249 GCA_050745885.1 Terriglobales bacterium
GCGCAAGGTGGCCATTTCGTGCTTTCCGGCAGCGGTGAGGGCATCTTCCTTGACGGTGCTGGTGGCCCAGGTCAGATTGCCGTCAGTGTGCACCTGGACATCATCGTTCAAGGTCAGTTTGAGGCTCTTGTACCCCTTCAGCAACTCGGTTACGCCTTTCTCGTACTCGGCCCAATTGCTGTACTTCAGGGGGGCAATGTCAAAGAAGTTGTACTCGCCGTGGTCGTAGTACTGGGCCATGTCGGCGGCATTGCCCGCACTCCAGCCGTCCAGAATTTTCTGCAGATAGACCTTGTCCGGAGCTCCGGATGTGGATGTCTTCTTGGGCTTGGGTGCGGCCAGAGTAGAAAAGCTGAGTGCGAGCACACACACCGATGTGATCAAAAGGCGCTTGTACATTGATGTTCCTCCCATGCGGCGAGGAATTGTCGCACAAAGCGGCAGAAAGCTCAAAGCCCGCCGCCTGCCACGCGAGGACAGCCGAGGGCGGCTCTCCCCACGTGGTTCGTGGTGTTTGCATCGTCCCTCCCCTGCGGGTTTGACGCTTTTCCACAGCACACGCTAAAATGGTTGGGTTTGCCTGTACTCACGGCTCCGTTCTGGAGCCGCCCCGCAATCGTTGCCGAAAGCGCCGACGCGGAAAGCAAGCACAGGAAATTCAGCAGGTTCCCGGCAATCGCGCCAGGCCGCGACGGGCACAAGATTGGACGGAGGCATAAGTATGTACGCGGTCATCCGCGCCGGCGGTAAACAGTACCGGGTGGCGCCCGGCGATGTGATTCGGGTTGAGAATCAGGGCAACGGCACCGACGGCAAAATCGAATTCAACGACGTGCTTGCGGTTTCAGGCGAGCCCGGCCAGATCGGCCGGCCCCAGTCCGCAGCGCTCGTGACCGGTGAAGTCGTGGAACAGGGCCGCGCCGCGAAAATTCTGGTCTTCCATTACAAACGCAAAAAGCAGTATAAGAAACTTCGCGGACATCGCCAGGGTTATACCGCAGTGCGCATCACAGAAATCGCGTTTGACGGACAGAAATTCAGCGCGCCTGACGTTCCGAAGAAGGAAGCAAAACCTAAGATAGTGACGCCGGTCGAGGCAGGCGAGGCTCCCAAGGTCGTGGCGAAGGCGAAGTCCTCAGCCAAGAAGACGGCGGCCAGGAAGCCGGAGGCCAAGAAAGCCGCTCCGAAAAAGAAGAAAAAGTAGCGCCTGCCCTGCGACGACGCTCAGGGCAGGCTCTGGCTGTCCGGCGGGTATCTCGCCCGCCGGGCTGAAGGCAGCCGGCCGAAGTTGAAACTAGAGATCAGGAACTGGAAACCAAGCTATGGCACATAAAAAAGGTCTGGGCAGTTCACGAAACGGACGCGACTCCAACGCGCAGCGGTTGGGCTTCAAAGCTTTTGGCGGACAGATCGTCCCGGGCGGCACCATCATCGTGCGCCAGCGAGGCACGCGGGTCAAGCCGGGTCTCAACGTCGGTCGCGGCAAAGACGACACCCTCTTCGCCAAGATCAGCGGCCGCATCAAATTCCTCGACAAAGGTTCGATGGGCAAGTTCGTCATGATCGAACCGCTGGAAGCGAAGTAGCCGTCGGAAGATCAAAGCAGGGTCGCGGGTAGCGGCCCGAAGCCTCGGCGCGGGCCGGGGCATTTTTGTTTTGAGGGCCAGTTGTCAGCCATCAGCCAAGGCGGAGAGTTTGGCTGAAAGCTGAGAGCTGACAGCGGGTTTTTCATGTTTATCGACGAGGCAAAAATTCGGGTCAAGGCGGGCGACGGCGGCAACGGCTGCATGGCCTTCCGCAGGGAGAAGTATGTCCCGCGCGGCGGCCCTTCGGGCGGCGACGGCGGCAAGGGTGGCGACGTCATCATGGAGTCCAGCGAACGCCACAACACTCTGGTGCACTTCCGCTTCAACCCGGAATACAAAGCGCAACGCGGACGCCATGGCGAAGGCTCCAACCGCACCGGTCGCGAGGGCGTGGACGTCCTGCTGAAAGTTCCAGTCGGCACGATCCTGTACGACGACGAAACCGGAGAAAAGGTCCACGACTTCTCTCACTCCGACGATCGCATCGTGATTGCTTGTGGCGGCCGGGGCGGACGGGGCAACGCGCGCTTTGCTACCTCAACTCACCAGGCCCCGCGCGAGCACGAACCGGGACGCCCCGGCGAAGAGCGCGTCTTCCGCCTCGAACTGAAGCTGCTCGCGGATGTCGGACTGGTGGGCTATCCCAACGTGGGCAAGTCCACGCTGATTTCACGCATTTCGGCAGCCCGGCCCAAAATCGCGGATTACCCCTTCACCACGCTGCAGCCCAACCTGGGAGTGGCGGTGGTTGGCCAACCGCCGGATGAGAAAAGTTTTGTAGTGGCCGATATCCCGGGATTGATCGAGGGCGCACACACCGGCGCGGGCCTGGGCACGCAGTTCCTGCGGCACATTGAACGCAACCGCCTGCTGGTGCACCTGGTGGATGTCTCCGACGCCAGCGGACGGACCGATCCGGTCAAAGATGTCGAAGTTATTGCTGAAGAGTTGGCCAGCTTCGGAGCTCATCTGGAAGAAAAGCCCGTGATCATGGTGGCCTCCAAGATCGACATTGTGAACAAAGAAAAATTGGCCAAGCTCAAACGCTATTGCAAAAAGAAAAATCTGGAGTTATTTCCCATCTCCGCCGTGACCGGCAAAGGGGTTGATGACCTGAAGTACGCAATCGCGGAAAGAGTGGGAGAGCTTCGTTTACAACCACCGAAGCAGCTGGCCGCGACTGAGAACTGACCACTGACAACTGAGATCTGTTTTTGATCTGACTTGCTTAAGTTTCTGGTACAGCCTCAGCCGCTCTTGTACAAGTCCTCCACCGCCTTGTGCACTCGATCCGAAAGCTCTTCCATGTTTCGCAAAGTGTAGTCCGCGGTCGAAATGGGTGGGCCCACTCGCATTTCCAGCGGCCGACACTTTATGTGGTAGGTGTTCATCGGCAGCAGTTCGAAGGTCCCCACCAGCGCTACCGGCACAATATCCACCTGCGCCTTGATCGCTAGAAACAGCGCACCCGCCAGGAACGGTTTGATCTCGCCATCGGGCGTGCGACCCCCTTCGGGGAAGATGACCAGCGGCATGCCGCTCTTCAGGCTCTTCAACGCGGCCCGGATGCTGCCGATCGACCGCGCCGGATTCTGCTGATCCACGCAGATCTGTCCTGAGCGTGTGAGGTGCCACCCCACGATCGGGTAGGACAGCAACTCCTTCTTGAAAGCGATGCGAAACTCGAAAGGCAGATACACATACAACATCGGGATATCGAGCGCGGAAGCGTGGTTTACCGCGTAAACATAGGGCCTCGACGTATCGATGGCTTCCAGCCCAGTCACCTTCGTGGGCGAGGAAATCGTCTTCATGATCAGATTCGACCAGAAGCGCGCGAATCCGTGCAGGATGCGCCCCTTGTTTCCGAACAGGGAAACCGGGATGGAAATGATTCCCAGGACGACGGTGTACATCCAGATCAGCGGATCGAAGATGAGATACGAACGCAGACGGCTCAGCCATCCGTAGCGTCGGGGAACGGCTGCCGTCGCGGGTTGGGCCGGGATGGCCACCTGGGCCCGCTCCGCCGGGCTCTCCATTTCTAGCGGTGTTTTCACGGATGGCACGGCTTTTTAGATGCGCCCATCGAGCAGTCGCATCGCCTCTCCTACAATGTATATCGATCCGGTAATAACCACCACCGTACTTGGCCCGGCAGAAGCTCGAGCCAGCTCGATGGCGTCCGCCACATCGGCGGCTTCTTCAACTCGGGTTGAGGTGCGGGATGCAGCGCTGCGAACCTCTTCGGGACTGGCCGACCGAGGGTTCTCGGCGCGAGTTGCGATCACCCGGTCCGCCAGCGGAAACAGAATTTCCGCCATCTCGCCGATTGCCTTGTCGCGCATCGCCCCAAAAATAAACGTCAGCGGGCGCTCCGGATAGCCAGCCGAAAGAGTGGAACGCAGCGCCCACGCTCCCGCCGGGTTGTGGGCCACATCCAAGACATATTCGGGCCCGCCGCCGGATGCGGGCATCACCTGGAATCGCCCCGGCCAATGGGTTTCGCGTATGCCCCGTTCAATCGAACGAGCGGTAAGCGGAAGGCCCTGCCGGGCCAGCTCTTCCGCGGTCGCAATCGCCAGGGCGACATTTCTCAACTGATGCCGCCCCAGCAAAGGAGTTTCGACCAGAATCTGCTCATTCATCACTTGCAGGGGATAGCGGGAAACCGGCACCTTCCCGGCACAGGCTGCCAGGTATTCGCTGCTGGCCGGACTCACGGAAGGCACATAGGGCACGGCATTCACCGCCCGCGCTCCCAACTCCAGAATCGTATTCCCGATCACGTCGTTGGCCTGCGGCTGTTGCGGAAGCGTGACCACCACGCCCCCGGGGCGTATGATCCCGGCCTTCTCCCCTGCGATCTCAGCTACGGTATTGCCCAGAAATTTCTGATGGTCGAGCGAGATATCGGTGATGACACTGACTCGCGGCTCCACCACATTGGTCGCATCCAACCGCCCGCCCATCCCCACCTCGAGCACCGCCATGTCCACTTTCCGGCGCGCGAAGTACTCGAATGCGATCGCAGTCAGCATCTCAAAAAAGCTGGGATGCCAGGGCAGCTCGCCCTCTTTGACGAGACGCTCGGCGGTACGGTCAACCAGATCGTGCACCAGTGCAAAGTCCGCGTCGCTGATCTGCACTCCGCCGATCTGTATGCGCTCGTTAATTCGTACCAGATGTGGCGACGTATAGAGCCCAGTGGACAGCCCCGAAGCCCGCAAAATCGAGGCCAGTGTCGCCGCAGTCGAGCCCTTGCCGTTCGTCCCCGCAATCAGCACGCTGGGGAAATGCCGCTCCGGATGGTCCAGCGCCGCCAGCAAGACTCGCATGTGCGCCAGATCGAACTTGGACGAGGGCGTCTGGGCCAGTTCATGGCCCAATGCGTACATGCGCGCAACGGCAGTTTCGTAAGACAAGCTCTCAGCCTTCAGGTCTCAGCTCTCAGCTCTCAGCTTGATAGTTTGCAACTTTCGATTCAGGTTTGCCACCGCACCGCAGTCAACGTGCCTGAAGAGGCCTCGAATGGACACGAAACCGGGTTGGCTGAAAGCTGAAGGCTGAGAGCTGACAGCTGGTTTTAAGCTGACGTCTGACGACCGACGACTGACGGCTGATCCATGAAATCCAACGCCCGCGAAATGTACGACTTCAGCTGCCGCCGGTGTACGACCGCATCCAGCATGCCGTGCTCGAGCAGAAATTCACTCCGCTGGAAACCCTGGGGAAGTTTCTGGCGGATCGTCTGTTCAATCACTCGGGGGCCCGCGAAACCGATCAAAGCGCCGGGTTCGGCGATGTTCAGGTCGCCGAGCATGGCGAAGGAAGCAGTCACGCCTCCCGTGGTGGGGTCGGTCAGGATCGAAATAAACGGCACCCTGGCTTCATCCAGGCGCGCCAGCGCAGCCGAGATCTTGGCCAGTTGCATCAGGCTGATCACGCCTTCCATCATGCGCGCTCCGCCCGAAGCCGACACGATCACAATGGGCGCTCTGGAATCGGTTGCCTGCTCGATGGCCCGGGTGATGGCCTCGCCCACCACCGCCCCCATGCTTCCGCCGATGAAGGCGTACTCCATCGAGCTCACGATTACGGTGCGGCCATTCAGTTTGCCGCGGGCGTTGATCACCGCGTCCTTCAGCCCGGTATCGGCCTGCGCCTGCTTCAGACGCGCCGAGTAAGCCTTGAGGTCCACGAATTTCAGAGGGTCGGTAGAGCTCAGACTGGAGTCGGAAACCTCGTACTCATTGTCGTCCAGAAGCTGGGCCAGGCGGGTGCGCGCATCAATGCGGAAATGCCGGTCGCACTTGGGACAGACGTTGAGGTTCTCTTCGAGGTCTTTCTTCCAGATGATCTGGCGGCAGGTCTCACACTTCACCCATAGCCCCTCGGTGCGAACCTTGCGCTCGCCCGTAGTATCCAGCTCACCGGCTTCTCGCTTGAACCACGCCATAAGTCAGTCGTTGGCCGTTGGTCATCGGTCGTTGGCCAAAGTCCTTTGCCCTCAGGTCCAGGGACTTAACCAACGACCAAGGGCCAACGACCAACGACGATTTCCTAGTACTCGATTCCTCTCTGCGCCATCACGCCCTTCTCGTAGGCATGCTTGACCTGGCGCATTTCGGTCACCGTGTCTGCGACCTCGACAATTGTCGGA